>JBCCOI010000107.1:0-15260 GCA_039025515.1 Planctomycetota bacterium
ATAGAGGTCCCACTGACGAACGTAGTAGCGGCCTTCCTCCAATTGTCGTCGTATCACATGGTTCATCCCCATGCGTCCCGAGCCGACTTCGCCGCCGCGTCGCTCGGGGTTGCCGGACTGAGCGATCTTGAGGACACCCGGAGCTTTGATAATCACGTCGTCAACGGAGCCGGGACCCGTTTTCATCAACGCGCCCCAGCCTCCCATGTTGGTTCCACTGCCGGGGATAAAGCAAACCGTTGTGACGCCACCTGCTATCGCTAGCTTCAACGCGTCGTTGTGCGGAATGATCTGATCCCAATTCCGGAGTTCCGGGTTGGTCTGATAAACCATTTCGTTCAAGTCAAACGATCCGCCGACGTGGCTGTGAGCATCAATCAGTCCCGGCATCGCGAACGAGTCCTGGTGATCGACGACTTCGTAGCCTTCCGGAATGTCCAAGTCCTTCTGCGTTCCGATCGCTTCGATCTTTCCTTGACTGATCAGGATGCGCCCATCGATGATTGGTTCACCGACGGCGGTAATGACCTTACCGACGTTGATGGCGTATCGAGGCTTCTCCTTCTTTGGCTTCATTGCATCCGTACCTGCCGCGTCCTCCGCCTTGGCCGAGACTGCTGCGGCAACCAGACACATGACAACCAATGCGAAGCGGAATGCGCTTGCAGGAATCGACAAAAATTGTTTCGAGTGCATAAGGCTATCCATCTCAGTTGCCCGCCTTCGATGTGGTGTACGGATCAAATTCGGAATCCAGATAAGCCCACTCGCCGTCGATCATCACGCCAACAACGCGGCTTGACGGATAAAACGGTGGACCGTCGAAAACGGTGAGGTCTGCATCGAATCCTGGTTTGAGTTCGCCAACTTTTTCAAGCTGAAAAACCTCAGCCGCATCCGAAGTCAACGCTTCAACTGCGTCGCCACGGCCGAGTCCTCGACTCGCAGCGTGGGCGATGACTTGTGGCAACGAAGCACCGGCCGTCGTCGCACGGGTTTGCAAGATTACCGGACAACCGGCAGTGCGAAAGTATTGCGGCAGATTGTAAGAGCGGCCGTTATCAATCGTATTCAACGTCGGGCCGACGATCACCGGAACCGACTTTTCACCGATCTTGTCGGCGGCCAAAAAGGCGGTGCCGCTGGTCGCCAGTACAAGCTTCAAATCGTATTTTTCGACGACGACCTTCAGCGCCGTTTCCACACCCGACTCTTCGCTCACTTCGATGATCAATGGAATCTGCTTCTTAAACACCGCTCGGTAAGGCTCCAAGGTCGAAACGCTTCGCGGCGGTTTTGGGGCGGTCGGCTTCTGCGGCGGCTTCGGTTCGGAAGCCTTGTCGGATTCCTTTTTCTCATCCTTATCGGAAGACTTTTCATCTTTGGAAGATTCGCCTGTTTTCGTCGCCGGTGGTTTGCTCTCGGGCTTTTCTGGCGTTGCTTCTTTCTTCTCCTCGGGCTTTTGCGAGCCCGTCGGTTTCGATGAAGAGCCCGAGGCCTTCGCTTTCTCAGCCTCGGCTTTCTTTTTCGCTTCTTCTTCCTTTTTCTTCTTCGCTAACGCTTCGTCGTACTTCTTCTTCTCAGCTTCGTATTTCGCCAGCGCGATCTTGTATTCCGCCTGCTTCTTATCGTAGGCAACCCAGGAGTCGGCGTAAGCTTTTGCGCCCTTAAGCGTCTTGTCCAGTGAAGCTTCGCCGGTGGTCGGGTTGCCGCTCAATCGACTCCGCAGCGCAACCGGATCTTTCAACACGCGAGGATTGTCTGACAACTTGAACGCAACGACGGGACTTGGAAGAGAATCCGAAGACAGCAAACCGATGCCGATCCCTCCCATGCGACCTCGGCGGACGGAGTCGTCGTTTGGAACGAGATACTTGCCGAGCTTGTCACCCAGCGAGATTCGGCTGGTGATCGCTCGTCCCGCTCCAAGCCGGGTGCCGGCATCCAGGAAAGCCGGCGTGATGTAGCAACCTTCCAACGGATACTTCATCCCATCCGGAGATGCCGACACGCTGGGGCCGATCGCCCGGATGGAACGTTTCGAAACGGCAATATCCGCAATCGATTCTTCGCCGCCGGGTAAACAGACCGTTGCACCGGACAACAGAATCGACGTCGACTTCGGTTCACTGTTGTAAACGAGTTCTCCGTCAACGAATGTTTTCAGGACGCGTGTTTCCGGTTCAAGAGGCGGGCCGGAGAGTACAACGAAGTCGGCGTGTTTACCGGCAAACAGCGTTCCGACGGAGTCGCCCACGCCCAACAACCGGGCGGCGTCGGCCGTGACGCTCGCGAGTGCTTCAAAGTCGCTCGTCCCACGACTCATCAATGTTGAAATCAGAAAACGCATATCGCGGAGGTCGCCGTCGCTTTCAGGCTTGACCGCGATCGGAATCTCAGGCGAGAGTCGTTTTCGCAACAGGAGCCATCGCTCAGCAAGCGTGAGCGGGAGTGGCGTCTCTGATTCGGGGTCCGAAATCGTCGTCAGAACGCCGGGACGTAGATCATGTTCCAAAACGACGCCCCTCAGCTGCGTCGAATCGACAAGTCGGTCGATCACCGGCTCGACCCGCGATGGTGCCACCAAGATGAACGGTTGCTCCAACTCATCCATCAGGTTCACGACTGCGAGAACCTCGTTGGTCGAACGCGCAGTGACGCGAACCGTTTGACCAACGAAGGGTGAAATGGCTTCGACAATCAACTCGTCGTCGGGATCTTCTAAAGGCTTATCTTGTTTGGCGGTCTTCCAAAGTGCTCGCACCGTTAAGAGGGCCGAAGGCAAGTCACTGGCCACTTGGAAACGAGTCGCCACGAGTGGTCGCTCGACGGAAACCGCAGCCACCGGTGGCTCGTAGATGGTCGGTGCCGAGAAAGCAGCTTGTGTTAGTTGAATCCGAAGCGACTCGACGTCAGAAATCGCTCTCGCAAATTGATCTTCACCGGCAAGCTTGACGACGGCCGTTTGGCCCGGGATCAAGCGATTACGACCGGGCGAAACTTGGACCGTGGTAATTCCACTGGCGAGCAGCGAATCGTACTCTGCGAAGAAATCAAAACCGTCGACCGCCCGAATCTCCGGCGAAAGCGTTCGTTCCTCATCACCTCCGCTCACCAAACCGGTTTCGGCAATCACCATTCCGGGAATCACCGTCGAACCGGCAAGCGATTCGACTTTCCATCCGGGCTGCAATGTGAATTCGGCCTGGGGCGTCACCTCTAAGACGCGTCCTCCGCTGACGACGAGCGCCGCATTCTCAATCGCGGGTTCTGCGTTTCCGGAATAAAGGCGGTCCACTAGATAGACGGTGGTTTCAACCGACCGCGCCGCGGACTTCCACTGTCCGAGCTCGTTGTCGGGTTCGGCCGCAACCATACGATGCGACTGAAAACCGACGCAGCAGATTGCCACGACGAGAAACACCTTGTTGAACAGGCCCATGACAGAGTCACTCATGATCGCGGCTCCTCCAACAAACGCTTCAGCTTGTCGTCCTTGGAGCGATCATAGGCCACTTCGCCGGCGACAATGGTCTTTAAAACCCACGTGTCGATTTTGAGAGGATCACCGCTGTAGATCACCAAGTCGGCATCCTTTCCGGGCTCAATCGAACCGACCCACTTGTCGATGCCAAGCAACTCGGCGGGACTCAAGGTGAGACGCTTGAGAGCTTCGCTGCGATCCATCCCGTAAGAAATGGCCGTGGCAGCTTGGAACCAAAAGTAACCGCTACCGACAGACTGTGGCGAGCTTCCGAGGTCCGCTTGGAACACGAAATCAACGCCCGCGTCATCCAACAACTTCGTGACGACAATCTTTTCGTCTTCGCGGGTACGAGGATCGGTCTCCCAAAACACCAATTCGGGATCGAGAATCACGGTTGTGTCCGACTCCGCCAGCAGCTTCGCAGCCTTATAACAATCCGCATCCAAGATGAGCTTCGCCTTGAAGCCGTACTGCCGAGACAACGTGATGGCTTGCGCGACGTCCATCGCAGCGTCGCAGTAGATGAAAGCTTCCTGTTCGCCGCGAAGCAACCGCTTCAACTGGCGAAGAGACTCGGCTTCTTCCTCTTCCGGCTTCTTGTCTTCGTCCTTCTTTTCCTCGTCTGACTTTTCGTCCTTCTCAGACTCTTTCTTTTCCTCGTCCTTCTTCTCGCCCTCTTTTTTCTCTTCGTCCTTTTTGTCCGCGTCTTTTTTCTCGTCTTTCGACTTTTCGTCAGCCTTCTTCTTGTCTGCTTCCTCCTTCTCTTTCTTCTCCTTCTCGGCGGCCAGTTCATCGGCGATCGAACGCTTGGCAACGTCCAGTTCTCGTCGAAGTCGTGCGAGGTGACTCATCCGACTTCCGCGAATCGGCCGCAGCGAAATTTTCAAACCAGCATCTCGAACGACCAGCATGTCATTGACATAGCCGCCGGCGGTTTTGACGATCGCGGATCGCCCGCCAATCATCGTGCTGTTGCCCGGTACGATTGCCGAGGTGGTGACGCCGTTTCGCAAACACTGCTCGAAGTACGGGCTGCTCGGATCGATCGAATCGACGACAGACAAAAACGGGACGTTCGAGTTCTGTTCGTTGGCCTGACTCATCCCCGCGCTCGAGTGCGGATCGATAAGTCCCGGCAACACGACTCCGTCTTCCGCTTGGATGACGCGATAGTCCACGGGGATTTTCAAGTCTTTGCCGACGGCCTCGATCTTGCCCTCGCGAATCAAAATCACGCCGTTCTCAATCGGCTCGCCGGAGATCGGTACGACCAAGCCCGCCTTGACCGCGACCAACTGCGCCTGCGCATCATTTGTATTGACCACGGAACAAACGATGACCGCGATCGCGACCGAGAAGACTCTGGTGACACGCGCGGAACGCGACACATGAGAACTCAAACCGAAAAACATTCTTTGCCTCGTCATGCTGTGAAGGCGGTTGAATCGTTGTTTGCAAACCGAGAAATCTAACTTACGACACATTCAATCTTCCTCGGCTGCCTTCGAAGACGTCACATCTTGTCCGTTGATCATCACCCAATCCAGCGATGAAGTCATTTCAGCCGGCGGCCCGGAGAACCCGAGCAAATCGGCGTCATAACCAACGGCAATTTTGCCGACCCTCTTATCGATCCCAAGTACTTCGGCGGCGTCAGCGGTCACGCTGGCCATCGCCTGCTCTGGCGTGAGACCGAAACGTACAGCCAGTCTCATCCGCTCGAGTAGTCCGTCGCCGGCGATGCAGAAGGGTATGTCTTTGTCGGACAATCGTACCGGCGTTGCCCAAAAGAGCTCACTTCCCTCACGTCCAAACACGCCGGGGCTGACGCCGGTGTAGATCACGGGTGCTCCGGAGTCGGCAAGCTCATCCAAGACGTCGTAGGCTTCCTGTCCACCGACGACAATCGGGTCGAAATCGAACTCGTCGGAGATCGTCAAGAGTGTTTGAATATCAAACGAAGTCCGGCTGACTCCAAACGCGGTGACTTTACCCGCAAGCATTTTCACGAGCGGACCGGTTGCGTTTCCGGCTTCTCCGCCAGACGGTGTCCTCGCCCGCTGCAGTTGGTTTCGCAAGATCCAAACCACACCCATGCGATTGGTCGGCTGTCGCACGTAGATGCTGTCCGGTCGAGATCGAGATCGGTTTCGGCCCGCAGGATCCGAGCACATCGAGATCGCAACGCCTTTGCGTGTTTCCAAGAAGCGCTCGCTCGGCTCACCGCCGCTGGCTTTCACCAGACAGGTCCAACCGGCGATCACGTTTTCCGTGCTGGGCATCAGATGCAACGTCGTCTCACCCCCATCGACGGCTTCCAAAAAATCTCGAGCATCGAAGTCGATCATCCCTGCCGTTTCGAACTCAGGCGTCACTTCACGTGAAGCTTCACCGCCCGAACCGACCAAGCCGGCGGTAGACTGTGCATTCACCAATCCCGGCATCACGTGCCGGACCTCCACAGTCGTCGGCATCGTTTCGATCTCAATCGATTCGGCGACCTGGGCGATCTTGCCGTCACGAATCAGAATCATTCCCGGTGAAAGTACCGAGCCATTCATTGTGTGAACACTGTTAGCTTTCACGATGACGTCGCTCTCGCCACCAAACGTCGGGATCATCGTGAAAGACAAACTCACAACGGCGATGCAAACGCGGACGCTCAAAGGAAAACGCAGACCGACAGAATCTTTGTTTCGTGGCATGTCTTTCATGGGGTCGAAACTCCCGACGTTCTTGAATTCATCGACAATTCGTCTGACGCACTCTTGTCGTCGCGAATCGACTGGCCATCTGCGACAACGCTCAAACATCGACTCGTCAGTTTGTAGGGTGGACCGGACCAGATGACAAAGTCGGCCGGCTGACCGACTGAGAGCGTTGCAACGTCTTTGGGCATCCCGACGCAACGCGCGGCCTCGGTCGTCAAAATCTTGAGTGCTCGTTGAGGCTTCATGCCCTGGCCAACCATCATGGCAGCAGTAGCACGAAGTGATCCGGCATCGTCCGCAGCGATACCCACCGGAGCACCTGCTCGGGCGGCTTCGATGATCTCGTCAAGGTACCAAAGGGCATCCGTCGGGCGGACCGTGCGGACGACCAGACCAAGCTTACGACGCTTGACCTCGGGTAGCACCGTCTTGAGTTCTTCCGGAAGAAGCAGTCTCGCGTTCAGCTTGAGTCGATCGATCAACCGAAGCGTACTCCGCAACTCGGCAGGTGACCGCGCCTCGATGACCGCCAAACGTTTTCCGCTCGCCAGCTCTTCGAAACGCTGCTTCGACTCCTCGCGCATCGTTCGCGCGACGAATTCTGGCATGTCCGTTCGGTTCGGTTCCAGATCACCCGCAAACCTTCGACGAATGAAATCGAACTGGCCTTCCATGCTGGCGGGGAAGCGATCGCTTCGTCGTGCGGAAGCGGAAACAACCATCTTGTCAGCGGTCGATGGTTCAAAGACGGGTTCGTCACTCGCGAGTCTCGCCGCCGCTATCTGCCCCGCAAGCACATTGGTGGATGGTGGAGCGATCCCTGCAAACAGCACTCCCGCATCGACCAGCGAGCTCACACGGCCGCTTTGAAAATCGAATCCGTTACCGGCCAGATAATAGGAACTATCGGGCTCGCTCGTACTCGAACCGGAACTGAGAGATAAGTGTGCGGTAACAAGCCCCGGTGTCAGCACAAGATCGCCAAGCTGCAGCAGCGGCAACTTCGATGCCTCATCAGATAGCGACTTTTTCGATTCGGCGCCTCCGTTCAACGGATCCAATGCGACCGAAGTGATCACACCATCAACGACTGTCATTCTTCCTGAACGGAACTTGCCGGAAGGACGAAGGATGCGACGACTCTCAAGCACATACGACTTGGGCATTGATAGGCTTTGAAATCGATCTACCAATTCACCGGAGACGGCGATCACCGATTGATCGTCCGCAGGGCTTGGGGGCACCGAAGCATTGTAGATCGTTTTGCCAGCCACCATCGTTTGCAGCACGGGCGTTGCCGGGTCGAGCGGGTCGCCCGCAAAAAGAACCAAGTCTGCCCGGAACCCCGGTTTAATTTGGCCCAACCAAGATCCCACACCAGCAACTTCCGCAGCGGAACGCGTCAGCGCACTCATCACGGCGTTCGGGTGGATGCCGGCCGCGACTGCCGCGGCCGCCTGCATCCTCAGCGTCCCGGACTCGCTGCCCGAACCGCCGAAGGTGCCGATGCAAACGCGTTTGTCTCCCGTTTCAAGCTGTTCTTTCCAGACACGGATCACGTCTTCGTCCTGCCCCACCCAAGGTCCCGCAATCAAAGGCCAAGTCACCTCGTCCAACGCGTCATCCATCAAACGGGTCGCACCGACGAGCACCAACTGGCAGTCTGCAATTTTGGTCAGTTCCAACGCCCGCTCCAAGCTCGCCTGGTCGGTGACGTTCATCCGTAGCGGGATCTCACCTTTCAGCACCGGACGCAGCCGATCCTTTGCCGGATCAAAGTCAGGCTTGGGGACGACCTTGTCTTTCTTGTCGTCCTTCTTTTCCTCACCCGACTTTGAATCGTCTTTCTTTGACTCTTCCTTTTTCTCCGGCTCCTTCGTGGGCACCGGAGGTCTCGACGGGACGCCACCGGATCGTTGAGCCCTCATCGCCGCAAGACGACGCATCATCTCGGGCGTCAATCGCCGCGTCGTCGTCGGCCTTTTCGTTTCGACCTTCGCGCGTTGATCGGGCGGCAGCTTGTCCTGCTTTGCCTTCCAGCTTCGGTACTCGTCCCATTTCTTATGGTAGGCCTCCGCTTCGGTCAGTGACTTCTTCAAGGCATCGAACTCGCTGATGCGGCCGCGTCCGTCCGTAGCCGCGATTCCAAGCGAAGCTTGCACGGCCATGTCCGGAGCGAGAATCCATCCCTGCTTGCCGATCGAATAGGGAACCGGTGGTCGCTCGATCGAATAGGGAACTTCAATGTCCTCTTCCTTGTCTTCTTTCTTCCCTTCGTCGGACTTGTCTTCTTTCTCTTCGGTGGATTTCGAGGACGTTTTTTCGTCTTTGGAATCCTTGCCTTCCTTCTTCTCGTCCGCGTCCTTTTTGTCGTCTTCGTCAGCGGATGCGACTCGGCTGGTCAACGCAGCACTCTTGTCACCCGGCGTCGGCGGCCTCCGACGCGGCATGCGCTGCGGTTGCTTTTGTGTGGGGTCCTTGGACACCGATTTCTTCGGGCTTTCCTTCGGCTCCGACTTCTCCTCTTCCTTCTCAGCAAATGACGCGCGCGAAGGAATGTTGAAAATGGTTTCGGTGGGACCGGCCGCGATCAATGCAACGCTTCCGCCGAGGCGTCCTCGGTTCTGCGGAGCCACCGCGACGGATGTCACGCCCTGCCGAGCGACGTCTTTGAAAGACTCGTCGAACGGATCAATGCCATCGACGGTTCGCAGTGCAGCCGTTGAGGAAGTGTCGCTTCGAGACGTCGGCGTCAGCCAGAGCCGACTCTGGCTATCGATCAAGCCGGGTGTGAGCGTCGCACCTTTTCCGTCGATGATGCTCACACCTTCGGGGATTTCGATATCACTCCCTACGGATTCGATGATCCCGTCGCGAATCACGACGATGCCATTCTCAATCAAACCCGCATCACTTTGCGTCTCGATGCGGACGTTGGTTATTGCAGTGACATCTGCCCGAGCTTCGTCCGCGAAAGCGATGCGCAGACTCAAAACCGGAAGCAAAAACAGAAGGCAGCAACACCGCGAGACGCTCTTTCGCCAATCTCCGTGTCGTTTGGGACGTGAGGAGCGGGTCGACCGGATCGCCCAATTCAGTGGTTTCATGGAGTTTCGATTCGTCGTCGAGATGAACGCTAACATGAGGTCAGCCAGACAGCCTAGGCGAGTGTGTTTGCTAAGTATCCCGGTTGCGACGACTTTTTCGGCACAGATTCCCAGATTTCCCGACGTCCGGTCCGAATTCTCGGGCGAGCACTGCCCGCAGGTCAGGCACAAGCATGAACGCTGCACGATTCTTCAGCAGTGGCAACTGGGTTGCTGGCGTTACCCGAGCAATGCCTAAAGTCAGCCCAACGCCGCCGACCCGAGAACGTGACTGCGGTCGCCTTCGCAAACCCAAGAGTTTTTCCGGCGTCACTGAGGCCGGCTGCAGGGTTTTCTTCCGGCGTCAAAGAGGCTGGCTGCAGGTCTTTCTTCCGACCTCACAGAGGTCGGCTACAGAAGTGTTTTAAAAACGTCTCGAGTCTCTCTATTCGCTGCCGGTTCGAAAACGATACCAGAATGCGCCGTCGTTCAACGGACCCGCCGGCTCGCCGCCTATACGGATCCAGCCACGGTCTGCCAACGCAAAGTAGGTCGTGTTCGGCTTCAGTCGGGGAAGATCATCGAACCTGATTTTGCGTTTGCCGGAGGCGGCTTGCATGGTGTCACGGTCGGCTTGCCAAACTGGCGTTTCGAGATCGCCAACCTCGTACAAACGAATCGCCTTGCTTTGTGTGCTCTCAAACTCAACCGGCTTTGAAAAAACAAAAGTCAATGCGGTGTCTGTCGGAACATCCATCGATGACATCGGTGGTTCCGCTCGAACGTATCCCGGCATTACCATCCGCATGCGGTGAAATCCCCATCCCTCCTGATAGGGATTGAGCGGCATTCTCCAAGAACGTGGCATCGACGTTCGTTCCTTTGCGAACTCAAACCAGCGCCGACTCAACTCCACCAGCTTGACGGGATGACTCTCTGCAAGGTCGTGGGCTTCCGCCGGATCGGACTGGATATTGTAAAGTCGCCATGGACCATCGCTGATACTGGAGATCTTCCAATCACCCTTCACCAGCCCCTTACCCGTCTGGTTGAATCCCCAAAAGATCTCGTCATGGATCGCAAGTGTGTCCAAGTCTGCGTTGGACCAAAGCGGAAGCATCGACTTACCATAAAGAGGCTCGAGCCGACGAGCACCTTTGGCTTCTGGATATTGGACGCCGGCCAGTTCCAGGAACGTCGGGTACAGATCCGTGACATGCAGTCTTTGCCTGCGAATCGATCCAGCATGTTTTGAAAGTCGTGCCGGCCAACGAACAATGAACGGCACCGAAACGCCTCCTTCCTGAGCGCATGACTTGTACCAGCGGAACGGCGTGTTCTTCAGAAAAGACCATCCGTTGGATGCAAATGGCGCACTGTCTTTCTCCCAAGGGGTTTGCTTTGCGTACGTGTGTATGTCTCCATTGCCGTAAGCACCACCATTATCCGCCATGAAAATGACGGTCGTCTCTTCGTCGATTGCCCTCTTTTTCAAGTGACGGAGCAAGCGTCCGACGTTCCAGTCCAGCCGATCAAGCATCCCCGCGTAGGCTGCCATCCGGCGGCTTTCGAGTAACTGCGTCTTCTTCGGTAGCTCCTCCCAACGCCGAACTTCCGCTTCAGGTTCCGACAACCTGTAGCGATCATCGATCAAGCCGAGGTCCTTCAATCTCCCAAAGCGTTCCCTCCGGAGCGTGTGCCATCCGGATTCGTATCGCTTGTAGTACTTCTCCACATTTTCTCGCGGGGCATGCAGCGGTGAGTGCGGCGCGTTGAACGCAAGATAGGTGAAGAACGGCTGCTTCTTGCTGATGGAATCATCGATCCTGCGGATTGCTTCATCCGTAAACGCGTCCGAACTGTACCATCCCTCGGGCACCGCCGACGGAGTTTCCCGGTCCACTTGAATCGCCGGCTTTCGGCCCTCGAAACCGGTCCAACTGTTGATCGCACCGCCCAAGAATCCGTAGAACGAATCGAATCCGGCGTCGAGTGGATTTCCGGGTTGATGCCACTTGCCAGAAATCGACGTCGAATATCCTGCTTGTCGCATCAACCTCGCGATCGGCAGCGAGTGACGGTATCGATCCGATTGCGAATGCTCATGTCCGGTCATCAAACTCGTTCGAGTGACCACACACATCGGATTGACGTGGAACTCACTAAAACGAATTCCCTCGGCGGCGAGTTGGTCGAGATTTGGGGTTTCGATCTCACCGCCATAGCAACCCAAGTCCGAATAGCCGACATCGTCGGCAACGATCAGCACGATGTTCGGTTGCTCGCGTTCGATTTCCTCGCAATGAACGAGTTGGATTGGAACGAAAACGGGAAGAGCCAAGAAAAACGCGGAGCGTCGAAAGTTCAAGAGAGAGGAGACTGCCACTAAAAACTCCAACTCCGGAGAACTTTACTGTCGCGAAGCAACCGAACTTCGATCACATCAATGGTCCCGACGTCACGAGACGGGTCGATTCGAATCGCTACGATGGGAGTCTCCGGCTTAAATTCGATGGCATGCGTCTGGACGCTTCCGTCATGAAGGGGCTCAAATTGCTTACTTCGCTTAGCTCCAAACGGTTTACCTGCAGGTTTCCAAAACACCTGGCCGTACCCAGCCGAACTTGAACGCATACGAACGCTCAACGTCAACTCGCCGGCTGAAATTGGCTCATCCAATTGACAACTGATGTAAGGGTCACCACCGTGGCTCTCGACACGAAGACCGTTGTCCGCAAGTGAGAGTTCGCAGGTTCCACTCGCTCGCCAACCGGCAACCGGTTTCGATGGCCGTTTGCGTTTCGGTTTTTGAGTTGCACCGATAATGAACTTTGGTGCCGGCTCGCCTTCTTTTGTGGCGTCGTAGCGTGCAGGGTCGAACTTTGGATTCGGAACCGGAACGACCGCATTGGTGTCTTGAAGATGATGGTCGATCAATCGATCCAGTTCGCGTACGCGCTCGGGATCTTTCTCGGACAAGTCGATTCGTTCGCCGATGTCGTTGGCAAGATCAAAGAGCTTGTAGCGGTGCGATCCGTTTTCGCCACTATGGAACAGACGTATGAGTTTCCAGTCGCCCGAATGAACACTGATCGCCGGCGGCATCCAGTCGGGAACGGGCGGATTGTGTGGGAAATACGTGAACAGCTCATCTCGTGCCAGCGACTCTCCTTTCAAGGCCGGAACAAGACTGATTCCATCGATCACCTGATTCGGCGGCATGTTCTCATCGATTAGATCCATCAGCGTGGGATAGAAATCCATACTTTGCACAAACTCATCAGACATCGATCCTGCCTCGACAATCGCTGGCCAAACAACGACTGCCGGAGTCCGAACACCGCCTTCATACATCGTCGCTTTGCCGCCTCGCAGCGGACGATTGTTTGTGGGACGTTGACCATCGACCAGACTATAAGCATTGCCACCGTTGTCCGACGCGAACACGATGATGGTGTTCTCAGCGAGCTTTAGGCGATCGAGTTCATCCAACAACGTCCCCACGGCATCGTCCATACTTTCAATCATCGCCGCGTAGGTGGGACACCGCTGTTGATCCGTTGGATCGACGACTTTTTTGTATTGATTGATCAGTTCTTTCTTGGCATCAAACGGCGCGTGCACGCTGAACATCCAATAATTCAAGAAGAACGGCTTGTCTCTATTCTCCCGAATAAATGTGATCGCTTCCTTGGCCATTCGATCTTCGATGTGCTCGTCCGGGATGTCGGGGTCATGGTCAAAGCCATCAAACTTCCAAGGTGCGACGTAGCTGCCTGCCGGCCCCGGACCAGGCCAATGTGGGACATCGACATCAAAACCGTGCTCAAGAGGTGAGTACGGCTCACGACCGAGATGCCACTTACCAAAATGGCCGGTCACGTAACCGAGCTGCTTCAAAGTTTCCGCGATGGTCGTGGTGGCGGGATCGAGTCGCGTGATGGAGTCTGGTTGAATGCACTTCGCGTTTGCTGCTGCTTCGTCTTTCATTCCCACCTTCAAGCGAACCGCCGGCAGGTGACACTGTGGCGCCGTGATTCCGTGTCTCGCGGGTGCCATGCCGGTCAAGATGCTCGCGCGTGTCGGCGAGCAGAGCGGGCTGGCCGAATAAGCCCGCGTGAACGTCATTCCACGCCGAGCCAACCTCTGAATGTTGGGCGTGCGATAAAAGTCGGTTGTTCCATAGAGCGTCGTATCGCTCCATCCGAGATCGTCCGCAAGGATAAAGAGGATGTTCGGAGGGCGGTCGGCGGTGGCTTGGCTCGAAAAGCAACCGACTAGAAAGAATGCTGCAATCAATAACGACAAAAGATGCCAATTCTCGTTTCTCTTCATCTTCACACAGACCAAAAATGGTGGGCCAATCACAACATCACGCCAGCGAGAATCTCTCTCGGAGTTCCTCGATCACGGATTCTCCCATGACGGAAAGCTCGCCGATCGATTTCGCGTTGATCAGTGCTTCCGCAGTGGACTCAAGAACCTCGAGTCGATCAAACGCGTCAAGAACACTTGTGCCCGTCACGACGACGCCATCGTTCTCAATGAGCGCCGCGGGATGACGGCTGGAAACACATTGGGCGATCTCGCATGGATCACCGAACGCCGATCCATAAGGAGCTTTCGAGACATCACTCAGGAAAACGTAGCTCTCGGGAATCGTGCGAACATCCAACGGTTGGTCCGTCACGCTAAACGCCGTCGCATGCACGGGGTGCGCAAAAACGATCGAGTTTACGTCGGGGTGGGCGCGATAGATCGACTGGTGCGCCCTCGCCGCTCGGCTTGCTCGTTTGCCTCGCTCACGCAGGTCCCCTTCAACAAGAACATAGTCGGACCGTTCAAGTCGCTCACGATCTCGCCCCGTTGGTGAAATCAAGAACGAGTTCTCGTCGAGGCGGGCTGAATAGCTTCCTTCGGTGCTAATCAATAAGCGTTGCCTGCAGCCGCGGCGAACAAACTGACATAACTGTGAACGCAACTCGCACTCCAGGGGCGTCGGTTTCGGAAAGTCGAAGGTCTCGAAGTCGACGCCTCGCTCCGCTGCCATCCGCAGGCGTTGGTCGTCGAGAAACCGCACTCCACCCAATCGCTTCGCCTGGATGAGGGTCTTCCCCGCGAACTCAAACGCCTCAAACCTTTGAAACGCTTCGCCCAAGTCATCACCGGCAACAACAACGCCGTGATTCTCCAAGATCACACTTTGACAGCCGTCACTGAATGTCGTCGCGATGTTCTTGGCCAATTCATCGCTTCCCGGACACGCGTATGGCGCAAATCCGATCCTTCCGCAGACGCTAAACGACTGGTGAACCAGACGAGTATTCGGTACTTCACCGCAGATACTGAAGGCAACGAGCGCCGAGGGATGTGCATGAACAATTCCATGGACATCGGACCGAACGTTGTAGATGTCACGGTGAAACGGGAATTCCGACGAAGGTGGGTGACGCCCATCGATGGTTCCATCTCGCCGAACACAGACGATATCATCTCTTGTTAAGTTTCCTTTGTCGACACGAGCCGGCGTGATCCAGATGTTGCCATTGCTTTCGCGTATCGAAAGGTTGCCACCCGACGTTGTCGTCATCCCGTAGTGGTAGATACGATCGATTGTGCGAACGATCTCGTCACGGGGATGAACCGTATTGCGGTGCTGATTCGGCACAACTCAATCACTCACTCGGCGGATTCGGAAGCAGGTATACCGCGTATGGAACTCGCACGCATGATATCGAGTTCGAAGCGCAGTGTGTTCGGCTGCCAAAGGGATGAAGCATGGCGGCACCAATAACCGACCTGTTGAACGAGCTTACTAAGGGACCGCCAATCAACTACTACATAGCGTAATGAACAAGGGAACGAGCTGTTCATAACCCACAAGTTCTCTCAGGCCAGAGGCCGACAGATCTCTGCCGGGCACGTCAGTGCCCGGAACAGGAATTAAGAACCATATTCTGACCGGGGATCGGCGGC
>JBCCOI010000108.1:0-15181 GCA_039025515.1 Planctomycetota bacterium
CCGTCTGACGCGGGAACGATCACCAACTCGGCATCGATGTTCTCAAGGTAGGCTTCGAGGATCTCGAGGTACTGCGGGTGAACCGCATCACTGGTCACCACCTTGCTCCGCTTTTTGACAGACGCCAAGGCCATCAGAACCGCTTCGGTAGCCGCCGAACCGCCGTCGTAGAGGCTCGCGTTACTAACGTCGAGTCCGGTCAGCTGACTGATCAGAGTTTCGTACTCGAACATCACCTGCAAGTTGCCCTGCGACACTTCGGCCTGATAAGGCGTGTAAGAGGTGTAGTACTCACCGCGCGAAGCGATTTCATCGACAACTGCCGGAATGAAGTGGTCGTAGGCCCCGCCACCCATAAAACAGACGTGGCTGGACACTGATGCGTTGCTGACAGCGATCTCGCGCAGATCTGCTTCCAAAGACAACTCATCCGCGGCCGGAGGCAGATCCAGCTCACGCTTCATCTGCAACGCGGCAGGAACTTGCGAATCGATGATCTCTTGCACCGACGACGCACCAATCGATTCGAGCATCTCGCGTCGATCGTTCTCGGTATGAAACAGATAGCCTTGAGTCGACATGCTGTGTCTTGATTTGCGGTAGTGGTTAAAAAGTTGGAATCGAACGGGGATCGAAATTCAGCCGCTTTCGGCACATTGCTTTTCGTAGGCGGCGAAGTCCATCAGCTTCTCGAGTGCGGATTCGTCAGACAACTTGATCTTGATGATCCAGCCAAAGTCGTACGGGTCCGTGTTCAGGTTATCGAGGTTGTCAGGAAGATCACCGTGGACATCAACAATTTCTCCACTGACCGGACTGTACAGCGGACTGACCGCCTTGACCGACTCGACTTCACCAAATTCTTCGCCCGCATTTACCGTTTTTCCGGCTTCTGGCAGCTCCATGTAGACAAGATCATTGAGTTGCTCGATCGCGAATGCGGAGATTCCGATCGTCGCAATCTTCTGACCGCCCTCCTCGGCGACATCGACCCACTCGTGGGTTTCGGCGTAAAGCAGTTTGCTTTTGTCTCGTGACACGTTGATGATCCTTTAACGACGTGAAAAGTGGTGGAAGATGTTTGACGAGGACGCGGAGGTTAACCGCGTTTGTAGAACGGAAGTTTTGTTTTCGTCGCCGACGCACGCTTGCCGCGGATATCGACTTCAAACTCCTGCGAAGAGGCAGCTTGCGAATCGACGAGGGCCATTGCAATCGGCCTACCAAGCGTCGGCGATGGGCCTCCGCTCGTGACTTCGCCGATTAGCTGTCCGTCGGTAGAGTAGACTTCGCATCCTTCGCGGGCGGGCCGTCGGCCTTCCAAGAAAAGCCCGATGCGTCGCCGGTCTGGACCGTTCGCTTTCTTGGCCGCGATCGACTCGTACCCAATGAACTCGCGGTCCTTCAAATTGCAAGCGAAGGAAAGCCCGGCAGTGATCGGATCGATCGATTCGTTCAGCTCATGGCCGTAAAGAGGCATGCCGGCCTCCATTCGAAGCGTGTCGCGAGCTCCCAAACCCGCAGGAGCAAAACCCAGATCGCGTCCAGCCAGAAGCACGTTCTCCCAAACACGTGTGGCCTCTTCGGCACGCACGATCAATTCGATGCCGTCTTCGCCGGTGTAGCCCGTGCGACTGACGATGACGGGCTTGGAGAACTGATCCGTGATCGTCGCTTGGTAGTACTTGAGGCGTGATGGATCAAATGAAAACAATCGCTTACAGGTCTCAATCGCGAGTGGACCCTGCACAGCGATCATCGCGGTCAGTTCCGTTCGATCGGAGAAGGTCACACGCGGGAACGCGTCGAGATGTTGCTTGATCCAATCGACGATTTTCGCTCGGTTGGACGCATTCACGACGAGAAGGTGATAACTCGTGTCGCTGGGAGTCTTTAAGTGCGACACCAAGACGTCGTCGAGCACACCACCCTGCTCATTGCAAACCATCGAGTACCTAACGTCACCGATGGCGAGGTCGGTGACCCTTCGGGTGAGTAATCGATCGAGAAGCTCCGCGCTTCCCTCGCCATCAAAACGCAAACGTCCCATGTGGGAGACGTCGAACAGTGCGGCCTTCTCGCGACACGCCGTGTGCTCGCTGACGATCGAATCGTACTGAATCGGCATTTCGTAGCCGGCGAACGGCACCATCTTGGCGCCCACGCTTCGATGCCACGCGTCGAGAGGTGTTTGTGAAAGCGTCTCAGTCGTTTCGGCTTGGCTCATGAGTCGTCAACCGCTGATCGTCTTTAGTTCATAAAATCTGCGGGGGCTCCGGGGCACAGTCCGCAGATCGCGTAGATCGTCGTCGGTCGAGCGAATTCCACTCGATTCTTGCCGTACCCAATGAGCTACCAACCAGACGCATGGGATCGGCGTCATCGCGCACGATCGGCGCGATCAACGAAATCCGTGTGAGTGGCAGGAGAGCCGGGCCGAAATGTCAACGATCAGTGCGATGAACCCGATCACAATGCAAGCAACCGAGAGTCATCTCCGTTGAGTGTACCCAAACTGCAAGCCGGTTCTACCCTAACGTCGCCGACGTTTGACTTTCTGTCGCCGGTCCTTCTTGCGTTTTCCCCCGTACCCGGAAGATTTACCAGAGTTTCGCCCCCGACGGTCGCCGGGTTTACTATTGCCGACGGAATGATTCTTGACCGGCTCCAAGTGGAGTTGGCGTTGGATCAAATCGACCCGTGCGACCTTTACCGTGAGTTGATCACCCAATCGATAGCGGTTGTGGGCCTTGAATCCCACCAACATTTGACCACGTTTCTCAAAACGCCATTGATCGCCCGCCAGCTGATCAATCGAGACGTACCCGTCGACGGGCAGCTTGGTACACCGCGCCAGGAAACCGTCGGCAAAAACTCGGCTGACGACCGCCGGCATCGTTTGCCCGATGTGTTTCTTGAGAAAATGAAGAAGCTTGAGCAGTGTGAGCTCCCGTTCGGCCGCTGCGGCGTTTCGTTCGCAGTCGCTGCAGTGATAGCCGAGGTTGACCAAGACGCCCATCGATTCATCAGCCGAAGCCGACGGATCTGACGCCCGTTTGTCACGAATTCGATCGATCAATCGATGGACGGTAAGGTCCGGGTAACGCCGAATCGGACTGGTGAAGTGACAATAGTGTGCCATGTCGAGCGCGTAGTGGCCGTCCGCTTGCGGTGAATAGATGGCCTTGCTCATGCTTTTCAACACCGCAAAGTTGACGGCGTCTTCGAGCGGAGTGCCCGCAACTTTGTCGATGACCGCTTGGATTTCGAACCGACTCTCGACCGAATCGATTCCCATTTTCAGGTCGCGAACGAATGACGAAAGCTGTCGAAGCTTTCTGCGGTCTGGCGGAGGATGCACGCGGTGCAGAAACCGATAGCCGGCATCGTCCAGCCATGCCGCAACCGCCTGATTCGCTTGTAGCATAAACTCTTCGATCAACTGATGGCTCTCCGTGTTCTTGGTGCGATACGCACCTTTCACTTTGCCGCCGCGATCAAAATCCAGTTTGACATCCGGCATGTCCATCGTGATCGCGCCGCCGCGAAGACGTCGTCGCCGGATCATCTTCGCCAGTTCGTGCATCCGAAGTAGCAACGCGCAAACTTCCGAGCCGAAACGCTCTTCGAACGATTCCGGCTTTGCCAAGAACTGATCGACCAAATCGTAGTGCAAACGAATGTCGCTTCGGATCACCGATTGATGAACCTCGGTGTGGACGACGGTTCCTTCCGCAGTGAACTCGATTTCGACAGTCTTTGCGAAACGAACTTTCTCGGGCTGCAGGCTCGCCAGATGGTTGCTGATGATCTCGGGGACCATCGGGATAACGCGGTCGGGCAGATAGACGCTATTGCCGCGGCGACGCGCCTCTTGATCCAACTTTCCACCCGGGCGAATGAAAAAACCGACGTCGGCGATGTGAACCCAGAGCCGCCAGTGGCCGTTCGATTCGCGTTCCAGTGAAATCGCGTCGTCGAAATCCCGCGCGTCGAAGGGATCGATGGTCAGCGTTAGCTTCCCGGTGAGGTCCAAGCGATCGGCGGGTACGTCGCCTTCATTGAACTCGTCACTTCGCGTCCGGGCTTCATCGATCACTTCCTCGGCAAATTGATCCGGCAGTCCGTACTGCCGCATGATCGTCAGCGTGTCGATGTTGGGGTTGCTGCTGCTGCCGAGACGTTCCAGCAAGACAGCTTCTCCTTCAAACTGTCCGGTTCCGCCGTCTTCGTTCTGCCCCGGAAAGCGAACGACTTCCACGAAGACCTTGTCATCGTTTTCGATCGGCAGGCCTTGAATATCGCCGATAAACACCGGCTCATCGTGCGGCGTTCCATCCAGGAAGACGGCGGGCCGGCCGGAAACGAATCGAAACGTTCCGGTAAATTGACGCCGAGCTCGCTGGATGATCCGAACCACCGAGGCTTCGCCGCCTCCACGCCGGCCGGGCGTGACTTTGACTTCGACGACGTCGCCTTCCAGTGCCCCGCGAGTCTGACCGGGCGGGACGAAGAGGTCTTCGACAAAATCGCCGTCGCCCGAATCACCGGGGCGAACGAACCCGAATTCACCGCCCGCTGCCGTACGAAACGTGCCCCTCACGCGGTCCTTTGGCCCTCCGATCGCACCTGTGCTGATCACCAGATGATTGGAGCCGTAGATCAATCGGCCTTCGTTGACGAGTTGCTTGATCGTTCGGCGAAGCTCTCGGTACTCGTCCGGCTCCAGTTTGAGTGTTGATGCGATTTGTTTGGGTTTACTCGGTCGATACTCGGACGAGACCACCAAGCTCATGACACGATCAGCCAACTCCTGCGAAATATCCATCAGCGAATCGTCACCCATTTCCATGTTGTAAAGTCATCGATGCCGGTTTCGAGACCTTCTCTGCCGAAACCGCTATCACCTTCGCCGCCGAATGGAACTTCGGCCTGCTGGCGGATGGTCATTTCATTCACGTGCACCATCGACGCGGGGATCGTCTCGATCCACTTCAAGGCGCGATCGATTTGACGCGTGAAGATGGATGCGACCAACATGCTCGGACCGGCTTGCAGAATATCCGCGGCATGTTCCTCGTCTCGAGCGAACTCGAGTGCGACCACCGGACCAAAAGTCTCTTCGGTGGCGATCCGCATGAAAGGCGTGACACCTTGCACAATGGTCGGGTTCAGTCGGTGACCCTGCCACTTGCCCCCACAAAGCAACGTCGCACCTTGATCGACCGCGTCTTTCAAGTGCTCTGCGATTCGGCCTCTTGCGTCCGCGTTGATGATGGGACCGATGACCGTTGACGGCTCGCTTAGCGGTCCGAGCGAAAGGTTCGACGCGGCTGCGACCAATTTTTCAGTGAATGCTTCCGCTACCGATTCGCAGACAATGATTCGGCTCGTGGACATGCAAATCTGACCCTGGTAGATGAACGCACCTTTAACGGCTGCCTGAATCGCCGCCGTCACGTCGGCATCATTCAAAACCAAGAGTGCATTCTTGCCGCCCAGTTCCAATGTGACACGCTTGCCGTGCCTGCCGCACGTGGCTTGGACGTGACGCCCGGTTTTTGTAGATCCCGTGAAGCCGACGGATTTGACGAGCGGATGAGACACAAGTGCATCACCAACTTCCCCACCGAAGCCGTGGACGACGTTCAACAGGCTGGCGTCGAGACCAACACGTTCGAACGCTTCGGCCAAAACGTCGACCACCGCATCCGCGATCCAGGCCGTTTCTGGCGACGGCAGCCAAACGACGGCATTGCCCGTTGCCAACGCCATGCTGGTGTGTTTGATTCCCTTGATCAGCGGAACGTTGAAGGGCGTGATGCCCAGGGTCACGCCCAATGGCACACGCTTTGAGAACGACAATGCTTCTTGCCCGCCGGTAAGCAACGGACTCTGTGCGGAATATGTTCGTCCCGCAACTCGGCGGGCAATGCCGGCCGTCGCGCGCAGTGTTTCGCCGGCGATCTGCATTTCGAGATTTGCTTTACCGATCGGCGAGCCGATTTCACGGATCAATCGCCCGATGATCTCATCTCGATTGCTCTCGAGCACATCGGCGGCAACGTAAAGTAGTCGCTCACGGATCGACGGAGCCGCATTGCGAAACTGATTGAACGCTTTGGACGCCGAAAGCACAGCCGTGTCAGCGTCGCGGCTGGTTGCCTTTGCAACGACCGCCACGGCTTGGTCGGTCTCGGGATCCAACGATTCAAACGTCGCACCGTCATGGGAGTCTATTTTCTCGCCACCGATGAAGTGTTTGACGGTCGCAGCGTTAGATGTGAGTTCGCTCACGAAGGATTCCCCGGCTGACCGGCCTGTTTCTTCTTCGTTTCAAACGCCAGCATCGAAACGGCTACCAGGATGACGGTCAAGACGAGAGGTTCGACGCCAACGCGGTCCACGAACACGGGTTCGCCCAAGTAACCGGTAAGCGTCTGGAAGAACGCCAACACACCCGTGAGCCAGATTCCGGCCGGCCGGGTCGCGCGAGAGCACATCATCCAAACGAGTGACGCTGCAGCGACCAAAGCGAAGCACGCGTTCGCAACACGAAACTGAGAAAGGCGAAACCGAATGACTTCCTCAAGATACGGAATGTTGATCGACCAATCGCTTGGGTTTTCGGCCTCCTCCTTCTCCGATTCAAATTGTTGTGGAATCCACTTCGATTCTGCCTGCCAATACTCCGCCGCTTGCAATGCCCATTGCTTTCCAAACAACGACGGCTTGGTCGTTACCTCTTCGTAGAGCCTCATCGGCCAAGTGCGGTCAGGATTTGTAGATGGAGAGAGATAAAGCACGCCGGCAATGGGAAGAAAAAGCAATAAACCTCCGACGCAGGTTGTGACCCACAGTCGCCGAACTCGGTCCCCAGGCATAGGCCAGACCAAACTGGCAACGATGAATACAAAGTCGATGAGACCGAGCCAACAAGCGTTCTGGTTCGTCAAGGCCAACAATCCGAGTGAGATGGCAGCAAGGATCGAGCGACCGACACTCGGTCGGTGAACCAGCATGACCAATTGCCAAGCGTGAACGACTAGCAGAAATGCAAACAGTGAGACCGGCGAAACGCTTGTCGCCCAAAGCAATGACGTGAGCGAAACGATTGCAACGCCGATTGCAAGAAACGGTGCGGCGGGCCGCCTCGCGAGCTGACCGCAAAGCGAAGACACGATCACCATCGTCGCCGTCCAAAGGAACGTTTGCAGGCACATCAACACCAACATCGGCCGTGGCGTTGTTCGCTGCAGCAACCCGATCAGCCACGGATAGAGCGGCTCCCAAGTCTCGTCACCGTTGGGACGGAGTCCCCAATCGCCCTGCGCGACACGAGTACCGAGCTCCCACCACTGCGCGGACTCGCCAGGCACAGTCTCGCCAGGAACGTCGGTCAACCCGCTCAGGGCGACGACGATCACTTTCGCCAAAAGGACGGCAACCAGCAGAAGAAAGACGACGACCTGCAAGAAAGAACACCAGCGAACGTGAACGGGTAGTTTCGATACGTTATCGTAGCCTGCGATGTGCCGTTCCGTCAGCAGTCGCTGAGAAGCGTGCTGCGGATGTCTACCGTCTTCGTTCAGGCAAAAACCTACTACGGCGGCGGGTCTTGGTACACGCTCGAGATTGATTACAAACGCGTCGCCGAAACTTTGGCGGCCGTAAGCTACGACTGCTACTTTTCGCTTGAATTCGAAGGAAGCGAAGCTCACTCGACCGCGATTCCCAAACGTCTGTCAATGCTGCGAGATGTCTTTGCCTCCTAACAAGACTTCGAAGCGGTCCGCTGGCTGCTATTTCACAAGACGGGAGCTGTTGCAGCCGAATTCGTGACTCCGTGATTTTGTGAGGACAGACACCCTTGGCAATCTGGGAAGTATTTGCGGCTTTACGGGCTTGATTCGGCATCAAAATCCGGAAAAACGCACCTGCCGGGACGACCGATCGCCGATCTCCAACAGCAACACCGGTCCGAAATGGATGAAACCGGCGGCCATGCCACCCGTGATGGAAAATCCCGCGAACGTCGCGGGGGGTCGTTGAACGTGTCGTCGGCCGGAGCGATTTGGAACTGTAGGAGGCATTTCCCATGCGACGAAAGTATCTCGGTTTGGCGATCGCTGCGATCACCGCATTCGGGCCCGCAACGGCCTTCGGCGGCGATCGTGAGATCGCGCAAGAAATCATGACCCGACTGAAGAGCAACCGTGATTCGGGCGCTCTCAAAGATTTCACCCTCGACATGAAAGTGGATAAAGGCGTCGTCCTGTTCCGCGGAAGTGTCAGCGAAGCAGATCAGAAGAAATTGGTATTGGCCGCTGCCGAAGGCATCGACGGTATCGCGAAAGTGGTCGACGAAGTCGCCGTGAAGACGGCTGAGCCGATTGCCAAAGCGGAAGCGAAGGTGATGAAGCCAAAGGCAAAGGCGATGAAGGTTGCGGCTGGTGAGTCGCTGCGTTCGATGCTCGGTAAGGAAACGAAGCCGACTCTCGAGATTGCACCTGGCGAAGTCAAGCCGACCGCAGCCGTTGAACTCGCGACCGGCGGTACAAGTGACCAGCAAGTCGTCGCGGGCGTTGTCAGCGCTCTTGGCAAGGCCCAAAAGCAAGGTGCGCTCCGAGGCTTCGGCGTCGACGTCAAGTGCTCAGGCGGCGTGGTCTCGTTGACCGGGCGAGCTGCTTCGGCCCAACAACGCGATCAGATCGTTTCCATCGCCCAAGGCACGCCTGGTGTTCAAGGCGTCGATCAGTCGATCACCGTTCTCTCGCAAACGCCTAGCGTTCCCGCACAGCTCGCGAGCCAACGGATGACTCCGCTTCCGGCAATGGCTGCACCACAGCCGACACAGATGCCGGCACCGATGATGGGTGCGGCTCACAACATGGGCGCCCCCGTTATGGGAACGCCGGTTGCTATGAACCACGGTGGTGGCATGGGTGCTCCTCGCTACGACGCACCCAACCTGCCGAACTACGCTTGGCCCGGTTACGCGTCCTACCCGAACTACGCTGCCCTGACTTACCCGCAGCAGTACAGTCCTTCGGCATGGCCCTACATCGGACCCTTCTATCCTTACCCACAAGTACCGTTGGGTTGGAGAAAGGTCTCGTTGGAGTGGGACGACGGATGGTGGTACCTCGACTTCACCGATCGCTAAGCCGATCTATGGCGTGATGTCCTAGCGAAGAACTATCAATCCAGACTCACGCCAAATCAGTTCTGCAAATCGCTGCCACGGCGGGAACAAACGTTCCCGCCGTGGCATTTTTCGTTTCTGCAAAAGGCGGAGTGTGACTTTTCCCGGGCCAACTGAACTCAATTCATGCGAGACTCCAACAAAGCTGAAACGCTCTCGTTATGATGCTTGCGGACGCAGTTTTCTCCCCCTCCCAGCCTTCCCACCGGAGCGTCTTCCATGAGCGATTTCCCATCGCAGCAACGCCATCGCAAGCTCGGCACACGCCGACAACTCATTAAGACTTCCGCCGCCGCCCTGACGGTACCCTACTTCGTTCCGTCAACCGTTCTCGGGGCTGGCGAATCGGTTCCACCCAGCGACCGCATCACGCTGGCGGGCATCGGAATCGGTCGACGAGGCACTTACGATCTGGGTTGCTTTCTGGAGCAGTCGGATGTTCAGTTTCTTGCGATCTGCGATGTGAAGGAGACGCAGCGTCGATCGATCAAAGCCGTCGCGGATCTCCGGCAAGGCAACACCGATTGCGAAATGTATCGCGATTACCGCGACGTACTACAACGAGAGGATGTCGACGCGGTTCTGATCGCGACGGGGCCGAACTGGCACGGAACCATGGCTGCCCAGGCCGCCCGCGCCGGTAAAGACATGTATTGCGAGAAGCCGTGCACGAAGAACATCGTTGAAAGCCTCGCTCTGGCCGCGATCATGAAGCGCTGCGGCGTGATCTTCCAAGCTGGAACGCAACGCCGAAACCTGCCCCACTTCGCGTTTGCATGTGAACTCGCCGCCAGCGGACGTCTCGGAAAACTTCGTCGCGTTTACGCACACCCGCGCGGTATGACGGCGAAGACCAGCGGATGGCTTCCACCGGAGAATGCTCCTCCGATTGAAGAAGTCGATTGGGACTTGTACCTCGGTCCAGCGGCATACCGTCCGTTCAATAAGAAGTTCCTCGATGGCTTTAACTTCGAGAAGGGTGGCGGACTTGTCGGCGGCGGAGTCCTCGAGTGGGGTTCGCACTGCGTGGACCTTTGCCAGTTGGCCGCAAACGCCGACAGCACCGCTCCGGTCAAATACGCTCCTCCGGTCGATGGCGAAATTGTTTGCACTTATGACGACGGCGTCGAGTTGGTTTTACGAGAGAAAGACTGGTTGCCACTGGGATCGTGCCCCGTTCGCTTCGAAGGCGATGATGGTTGGATCGAAACCGGCGACAGCGGCAAGTTCGTCATCAGCAGCAACGAACTTTTGGCCGGTCGAAAGATCGAAGAGATTGGAGGTTATCCGGCGACCTTCCACGTTCGCGACTTCCTTGATTGCGTGAAGACGCGCAGCCAACCGGCGGCAAATGCTGAAGCGGCCTGCTTCACGCACATTGCCTGCCACGCCGCCAACATCGCGTTGTACCTGGATCGCGAGTTGAGCTTCGATACGGAGTCAACTCGATTCGTCAACGACGAGGAAGCCAATCGATTGAGGAGCGAAGCCATCCGCGCGCCCTGGCGAATGTAGCGAGTTCGCTTCTCTCGATTGCTTCCTCCAAATCTCCCCAATCAAACTTCGACGATTCCCATGATTAACCGTATCGCTGCTGTTACCACGTTCTCGTTCTTACTTTGTTTTTGTTCTCCGCTTGCAAGCGCCGCCGACACGACGCTTCCATCAGAATCGGATTTAATCTCACTGCTCACATCGGATGTGGCCAAGGGCGAGAAAGCAATCGCCTGCAAACAGTTGGCCGTCGTCGGCTCGGACGCTTGCGTCGAAACACTCACGCCGCTCTTGCGAGATCCGGAACTCGCGTCTTGGGCTCGAATCGCGCTTCAAGCCATCCCCGGCGAGGCAGCTGACCAGGCTTTGATTGGAGCTTTGAGCGACGAGATCGATGACCGAACTCGTGTCGGAATCGCCAACACGCTCGGATTGCGTGGAACATCTTCTGCAGTCGAGGCCCTGGCGAACGCGTTGTCTAGCGAAAACGAAACGCTTGCCGAGTCTGCTGCCGTGTCGCTGGGCCACATCGGAGGCGAAAAAGCTACTGTTGCGCTAGCGGAGTCGTTGAAGAAGTCCTCGTCCGCAACCGTTCGCAACGGCGCGGCCGAGGGCTTGATCCTGATCGCCGAGAGGGCGATGGAGTCGGGCGAAGGAACGGCTGCGGCCGAAGTTTATGACATGGTGGGCGGAGCAGACGTTGCGAAACCGAGGGTGATCGCGGCTCTGCGAGGTTCCATTTTGTCTCGCGGAGCTGACGGTGTTGCCATGCTCGTCAACGAACTTCAAAGAGACGATTGGAAACGTCAAGGGATTGCGTTGATGGCAGCCCGCGAACTGGTCGGCGAAGGAGCGAATGATGCACTCGTGAAGTCTGTTGATGATGTATCAGGCCAAACGCAAGCACTCTATGTGACCGCGATCTCCGAACGCGATGATCCGTCTGCCGCCGAGATGCTGATCTCAAAAGCAACAGCGGGTGACAAAGTGGTACGGGTTGCCGCCATCGAAGGTCTTGCACGGATCGGTGATGCGACCGCGCTTCCGGATCTGCTGACGCTTGCCGCCAGTGACGATAGCGTCATTGTGGGGACTGTCTTGAAAACACTTGCATCGATTGATGACGATTCACTCGATGGTGCGATCGCAAAACAGCTTGATTCCTCAAGCGGTGCCGAGAAGGTCGTCTTGCTAAAAGTGGCTGCGGCAAGACGAGTCAATGCCATCGATGCGATCAGGCAAGCTGCCGAGAGTTCCGACGATGCTATCCGCGCGGCAGCGTTTCAGGCGCTCGGCCAAGTCGCGACGATGAACGAGATACCGGAGCTCATCGAACAAGCCGTCGGCGCGGAGAACGAAGCCGCCATGGATGCCCTGAAGGCGACCTGCATTCGAATGCCAGACCGCGACGCGGTTGCCGGCATGCTGATGGATGCAGCCGACAAGAGTTCTCTGGCCGAGAAACAAGAACTCTTGTCGATCATGACGCTGATGGGCGGACAAAAAGCGCTGGCGGCGATGAGGGAAGCTGCGATTTCAGGTGACCGAGAACTGCAAGACCTTTCGACCAGGTTTCTGGGATCTTGGATGACCGTGGACGCCGCTCCGGTGCTGATCGAAATCGCGAAAAAGAAAGATCACCCCTACCGAATTCGCGCGCTCCGCGGGCATCTTCGCATCGCACGCCAATTCTTGATGAATCGTGGCCAACGATTGAGGATGGCGAAAGACGCACTTGCTGTCGCCGATCGCGACGCCGAGCGAATGTTGATTCTGGATGTTGTGAAGAGATATCCGCACTCTTCGATGTTGGACGTCGCGGTGCAAGTTTCCAAGACACCTTCGATGCGACCAGAAGCGATTAAGGTTGCCACCGAATTGGTTCGCGTGCTGGGAGGGTCGACCGCGACGTTGCGTCAATACGCAAAAATTTGGTCGTCTCCGCCCGCAATCGAAATCTTGGAGGCATCCTACGGAGCAGACGGAGCCGTGAAGGATGTCACGAGCACGCTCAAATCCATGGAACAAATCGGGCCGGCGATTGTGATTCCCGAGTCATTCAACGCCACCTTCGGAGATCCCGTTCCCGGCGTGAAGAAGCAGCTCAAGATTCGCTACAAGGTCGAAGGCAGCGAGTCCGAATCAACGTTTGCCGAGGGACAGCCGGTTATTTTCGAGACCACCTAACTGGAAAGCGCCGCTTCCGTCGAGCGTGCCGCAAAACCTTAACCGGAAGCGTAAGGAACAGCAAATGTTTAAGTGGCGCGGTTGGTTGTGGACGACGAAATGAGTTCGGAGGCATGGGGACTTGTTGCATCAATTGATTGCCCACAAGTGATAGCCCGGTGCGCGTCAGAATATGGTTTTTGATTCCTGTTCCGGGCACTTCAGTGCCCGGCAGAGATCTGTCGGCCTCTGGCCTGAGAGAACTTGTGGGTTATGAACAGCTCGTTGCCTTGTCCGCTGCGCTAGTAATTGATTGGCCGTTCATAGGTTTGCGCATAAGGTGACATTGACAACCTACGATCATCGGGTCGTCAACTATCTGGTATCTCAGCCTCAAGAATCAAAAGTCTTTCTCGTCGAGCGGTAACTTTCGATCGAAGAGCTTCCCAAAAGGCTGGTATCCATTGTAGGGAACTGCACTCGAATCCCATCGTTGCAGTTCAAGGTCGTACCGCGAACGCATCTCATCGAGCTTCCGTGTGGAGGTGTCATGCCCCGCCAAGTTGACCAGCTCCAACGGGTCGGTTTGCAGGTCAAACAACTCCTCCGCAGGTTCCATCTCCTCGTTGCCGAACCACCAGTAAGTGTATTTGTATCGCTGCGTGATGCAGGACAAGCTGGTTGTTGCGATCGGTCCCCAAACGTTAATGAACGCGAGTTGCTCGCGAATAGCCTTTTCGGGAGCCTCGAAGAGTGGTAGCAAACTTCTACCGTCCATGTTCGCAGGAATGCTGACGCCCGCTAGCTCCAACATCGTGGGCGCAAAGTCGATGTTGCCGGTCAGTTGTCGACAGCGAACCTTCTTTCCGGATACTTCATTCCGCGGGTCGTACATGATGAGGGGGACTCGCGAAGACTCTTCCATAGGAAGAACCTTTGAACCATACCCGTGGGATCCGCAAATGTAGCCGTTGTCGCTGGTGTAGATGATGACGGTGTTTGTATCCAATTTGTTCTCACGGAGTGCGGACCGTATCATTCCGAGGACGACATCGATGGCATAGATCTGCTGGTGGTACTTCGCCATCTCACCGTTGTAGTCCGAATCGTAATTCCAGTCCGTGAAGCGAGGATACTGACGTCCCATCTTGCTTTGCGGAGCGAGGTGAAGCCCGTACTGCCGTCCAAAGTTTGCCGGCTTCTTGAACTTCTTTCCCGCGTACACCTCGTCGAAGCGTGGATCCGGTGTTGCCGGCTTGTGGGGAGCCTTGAAACTGATCGAGAGACAAAAGGGTTGTTTCCGATCTGAACACGCATCAATGACATCTTTCGCAAATGCTCCGTAGGACAATGTTGAATGTGGAAACTCTTTGGCGTACCGCTTCATCGACGGGTTTTTGGAGGTCGTGTAATTGGTTTGCCCCTTTCCTCCGCCCCAGAAATCGAAGTCGGATTCGCACAGCCCTCGGCCTTCCACTTCGATTCCGAATTTGCCGGCAAACGCCGTCAAATATCCCGCTTCTCTCAACAGCACTGGATAAGACTGCTGCCAGACGTCTGACTTCATCTTTCCATGCGTAAAGTTGCAACCCGATTTGTACTCGTACATGCCCGTAAAGATCGATGCGCGGCTCGCCATGCAGATCGCGGTCGTGTTGTAGTGACGGTCGAATAGGATGCCGTCGCGAGCCAACTGATCCATGTTCGGTGTCTTCACATCTTCGTTGCCGTAGCACCCAACCGAGTAGGTGCATTGGTCATCCGCGAGCAAGAAGACGATATTCGGTGAATCGGCGTGAAGGCGTCCGGACACACCTCCCATAAACGAGACGAGCAGCGTCCACGCGAGCAAGATCACTCTGACTCGACTCACTTTGATTTGATTCATTGCCAATCTGGGTTCACGTTAACTTGACATCGATCTTCCGAGTGCATCACAAGACAGCCACGAATGATCCCCGTGTCATTCAATCTTAACTGCTGTAGAGGATAGCGAATTAAGTGCAGCGATGCTTTATTTCGCTAAGTCTCTGGATTGTGTGTGGTCGGTTAAAGCAAAGCAAAATGCGGCGAGTTCGAGCTTTTTTGCGTTCGCCATCGAATCGATTTGTCGTCGAGCTTTTTGGACACTGATGCGTGTTTGATCCCGGTTTTCCCTTTTGAAGTTGCGCTTTATTCACAACCCGACGCGTAAGTTTTGAAGTTGCGCTTTCGCTTCAGGCATTGGTTTTTCGCAACCCGACGCGTCAGCGAGGCACGTTAATCTCAATTTTTTCCTCGCTAACGCGCCGGTTTGTGAGAAACGCGCAACTTCAA
>JBCCOI010000109.1:0-15070 GCA_039025515.1 Planctomycetota bacterium
ATTCGTTGATGTCTCGATGTCGACCGTTTCTGAAGTTTCAAAGCTGACGCGGCGAGTCGCGTCCGACCAAGGAATCTGCTCCGCGAACAACGCTAAGGATTCGCGAGTGTCCTGCCTCTCCGTTGCCGTTCCGACGAACAGAATCCGTTGTTCCGCCTTGACCGGACGAATGAAATAGAACTTGTTATCAAAGTCATCTTGATCACCGGAAAGCTGAACTCGAGCCTTACGATCGCTGGACACCGTCTCGGGAAGATTGAGCAACGTCACTTTCGATGTACCGGCATCTAATTGAATCGAATTCGATGCGACGTCTTCATCGATGCGGAGCGTTGCGATTGATGCTTGCCCATCACTGGCATGCTTCACGCGAACCTTTAACTTTGGCTGATCGCGATCGAACTCCTCACGGTTCTCGGTGTTCGATTGCCGCAGCACTCTCAAACTGAGGTTTCCGAATACTTGCGGACGCACAGACTGCAACTCCAGCCAAACGCCATCCGGCCACTCGTACCCTTGCAAGGAATCGATCTCGGCACCGCTTTGGAGATCGCTGATCAAGACGATTCGAGTCTTTAGCGATCCGGAACCGGCTTCATCCTGGAGCGTGAATCGGGCGGCGTGATCCGCCGCGAATCGAATGGCGGCACCGAGGTTAGTGTCCAACCACGTGGGTTCGAGTTCTTCGATGGTTTGTAGCGCAACCGACTGCCGTGAATCTGCGGAAAGTTCGCCCGCGTTTTCAAGACTCAGCTCCAACGCAGGCTCGCGATCGAACGCAACCACGCTGATCAACGACGAAGATTCCTTATCGATCACCGACTTGGCGTTCCGAATCGCCTGGTCCCAAAGGCCTTCGCGTCGCATGCTTGCGCTGCGATCCACCAAGAGAATTACCGCCGGTTTTGCTTCCTGCGTCGCCGTGGTTTGCGTGGAAGGAAGAAACGGCCGTGCGAATGCGAGCGCGAGTGCCGCGATCACGAGACAACGCAACAGCAGCAGCGGTAGGTTTTCGAGTCGGCTGCGACGGGTGAGACGCGGCGGCGTCGGTTCGAGAAACATCAACGAACTGAATTCGACTTCGCCCTTCGGTTGCCGCCGAATCAAATGCAAAACGATCGGAGCCGCGACACCGAGTGTCGCGAGAAGGTAGAACGGTGCGAGAAAACTCATCAGCGACTCCCCTCTCCATGCCGACGTGAAGCGCCACGGCCGATTCGATTCTGAGCATCGATCAGACTTGCGAGCGCTTTTTCGAGAGGCTGATCCGTCGATAGCTCATAAAATGCCGCCGAAGCACTCTGACAAATCGACTCGATCGCTTCACGATGCTGTCCGAACCGTTCCTGATAGTTTGCCCTCGCGGTAGTCGGGTCGATGTAAACCTGCTTTCCGGTTTCCACGTCAACGATCATTGCGGGTTGATCGATTTGCAGCTCCGTTTCTGCGGGATCGAGCACGCGAAGTAATACGACCTCGTGACCTCGTGCTCGCATGGAAGCCAATTCGTGTTTGAATGCTTCCGGCTGAATAAGAAGGTCACTCACCAAGACGACCAGTCCGCGTCTAGGAACAAGTGACGTGACCTGCCGCAGCGGTGCCTCAATGTCGGTGGCTTTCCCCGCGACTTCACGCGACAACTCGACGAGGATCTGGTGAAAGTGCTTCGCCCCCAGTTTGGCTGGCAGGAACGTTCCCAAGTTCTCATCGAAGGTCATCAAGCCTACAGCGTCGTGTTGACCGGTCAAAAAGTATGCGAGTGTGGCGGCGACCGTTCGTGCGTATTCGACTTTCGAGTAGCCGATGGAGCCGTATCCCATCGAACGACTTTGGTCGACAACCAAATAACATCGCCGGTTCGTTTCGTCTTCGAACTTCTTGACGAAGTATCGGTCGCTGCGTGCGTAGAGCTTCCAGTCAAGGCTTCGCAGATCATCGCCCGGAACATAGGCTCGGTATTCGCTGAACTCCACCGAACTGCCGTGCGTCGGACTGCGGTGCAAACCGGAGAAGAAGCCTTCGACGACCGTCTTCGCGCGTAGTTTGAGACTCTTAATTCTCATCAGCGCGGCGGGATCGACGCTTGAACGGGAGGATTCGCGAACGGCGGCTTCGCTCATGGCTTGGGAACCGTCTCCAGTAGCCGATCGATGATGTTCTCGATCGTCACGCCTTCCGCCTCGGCACGATAGGTCGGAAGCACGCGATGCCTGAGCGATGCGTGGGCGAGCGCGACGATGTCATCGGTTTGCACGTGAGCCCTACCTTGAAGCAACGCCCTCGCCTTGGCACAGAGAACCAAAGTCTGCGATGCCCGCGTGCCCGCGCCCCAGCCGACCCATTGATTCACAAACTCGGGAGCTTCTTCACGCCCTGGCCGTGTCGCTTGCGCGAGCTTGACGGCGTACTCGGCGATGGGCGTCGCGACGGGAACGTCGCGAACTGTTGATTGGAATCGGAGCACGTCTTCACCGGTGAAGAGCGGGTCGATCGGCTCCGGCTTTGAAGACGTGGTTTGCAAGACGACCGAAAGTTCATCGGCGGCAGGTAAGTAGTCGATCTTGACGTTGAAGAGGAACCGATCGAGCTGAGCCTCCGGCAGCGGGTAGGTGCCTTCCATTTCGATCGGGTTTTGCGTGGCGAGCACGAAGAAGGGTTCGGGCAATTCGTACCGAGTTCCGGCGGCCGTGACTTGATGCTCCTGCATCGCCTCCAACATCGCCGCTTGTGTCTTGGGCGGGGTGCGGTTGATTTCGTCCGCCAAAATCACGTTTGCGAAAATCGGACCCTTCACAAAGTTCAGGGCACGGTGGCCCTCGGTGGTTTCTTCGAGAATCTCCGTTCCGACGATATCCACCGGCATCAGATCCGGCGTGAACTGAATACGACTGAACTTAAGGTGAAAGACTTGTGCGACGCTGCGGACCAGCAACGTTTTTGCCAGGCCTGGAGGCCCGGTGATCAAGCAATGGCCGCCGGCGAGCAAGCTGATCAATAATTGCTCAATCACGTCTTCTTGACCGACGATCGCCTTTGATAGCTCGGCGATGATCTTGCCCCGCGCTTCCTGAATTTGTTCGACGATGTCCAACTCCATAGCAGTCATAGTTGAAGTGTTCCTGTTGGGGTGGATGAATCAGTGCGTCATCGCGTAAGTGACGATGTTGATGCCCATGGGATAAGCCTTTTTGACGGAATACTCGCGGAAGTAGTACTCGTTTTCCCCTTCGCGTTCCCAGCCATCGCCCAAGTCGGTGTTGTGGCAAATGAAGACCATGATGCGATCTTTGTCATCGGTGATCGCACGATAACTTGGCGTTCTTGTATCGCTGCCGTCACGAGAGTATTCCCAAGACTGTTGGTAACCGCCGCGTCTTGCAGCCGGCACCTGCGGCTTCTCCTCCATGTCGTAAACGATATGGAAAATCTCATGCTCCAGCGGTACTTCGAATGGTTGTCGGTCTGGGAAAACACGCGACAACTCGTACTCCAAATTGGCGTACTGTGAATCGCCCCAGAAGTCATCCACCATCAGGAATCCGCCGGCCAAGAGGTAGCGTCTCAGACCCTCGACTTCGGGCTCACTAAAAACCAGACTGCCGGGCTCGATCATGTAGAGGAACGGGTAATCGGAAAGATCAGGGTCCGTCAAATTCACGATCACCGGTTCCGGGTTGACTTTGATCGTGGTGAGTTGGTGGAGGCGAAGTGAAAAATTGAGGTCACTGTCCGGGTAGTCTGTACTCCAACCCGCGCCGCCCGCACGGCCGTAATAAGAGTCGTAACGAACCCTGGCGAAGGTGAACGTGTCGCCGGGAAAATTCGCATCGACTTCCCAGGTGGGAACACCTCTGCGGTCCTCTTGAATTGTTCGAAACCGTCCACGCCGCCACTGCGCGGATGCAACACCGGCGACCAGCACGCACAACGTTAGTAGTGGAAACAATCGACTTCGAAAACGCGAACGATGCTTCGAATGGATGGTCGTCTTATTCATCGGCCGACTCCAACTCCAAAAGGAACGCGTGGGCTTCGCGGTAACGCGGGGCGATCAGTAGCGCATCGATGGTTCGCGCGAGTGCTTTCTCAGGCTCGCCGGCGGCTTGGAACGCTTTCGCAAACTGGAAATGCAAGCCGGCAACATCAACCGGGTCCATCGCTTCGAGTGCTGTCAGAGCACCGAGTGATTCTTCGGGACGACCGAGTTGATCGCACGCACGCACGATGGCCCAGTGCAAATCCGGATCGAATGGTTGAACTTCGATCGCGCTGTTTGCGACTTTTAACACAGCTTCCCAATCCGACTCTTCCGATCTGATTTCGATCAGCCGCTTCATCGACGGAAGAGCATCGGGGGATCTAGAAAGCAACGATTCAATGGCGGAAAGCTCCTTGTCGGACTGATTCAATGCCGTATAGCACGCGACCAACTGCTCGAGCACGCCGCCCCGTTCGGCGGTTTCGGCTCGGTGTTCGACCAGGAATGAAAGGTCATCGATTGCCGATGTAAATTCGGATCGTGATAGTTTCAAATCCGCAATTGCTCGTCTGGCCCAATAGTTGTCCAGATTCCCGGTCGCCCAAGTGAGCTTCTCTTCGGGCTTCGTTTCCGGTGGCCAATCGGGACGATCGAACGTTAGGACTTCGCCGGATTTTGACGTTCCAAACTCCATCGCGAGCGTTCGTGCAAATTCGGTGAACTGCTGTTCGAGTCGTTCGATCGGTGCGATCGTCTCCGCTAAGGCTTCGTTGATTCGCTTTCCCTTCGCAAGAGCATCCAAAAGGCCGCGAACGCTTTCCAGTCCGTACTTATCGATCAGAAACTCAACCACGAGCGAAGACTCGTAGTACGCAAACTGCACATCCATGGCGGAACTTGCATTCAAAAAGGCGCCGCTCAATGCGCTGATCGGAGTCAGCCCCTCACCCATGATCCGCATCCGATATTCGGCGTTCATCGATTGTCCCCAGCGAGGATCGCGCTGGCGTTCTTCGTAAACCGAGATGCCTTCGCTGAGCCACCGAGGCATGCGGTTCTTCGTTTTATTGAGTGTGACCACGTGGCAGAACTCATGCCAAATCACACTCTCCCAATTCGAGGGTCGCGGTCCCTGTGACGCTGGACTATTCGCGGTAATCACCGAGCCGAAACAGACGCCCAAAAACCCATCACCCCCGGGAAGACCGAATGTACGAATCGCAAAGTCATTTTGCTTCGGAAAGATCTCAACGATGACGGGACGGACTAATTCCAGCTCATACTTTTCACAAAGAACGTCACGCGCCTCGGCGAGCAAACGTGCGACCGCATCGCCGTAGACGGCACGTTCCGTCTTGTCCATGCGGATCAAAATGGTTTCCTGGATGTCTCCCTCGATACGGAAAGTTTCGAACCCATCGAGCCGATCCTTCAGCGTCAGCAAGTTGTAGGCGACGACGTTGTAGGGATCCTGTTCTCCGACCTGATCGGCCAGCTCCCATCCGACATCGGTGTCACCGAGTCGAAGCAGGTCTTGTGCGAGTTGAAAGTTGGCGGCGATGTGTTTTGGATCAAAGGTGATCGCGCGTCGCTGATAGGCAGCACCTTCAGCGAAACGATACTGGTCAGAAAGTTTGCGTCCGATGAAATGGTCGACTTCCGGGTTTTGCCGCCAGTGCAGCAGCGCTTTTTCACGTAGCGCTTTTTCCTTCTCAAAATCACCGCGGACGTGAGCAATCGCGGCAAGAAGCGCGTGCGCGAGTGGACTGAGCGGATTGATCGCGATGGCCTTCTCGAGCGTTGACTCCGCCGCAACAAAGTTCTCGCGGTCGAACTCCAGCTCGGCCTTCATCAAGAGTGACGGCTCGTACGAAGGGTTGGCCGCAATCGCGGCCGTTAGCGATGCGTTCGCGGCTTGGCGATCCGAGTCCTCCAGTGCACGTGCGAGTAGGTAATCCAGCCGGGCGTCCTCCAACTGCTGACGCTTGGCTTTTTGAATCGTGTCCGCCGCGATGGCGAAATCGCCCTTGTCGATCGCAAGCTCCGCGGTCGCGATCAATGCTTCGAGGTTATCCGGATCAGATTCGAGGACGCGGTCGTAAAACGACTTGAGAATGATTCGTGCATCGAGCAATCCTTTGGAGAAGTAGCGTCCGGCGGCAATACGCGTCTCCGAATTTGCGTACGCGAGTTGACCCGTCTGCAGGTAGCGATCGATGACCGCTGCCTCCTCTGCGGCACGTTCGGGCAGCTGATTGAAGTTGGCGACGTCGATCCCGATCGCTCGGAGGGGCACGCTGGTGGGGTAGCGTCTGATCGCCTCCTCGTATGTCTCGAGAGCCTCCGCATATTTTCCAGTCCTCATCTGGCAGCGAATCAGTAGTTGCCACCAAGACCGATTCCAGATCCCGCGTTCGACCTCCGCGGCGGCCAAGGCTTCCGCCTCAGCAATTTCCCCGTTTCGAAAGAGTGTTTCCGCCTCGCTGTAGCTGGCCGCTAGGGCGGACGTTGGGACGATGAGAGTCGCCAATAGAAGAATCAGGACCAATCCGAGCGATTTCGAACGAACGAGCCCCTGACGTCCCTGGACCGTCGCGGCTTGGATGATCGAATCGTCGAGGGTCGGCACGGAAACTCCTTCGTCGCAAACGAGAAATGAACGCGGAGGGAAACTGTTTAAAGTAGCGGAAGGTGGCGAGAGTTTCGAACTTTTGTTTCAACAGTCCGTTTCAAATGGGTTTGGTCACAAACAAAGTCTTCGTTCAGGCGGACTTCTCACGCATTTCGTCATCACAAATTTTCTTTCTCAAATCGACTGTACCGTCGGAGAGTTTAGTGTCAGCCATAGCGAACCGACCTCCAGTCGTCATGATGACTCGCGTGCGATTGTAGCGAGTCGTCATCTCTGCTTGTTGGAGGGCCATCGTGAGGCAGTTGTCGAGTACACTAGCGGATGGTTTTCTGTAATTTTGCATTTCCCTTGGATAAGTGACGCGAGTCTTTATGGCGGTTGATTCAGACGGAAAAGAGTCTCCTTCCGGTGGTGAGCTCTCCGAGGCCGATGCGTCTCGGTTGAACGAAGCGAAACGTCAAATCGGCGAACAACTCGGCAAAGTCATCGTCGGTCAGCAGGAGGTCATTGATGAGATCATGATCGGACTGTTCAGTCGCGGACACGTCTTGCTCGAAGGCGTTCCGGGATTGGCGAAGACGTTGATGATCAGCACGCTTGCCCAGACGATGGATCTATCGTTCAGTCGGATCCAGTTTACGCCGGACCTCATGCCAGCGGATGTGACCGGAACTGAGATCATTGAAGAGGATCGCGCGAGCGGACATCGCGGGTTTCGATTCATGGAAGGTCCCTTGTTTGCCAATGTGATTCTGGCTGACGAAATCAACCGAACACCGCCCAAGACACAAGCTTCTTTGCTTGAGGCGATGCAAGAACGGCAGGTGACCGTCGGCCGAACCCAACACCCGTTGCCGAGTCCGTTCTTCGTGCTCGCGACGCAGAACCCGATCGAACAAGAGGGAACCTATCCGCTGCCCGAAGCGCAGCAGGATCGCTTCATGTTCAAAGTCTACGTCGAGTATCCATCTTTCGATGAAGAGTTTGAGGTGGCTCGTCGGACAACCGGTACACTTGCGAGCGAGGTGGCGTCCGTTCTTTCGGCCGACGAGATCATTCGTTTGCAAGAACTCGTGCGGCGGGTGCCGGTCAGCGATCACGTGATTCGCTACGCACTCTCACTCGTTCGTCAAACGCGAGTCGGCGATGCCGGTGTTCCGGACTTCGTCGATGAACTGGTTGGTTGGGGCGCCGGCCCGCGCGCGGTGCAGTTTCTCATTCTGGGCAGCAAAGCCCGAGCCTTGTTGGACGGTCGCTTTCATGTGTCGATCGACGACGTCCAGAAGTTGGCAAAGCCGGTCCTGCGCCATCGCATGGTCGTGAACTTTGCCGCCGAGAGTGACGGAGTCACCAGCGACGATGTGATCGACCGTATCGTGGCGGCGACACCGACGACCGAAGACGAGCTTTCACGCGATGCCCGATTCCAAAAAATATTTGCGTCCTGAAGTCACCGGGCGCATTCGTCGGATGGAATTGACGGCACGACGTGTTGTGGAAGGTTTCTTGTCCGGTATGCACCGCAGTCCGTACTTCGGCCAATCGATCGAATTTCTCCAGCACCGGCAGTACACGCCCGGCGATGAATTGCGTCACATCGACTGGAAGGTCTATGCCAGACAGGATCGCCTGCATATCAAGCAGTACGAAGAGGAAACGAATCTTCGCTTAACGTTGTTGGTGGATCGAAGTGCCAGCATGGCCTACGGAGACGGCGAATCGAACAAGTTTGATTTCTCGGCCTCCATCGCGGCATCGCTCAGCTATCTCGCGCTGAGGCAGAAGGACGGCGTCGGACTTTTTACGTTTGACACGGAAGTTCGCGATGTTGTCCCCGCTCGGAGCAATCAGCAACAGCTCACTCGCATCCTTTCGCAACTGGAACAAGTCGGCGCCGATGGCCGAACGGATCTCGTGCGTGTGGCCAAGCAAGTCGGTCAAGCCATCCCCAGACGCGGACTAATCGTCATCGTCTCCGATTTGTTGGGAATCGATTCACTGGTCGAGGGCATGCGGGTGCTTCGAGCCCGCGGTCATGATGTGGCTCTGTTCCATGTCTTGCACGACGACGAGGTGGACTTTCCCTTCAGCGGAGCGACGCGTTTTGAAGGACTCGAATCGGATGACCTGTTGAACTGTAACCCGAGGGCGCTTCGCGACGGCTACCTCCTTGCGCTGGATGAGTTTCTGGGCGAGACCCGTCGCGCTTGTGGGCGACTCTCGATCGATTACATCCAGGTGCGTACCAGCGAGCCACTCGATGCTCTGCTCGCTCGCTTCTTATCGCACCGCGTCTCACTTCCCAATTTGCGACGGTAGGAGGCCGAAGCGTGTTCTTGTATCCCGCCTTAATCGCCGGCTTCGCATTTGTCGCCGTGCCATTGTTGGTCCATCTGATCAACATGCTGCGTCACCAAAGGCGACGCTGGGCGGCAATGGACTTTTTGCTCAGTAGCTATCGCAAGCAGAAGCGTTGGCTGCGTCTGCGCCAGTTTCTACTGTTGCTTTGCCGAATCGCGGTCGCGGCAACGCTTGTCGCCATGCTTTGCGGATGGACGGGCGGGCGTCAGATCTTGGATCTCCTCGGCGGGCGAACGACGCATCACGTCTTCATCCTGGATGACAGCTATTCCATGGGCGACACAAGCGGTGGCGGCGAAACGTCCGCTTATCGAAAGGCCATCGGTGCCCTTGAACAATTAACACAGCGTTTGGTCGCGAGCGACGGTAACCATCAACTCACCGTCATGCGGGCAAGCCGCGCGTCGCTGGCTGCAAAAGCGGGTTCGGCGTCCGGCGATGCGGCGGCGGACCTGGCGGCACAAACGCTGGCAACGGACAGTAGCCTGATCGCTCGAGTCGTTTCCACCGACGCGTCAGCGATCCGGACCGACTTGGTCGCCGCACTCGAACTCGCCGGTGAGATGGCGTCCTCCACTCCCTCGGACGATGCGATGGTTTACATCGCCAGCGACTTCCGGTCACTCGACTGGGCAACGCCCGATCGGCTGGCAGAAGCGATGCAAAGCTTCTCCCGTGACGACGTATCGATTCGCATGATCGACTGTGCCAGTCAACCGCAGCGGAACTTGGCCGTCACGTCGCTGGAACCCGTGCAAGATGTTTGGGTCGCCGGCGTTCCCGTGGTGGTCCGCGCGAGCGTGAAGAACTACTCATCTGCGGCCGCTACAAATGTGTCGCTCTCTTGCCGCGTGGTTCGCTACGGCGACTCGGTGGTCGAAGCCATTCCCGGTGAGAACTTTAGCGGCGAAGTTGACTCGCTGCCCAGTCTTGTCTTCGAATCGGTGCCCCCGGGCGGCGAGGTCACGAAGTCGTTTCAGGTCTTCGTCAGCGAAACAGGGACGCATGCGATCGAAGTTCGCTTGCCTTCCGATGCTTTGGCCGTTGATAACGTTCGAGCATGCACGCTGCCGCTGACGGACGTCGAGAAAGTTCTCGTCATTGACTCGGATTCGCAAGAATCCAACGCCTACACGCTGTCCGCCGTGCTCGATCCGGGCAGCCAAGTACGAATCGGCGCCGTGCCGGATATCAAACCGCCGGGGTACTTGCGAAGCGTCACCGCCGAGATGCTATCCAGCTACCGCGCGGTTTATCTGATCGATTTGCCCGAGTTGAACGAGACGGCCGCAATCGCGCTGGAAGACTATGTGCGGCGGGGCGGCGGACTGGCTTGGTTCCTCGGTGAAAACGTCTCCGCCCCAACTTACAACGATCGTCTATGGTCCAACGGGCGAAGCTTATTGCCCCGCCCGCTGGATGCGATTTTGGAGTTGCCTCCCGGCGGGAGTGCTCGAAGTGGCGATGTATTGTTTGGCGATCGCGACACGCTACTCGAACCGCTTCTTTCCGCCGGAGACGCGATCCTGTCCCTGATCGGACTCGAAAAATCGTGGAAGCTTCAATCTCCCGAAGTTCAGGACGATGATTCGTTGGTGCCTTATCGAACCGTGCTCAAACGCCGCGACGGATCGCCTCTGGTGACCCAACATGAACTCGATTCAGGGACAGTCGTCACCGTGTTGACAGGACTGGAGAGCGGCTGGACGAACTGGACGGGCGATCCCACATTTGTCCCATTCTTGCTGCTCACGAACGCTCGGCTTTGGAGTGGTGCCTCCGCAGAAACGTCCAGGCGAATCACGGATTCAATCGAGAAACGACTTTCGATCCGCGAGTACTTTCCGGAGGTCAAGCTGATCTCTCCGGCATCAACGCCTCCACGCGTTGTGCTCGAATGGGTTGCAGAATCCGAAAACGAAGACACGTCCGTGCTGAGGATCGATCCCGTCGAGCGTTTGATCGAAAGCGAGGCCAATGTTGATGACCTGTTGCGGCCCGGGGTCTACGAATGGTCCATGTTGAAGGCCGATGGCGGTGGCCGAGTCGTTCCGGAAGTTGCCACGATCGACAACGGCGAAGGAGACTTGGCCCGGGTCGGTTCAAACGACGTTCGGCAAGCCTTGCTACCGATCGAAGTAGACTTTCTCACCAGCGAAGACTGGGGGCAGCAGAACTCGTTCGCCGGAACCTCCTCGGTCGGGCTGATGCTACTTGCTCTGCTGGGATTGCTGCTGGCTGCGGAACAAGCTTTGGCCTACTGGGCCAGTTATCACACCGGTCAAACCGACCGGTCGACGGTTTCGGGCAGGAACTCATCCGCTTCGATCGGATCAACGTTCGGGTTGTCTGCCAGACCACACGTCGGGAGGTCGGAATCATGAACGGTCCTTCCCCGGCAACGGCGGACACGACGCAGCGAATTGTCTATGAATTCGTTCGGGCGACGACGATCAACGGTTGGTGGTTGTGGGCGCTGCTGATCGTCTGCGTGGTCTTGGTGCTCGGTGGCTGTGTTCGTTTCTATCGTCGTGACACCGCGGAGCTTCCATCGGCAACCCGTTGGACGTTGATGGCACTTCGCGTCACCGCCATCTTGGGACTTTTGTTCTTCCTCTTCGACCTCCAACGCCGGACGCAACGCGAGATCACGCGTCCAAGCGAAGTGGTCGTGTTGGTTGATACGAGCCAGAGCATGTCGCTCGCTGAATCAGACCGCGTCGGCAGCGTCTCGAGAGCGGAACGTGCGGCCGAGTTATTGGGACAAGAATCGCTTTCGGAAAAACTCTCTGCGCTTCATCGCGTCAGTGTTTATTCGTTCGGCGAATCCGCCGAACCCGTGTTACTGGAAACACGAAGCGAACAAAAGTTCGCTGCGGAAGAACCCGAGCAAGCTGCCGATTCCGAGGTCGGGATTGTCGTCGAAGATGAGTCGGCGATCTCCGTCGTTTCCGCCAGCGGAGCGCTGGTTTTGGTCTTGGCGATTCTTCTGGGCGTCGCTTCACTGATCTACGGCGCGGGAACGCGTCGGTCGACAGCGTCGGAGCGATCCGATGGTCCGGCGGGTAATCCGACCACGGGCAAGCTCCTCTTGGCCACCGCCATCACCTTGATTGTCGGTTCGGTCCTGGTCGCGATCGGGTACTGCAACGAAACCGAGCGAACGCTGCTTTCGCTGCTCGGCGGACCTTCCGCCGATCCGTCGTCTGAGATCGTTGAAGAAGTCGAAGAGGCCGACTCGGAGTCGTTCGAAGTGCTCGATTGGAGCGAAGCGGTAGTTGCTGCTGCCTCTCAGAGCCGAATCGGCGATGCAATCACCAGCATCCTGGCCAGCCATGATCCGACCACCCTTGCGGGCATCATTTTGGTGACCGATGGACAAAACAACGGCGGCAACAGCATCCCCTCGGCGACCGCCACGGCACGACGAAGCGAAGTTGCGGTTTATCCGATCGGTTTGGGAAGCAGTGAACCGCCGACGAATGTTCGAATCGTCGATCTGGATGCGCCGCGTCGCGTGTATCCCAACGACAAGTTCTTCGTTTCAGCCGTTTTGCAGTCTACGGGCGGCAAGCCGATGGAAATTGAAGTGCAACTGCTCGACGGTCTCGATAACGAGACGACCGCCGGCCAAGAGGACTTGCCTGCGGAAGTCGTCGATTCTCAGAAGATCCGGCTCGCGGGTGACGGTGGGCTTGAAGACATCAAGTTTGAACTGGAGCCAGAGTCCGTGGGCCGACGCCGATTGGCGCTCCGCTTAGTCGCCCCTCCACAAGATCAAAACGAAAACGACAACGTGCGGGACGCGCGTTACGAAGTCGTCGCGAGAAAGCTACGTGTCATGACGATCGCGGGCGGGCCGACGCGCGAGTATCGATTCGTCCGAAATCTGCTTTTCAGAGAACCTTCGATTCGACTCGATACTTGGCTTCAATCCGGTCAGCCGGGTATGAGCCAAGACGCCGATTCGTTGATCACGGATTTTCCTGCGACGGCAGCGGAATTGTTCGAGTACGACGCCATCGTGATGTTTGACCCCGACTGGACAAAGATCCCCGCCGAGTCGATCGAGCTGCTCGATCGATGGGTATCTTCACAAGCGGGTGGCCTTTTGATCGTCGGTGGGCCCGTCTTTCATCAACGTTGGCTACGGTTGAGGACGGATCCTCGCGTGTCGAAAATTGCCGGCTTCTTCCCGGTCACGTTTTCCAATCGTGGACTTGTCGTTCGTACCGGCCGCGACGGAGGCGAGAACGCTTGGCCGCTCGACTTTACACCGGAAGCCAGACGTGCTGAGTTCCTTTGGGTCACTGATGAACCGGGCGAGAGCTTTGTCGCCTGGGAGTCTTTTGGCGGGGTCTTCGACTATGTCGGGGTCAAATCCGCAAAGCCCGCGGCGAAGGTCTATGCGTATTTCTCAGATCCAACCACTCGTGTCGGCGATACGCTGCCGGTTTATCTGGCGAGTCAGTTTTACGGTGCCGGACGCGTCTTTTTTCAAGGCAGCGGCGAGATGTGGCGGATGCGACGCGAGAGTGATTCGTTCTTCGACGCTTACTACACGAAGCTGATACGTTGGGTGAGCGAAGGGCGGCTCTTGCGCGACAGCAACCGCGGTGTCTTGCTGGTCGACAACCCGCGGGCGATGGTCGGTGACACGATCACCGTTCGAGCCGTTTTGACGGATGAGCAATTCGAACCTCTGACGGTTCCTGAGGTGAAAACGAAGATGCTCACACCCGGCGGCACGATCGAAGACGTTCGCTTGACACCCGCCGAAGGCGAAGCGAAGCCGGGCACTTACTCGGGAAGATTCGTCGTGCGAGCCGCAGGAAATCACGAACTGAGACTGACGCTCGGTGATGGACTTGCCGAGATTCTGCTTCGGCAAAATGTTCAAGTCCGCTTGCCGACAATCGAACTCGAACGGCCGCGTCGCAATGACGAGCAGCTTTCTGCGATCGCTTCGTTGACCGGCGGAAGCTACTGGGCATTGGGCGACGACTTGAGCAACTCCGGCCTCATGCAACAGATCGAGAAGACCGTGCGGCCCCAGCCACAAGTCACCATCCTTCCGGGCACACCGGATCCGAAGTTTGCCGAACGTCGCAACGCGAGTCTGCTTTGGTTGCTCGCTAGTGTCCTTACCATGGAATGGGTCGTGCGGCGGTTGCACCGACTCGCTTAGACCCGATCCGACTCTGACCGAACTCACCGATGCCGTCGCTTGATCCGAAACTACGAACGCTACTCGACGATGTCCGTCAACGGATACGGCGGTACGTTGTGTGGGATTCCCTGCTTGCCGTCGCCGCGATTTTGCTGATCGCGTTCTGGGTCGGCGTGCTTGTGGATTACCTTCCCGTGACGGTTGGCGGAAGCGAAATGCCTCGTTCGGCGAGAACGTTGCTTTTGTTCGTCGTTGGCCTCATCACGTTGGTTGTCATCGCACGATTGCTTTTTGCCAGGCTCGGTACACCCATGCCCGACGAGAGCCTCGCACTCTTGCTTGAGCGGCAGCATCCGGATCTGCAAGGACGTTTGGTAACGGCGGTCGAGCTCAGCCGTGACGGACGAAGCCACGACGCACACGCCCCCGAGTTGCTTCGGCTTGTTCACGATCAAGCGTCCCAGCAAGCGAGCAATGTCGCGCCCGAACGAATCTTCCGTCACCAACCACTCGTCAACAAAGCCATGGTCGCGGGACCACTTTTGTTGATGGTGATTGGTTTTTCGGTCATCAGCCCGAAGGCGTTCGCATTGGCCGCCTCAAGGCTGACGCTATTCTCCGATCAACGTTGGCCGCGGAGGGCGAGCCTCGAGATGGTCGGCGTCGACCTTCCCGTCGTCACTGCGTCTTCGGAGCAGCAGCTTGATCCGGATCGGCTGCAATTCCGCGACGGAACACTACGACTTCCCGTCGGCAGCAGCGGCACCCTTCGAATACGCGCCCGCGCCGACGGTGCCGAAGTTCCCTCTGTTTGCACGGTCTACTACCAAACCGACGACGGTATGTGGGGCCAATCCAACATGCGCCGCGTCGGCAGGGAAAGGGACGGCTATCAAGCGTTCGTGCTGGATGGACCGCCGCTGAGCAA
>JBCCOI010000110.1:0-15069 GCA_039025515.1 Planctomycetota bacterium
GAGTGCAACCATCTCATCGATCGGTAACGCTTGGGCTTCTTCAATCGTGATGATCACGGGTGACGTTCCGATCAGACGCCTTCGCATATTCGCCTTCAACCTGGCTGACGACGGCGTCGTTTCGACCAACGCCAACGAACCGACTTCGTCAGTGTCTTCGGGCGTACCGGCAATACCCTCAACGATGCCATCGAAATCAACGAACGGGATGTACTGCGAGATCGTCCTGCTCGCGATCGAGCTTCGCAATGAAGAGCTCACCTCGTCCTGCGCGGATTCCAATGAGCGTTGAACCCAGGACTCAAACTCCTCGATTTGCTCGGGCAGGTGGCTTCCACTTGGTCCGACCATCGCAAACGGCTCCGTCCAGTGCCCAAACGCGACCGGATTCCCCGTGCCGACGGAAGCGGCGAGCGTCGCGAGTGCGGCATTGAAATTGACTTCCGTGCGGCGACGTTGGTTTCGAACTCGACGGTAAGAGCCATCGCACGTCGAAATCGACTGTGCTTTCTTTGCGGGTGTGGCGTCAACCGCTTCCGGTAGTCCTACGGAGGCAAGCCATTGGTCGTAATTGCAAGTATCGATTTCGAGCCGGTCACCTTCCACGACGGTCAGGAAGTGTTGCTCCGCTTGATCGGCTTGCTTTGGAGCCGGATCATTCGCCTTGAGGTCACATGGACATGAAGCCGGAGCCAGATCCGGGCACTCGTCGAGCCAACCGCAAAGGCCGCCCGCTTCACAGACATCGGGGGCGTACCAACAGTCCTCGGCTGAAGACGCAGAGACTTGTAGACTGACGGAGGCGGCAGCCACGGAACAGCAGAGGGCGTAGTGACGCAGCCGCCGACGGGCTTTTCGAAACAGTGTCATCATGACTCGACTCCTTCGACAGAGGAATCATCTCAATCACGCCCCCGAATTGGGCGACAGAGACGTGCAGCTGAACGCGCCACGATCTGGAGTAGATCGTGTTCCATCCGACGCTAGGGCTGCAGTGGATTCCTTTCCGTGAGAATAAAAATGGCTTCGGGAATGATCTTGTAAGCCAATCCCTTCGCCAGCGCATTCATCGCTCATCGCGGTTGCTTGCGTCCTGTGGGGTCGGCTTGCCTTTGAGGCATGGGGAGGTATCGGCCTTTGGGCAATTGGTGAACGCTTTTCTGGCGAGCAAAGCAGCTCGAAATAGAGAATGAAGGCCGATTAGTCTCGCGGTGTTCGTTGAACCGATCCTACGCGTTCAACATGGAAAAATTGCAAAGAAGATTCGAAATTGGTTTATGAGAATCAATCATCGATTTTCCAAGATTCGTTGAAGAAACCTTCTCCCACGACACCACCGGGGAAGATTAAACGGTCAACTTGCGTGACATCGATGATTGCCCAGTCCGGTAGCATTGCGATCTGCCGGCTGTTGCTGTTGTTGGAAAACTCTCGAAATGTCATCCCGCTATTTGCCACAAGGTATCGAGAAGGATTCAGCGGGTTTGGATAACAGAAGACGGCGGCATGATTTGCAGCGTCAAAAGTTTGTTCACCCATGCGGATGGACTCACGTGACCAATCAATCGGCAGCGATGCTGCCACCGAGGCAAGTACTCGGTTGCTGGAAAAATCACCGAAGCAGATGAGATGACTGGTTCTGATTTGCTCCTGTGTCAGGTCTTTGTCGAGAACCATGTTGACCTTACCCCTCATCAATCGCTCCCAGCGCCTCTTCAAATACTCCATTTCTCCATCAATCCAACGCTGAACACGCCCGTGTTTTGCCGGGCGGCTTGGCAACACAATCACGAAGCGGTCACAGAAAGCGTCGTCGATAGGCCCTTGCAGCCCCGGTCGTTTTCGTAAAACGGAAGCATCCTCTTTGCGAAGTGTCCATTCGTCGTGAGCGTCGCGTGCCAGCGAAACTTGAAATCCAGGTCGGTTCCCGGCGTCGCTCACGAGGTAGGACTGGCCGTCAATTTTCAGATCAACGGGACGTTTCTTTTTGGGCCAACCCCAACGCGCAAAATCGATCTCGAGATGAGTGACGTTTTCTGTTTCTACATGGATCGCCGTATCTGCGGTGTTAACGCTTGCTTTCACGCGCGCTGCCCGCCAGTGTTCTCCCATCCCAGTCACCCGAAACCAATCTGCCGACGAATAGCGAAGCGTGTACGTGATGAAATCAATGGAGGGACTCGGGCCATCGACACGCTCATCCGCCCACCGAGCGAGTGTTTGGTCAATGACGATTTTCGAATCGTCATCGATCTTGTGCCCCATTTTCGGACCGATCACATAGGGAAATTTGAATCCCGCTCCGTTTGCCGCTGAAACTACACGATCCGCCGCCTGCTTCTGCTTATCGATCTCGCCGCTGTAGGCGACGACCCTGGTATTCTTCAGATTCGAAACCCATGGCAATACGTCATAGAGTCGTAGAAGCTTCTTTCGAACGGGTGTGAGCTCGAACGGCAATTGAGACTTCCAGCCCTGATAGACGACGGTGTCGACGAATCCTGCACCGGGGTTGGCTGCGAACCACTTCGTCGGATCATGCACGGCCAAATGCCAACATCCCGCTCCTCCCATCGAGAATCCACGAATCGCCAGACGGCTTTCGTCCAGTGCCACGAGGCCAGAGACATGATCGATCGCCTCGTAGACATCCGTCTCGCCGGCAAACTTGAAGGCGTTGCAGTGTCGACCGAATGGATGCAACACGACCGTTTCGGACGGTGTGTAGAGACCCGGCTTGGTCATGCGCTCCTTGATGAACGGGATCTCCGTCTTGGTGTCACCTCGACCATGCAACCATACATCCATTCGATAGGGCGACGCGTTCGATTCGAAAGCAGCCGGCAACACGATGCCGAAGGGTTGAACGGAGTCATCGATTCGAGAAACAAACCCGCCAACTAGCATCTGAGGCTCTTCGCGTCGCTCCTCCGAAAACCCAAGCAACCGTAGCCCGCGCTCGCCACGCGCTACCGCCTTGAGACGGCATTCCGCTTCATCGAGCAGTTGTTCGGCATCGCGCAGCTGACTCTTCTTGAAAAACAAACGCTGGTCTAAGGCAAGCTCGACAGCACGAACGAACACGGCGACGTCGGCAAACCAAGTCATGGAATCATCCGAAGACTTGGCTGCAAACCTCAGTTCAGCGCGGATGCCGGCTGCTCGATTCGCCAGTTGCTCGCGAATGCCACGTTCCAATTCAATCCCGACCGGAGGCAATTCCTTGTAGCTGGAATCTTCCCAAAACTGCGCAGTCGCGGGACGTGGCGAGGAAATAAGGATCAACGCCGCCAAGATCAAAGCGGTACGGCAATTTCCCATCATACTAGACATCTCCGGCAATCTCGATGACCTTTTCCAGTTGCATGACGCCATCATAAATCGACCTGCCGATGATTGCCGCGGGCATCCCCATACCAACCAGTCGCTCCACGTCTTCATAGTGGGTGACACCCCCGCTGGCCACGATCGGGATGTCTGTTGCCGACGCCATTTCTTCGAGGCCGTCAAAGTTTGGCCCCTTCATCATTCCATCGCGCGAAATGTCGGTATAGACAATCGCTGCGATGTTCTTTGTCCGACTGCGAAGATCTCGTGCCAGCTCAACCGCGGGCGTTTCGCTGGTTTCAAGCCAACCGTCCGTTGCGACCATCGAGTTGCGGGCGTCAATGCCGGCGACCAAACGATGCGGATACCGATCGCACATCTCGGCGAACCAATCGGGTCGTTTGAGCGCTGCGGAACCGACGATCAATCGACTCAGCCCCAAATCCAATAGCCTTTTGATCGCATCTTCGTCGCGAACTCCACCGCCCATCTGACACGGGATCCCGCAAGCTTCGACGATTTTCACAACTGCCTTGCGATTCTCCGTCGGATCGTCACCACGGGCCGCATCAAGATCGACTAGGTGCAGACGCTTCGCCCCTGCGTCTTTCCAACGAAGGGCAAACTGAGTCGGATCTTCCCCGAAAATCGTCTTTTGATCGTAATCACCCTGACGTAGACGAACAGGTTGACCATGACGAAGGTCAATGGCTGGCCAGATTTCCAATGAACAACCCTTTTCCAAAGACTGAGCGACTCGTCGAAAAAATGAGCCGCAAAACCACCTACAACGCAAACGATCCAACAGAAGTCAAATGTTGGTCGCAGGAACAGTTTGGTCACTTCGTGACGCTTTGAAAACTCGTCTATCCAAAAAGTGGGCGATCGTTTAGGGGCACTCAACGACGCGGAGCCGAACGATCATGGACGCGTAGTGCTTCCAAATAGTCGTAGCCTTTCCAGGTGAGAACGAGAGGACCTTTGTCGGCGAGGGTGTCTTTCCCAAGCTCGATGAAACCGGCATCCTTGACCAGGAAAAGATGATGCGTGATGTGCTCACGCTCGTATCCCTCAATCGACACGGCGCCTTTGAAGAGCCGTCTGCCTTTCTCTTCAACGAATTCGAGTATTTTTCGAACGAGCGCCATGTCACGTTTCATTTGACTGTTTCCGCCCTGTATGAATCGCTTCTTGTTTTGAGTATCGAGATCTGTCGGCTTTCACTCGGTCGGATCCAACCGCCAAGCCGTTCCGGTTCGAACGATCGAGTATTGACCGGCTGCTGTTTCAAGCGGTCCCGTCGCATATTGGTTGCCGCGAATGAAACGAATCGACCAAGGACCTTGACCTTCGAGCTCCAACTTACCGCCGACGCGAATCTGGCGAACGCTCCCGTCGACCATCAGGGTGATCGTGCTGCTGTTCGAATCGCGGTGGTAAATCACCAGGCCGTTCGTCTCTGTGACCTCAGCACCGTCTGATGCGTCTTGTTCTCCGGATTCTTCGGAAACGTCAGCGTCAGCCGTTACTGCTGGGGTTTCTTGTACTGGTTCAGCCTGACCGGTGGACGCATCCGATTGAGACTCGGCCACCGATGGATTCGAATCACTCGCCGGTGACGATGTTTCACCAGAGCTGGCTTGCTCGGGCGTGCCAGGTTGGGAATCTGCCGTTGATCGTTCTGGCTCGTTTTCGTCGGAAGCTGTCCCCGCTGGTTCCGATTCGGAAGAGGGCTCATTCGCTTGAGGATTCTGCGGCGATTGTTCCGATTTCGCGAAGGTCGATTGCTCGGTTTCGTCGCTCGCTGCTGGCTGGGAGTCCTCTGCTGTCTGCGCGTCTTCTGTCCAATTCGGTTGAGTAGCGTTTTGCTTAGCCGCTTGAGCTCGCTCCCGCAGTCGTAGTGTTGCTTCCGAAAGTCGAACTTGGTGAACGACGGGATTGATCACCTGCCCGTCAGCAAGATCGGTTGCGTCGACGACTTGCTCTTCAGCCGTCTCTACTTCTGCGATGGTTTGATTGGATCGAAAATTGAGTGCGACGAGACCAACTGATGCCACGAGAGCGAACAGAACACAAACGTTGGTGGCTTGATTGTTGCGATACTGGGGTGAGGCCATGGCGTAAAAACTCGGGCGGGTGAGAACGTTGGAGAGGCGGTCACCTGACTGCACGGACCGGTCCGTGTTCAAACGTAGGTTGCGACAAGTCTCGTGAGGTGAAAAAGCATCAAAGAGTCTGTTTGGTCAACACTTTGGGATTTGCCGACATTCTGTCGCTCAATTTCTTCGCATGCACTCACGTTGCGTGGTAAGCCCTCTCGGGCAGGGATCGCACAGCAGGCTTTCGTACGCAACGGCAACCATTGTGATGAGCAAAGTGCAATCCAGCAGGCTCGACAACGACATTGTCGTTCTCACCGAAGAAATGCCGCAGATGCATGGCGTCGGCATTTCGTTGCTCGTCGACGCCGGACCACAGGACGAGACCGAGTCCGAACGGGGACTTGCACACGTTTGCGAACATGCCCTGTTTCTGGGAACAGAAACGCGTAGTGAACAGCAAATCGCCGAGTTGATCGACACGGCGGGAGGCCAGCTCGGAGCTTTCACCGCTCGCGACTACACCTGCCTGTTCGCCAGCATCTCGGCGGATTACGTCACGTATGCGATGGATCTGCTCGGAGACCTTCTGAGTAATTCCCGATTCTCACCTGATCGTCTACGAAATGAGCTGGATGTCATCGGACACGAGATTGACTCGCACGAGGACGAGACGGAGGCGGCCTTGGACTCCGAATTGAAGGACATGCTTTGGGCCAATGATCCACTGGGTCGAAGCATTCTGGGTTTTCGCGAATCGATCTCGCAACTGGGAACAGAAGATGTCTTTCGATTCGTGAATCGAAATTACACCGGCGACCGGATCATCGTTGCCGCGGCGGGTCAAATCGATCATGACAACTTTGTTGAACTCGCCAATGACTCGTTCTGGCAGATTAGCGGCGTCGATCAGAGAGTCGATCGACAACCGGCGGCAAGCAGAGGTGGCGTCGTGATTCGCCCGAGTAGCCAGAGAAGCTGCTTGGTGAACGTCATGCTTCCCACGCCGACCTATCAGTATCCGAACCGCTATGCCTTCCATGTGTTGACCGCGTTGCTCGGTGGCGGCATGAGCTCACGTCTCTATCGGGAGCTACGTGAACGGAACGGCCTGGCATACGCGGCCTCGGCAAGCTGGCACGCCTACGGACGAGGTGGTGCGTTGGCCATCGACGTCTCAACCACACCGGCCACGGCAATGAGCTGCCTTCAAAAAGTCTTTGGCGAATTGGTAGAGCTCGCATTTGAAGAAAACGCGATTACCGAAGAAGAGCTTTGGAAAGCAAAGATGCAAGTGCGAGGCCAAGCATTCCTCGCCAACGATTCGATCTCGACGCGCGTTGGTCGACTAACGACTCAGCAGCTTTATTTCGGAAACACAATCCCGACCGAACGAATGCTCGCGAAAATCGAGGACGTGACGCTCGACGACGTTGCCGAAGTTGCGCAGAACGTGATCGCGTCTGGAATTCAGCACACTGCGGTTGGCCTCGGCGGTGCCTTGCCCTGCTCTGTCGACCAACTCCGTTCGGAAATTGACGCCTTGCGCGATTGTTTCAGCCCTGCGGCCACAGACTCAACCTAAGACAACACTTTTCGCCTTCCCTTGTCGGTTCTGCGACGCACGTTTCAGTGTCCGACCCACCCCCCCGGAGAGTCCACGATGGCCGTTCCAGAGCACATCAAGAAGAACTGGATTGAAATCCAGAAGCGATACGAATATCCCGTCAATGCAATTGGCGTGAAGATCGTCGACAAAGACACAAAGACCCTAAAGGTCTGGAAGGACGAAGGAATCGACCAGTACCAGAAAAAGTAATTGGTATGACGAGCGGACCCGATGGCCCGCTCAACCAACCACTCGCGCACGTGTGGGCTAGCTCTGAGTCATTGTTGATGGTGACGACAGGGTTGGGATGTCGATGCGTGCACTCCTCACCTACCTGCCCGTATCCCGCCCAACTTTCGGCCACACAACGATGACCCAGCACGACGCTCGCACGCAGCTGCGCCAGATTACTGAAGCCGCTCTCGATGGAAATCGAGCGATGGCAAAGATCGACCTCGAAGCGATCATGCCTGAACTGTCGAGGTCCGCTGACGCATGGATTTGGCAAGGTTGGTTAGCCGAATCGCCAGAAAGTTGCACAAACGCTCTGAACCGAGCTCTTGAAATCGATCCCGACAATGAAGTGGCACTCGCCGGGTTAATTTGGGCGGAACATCTTCTCGACTGGGAGCCTGAGTCCGTCACGCAGGAGTGCAACTCGGATGCTGATCGGGAACAGCTCGAAAGGCAGACGGACTCAGAAGAGCAATTGATCGTAGACGTTATCGACGGACTACCAGCATCGGAGGACGAAACTGATGCTGAAGCTTTCCGAGCTGAGGATGCTGAAGAAAACCAGTTGAGTTTCGATTCGGACGATTGCGATGCGGGATTTGACGAATCCACCACTGACGAGCAAGTCGCAACACCGAATTCCGACGAGGTCATGGGCCAGTTCGATTCCGAGATCGAGAGATCCTCGGGGTCGGACGACGAGCCAGCTCAAGAGCTCGGTTCTGCGGACGAAGAAGATGATGACACGGCTGTCTTGGAAGATGGCGTTTCCGCAGAGTCCGCAGACGAGCCTCAGACGGAGGTCGAAGCCGCCGTTGCAGACGTCGAACAGGCCGAGTTCGCTGGAGATGCTGAAGCCGTCGAAACCGCATTTGAGGATCAGTCAAGTATTGAGCGCACGCAGCAGCTTAGCGGTATCGACTTTGGGCCGATTGATGCGATCGATGTTGAAGCGACCCCCGCCGAGACATTTTCTGAAGAGCCAAACGTCGCAACGGGTGCCGCTGAGGAGGTTTCAGAAGATGTACTCGCCGAATCGAACGACGGTCCACAGGCGGTAGACACCGAAGAAGCTCCGGAGGGCAATTCAGCCCGAGGACTCGAAGCCGAAATCCTTGGTCAGATGAATGATCTGATTGAGGAAACCGAATCACGATTCGAAGTCGAAGAGCTCGAAGGTGAAACTGCCGCGATTTCTGAAACGACCGAAGGCGACGAACCCGCCGAATTGTTTGACCGTCCGGAGTCAACCGAAACCGTTGAACCAGGCGTCGAGATTGAAGCTCAACAACAAGACGATCAACCAGTCGCCGAAAGCGAAAACACGAGTGCCGAATCCTCCGATGCGAATTTCGATGAGGGCGGAAACTCCGGCGACGCAGATCGGCCACTTATCTTGGCAGTGGACGATAGTCCAACCGTGCGAAAGCTCGTTTCGATGACACTGGAGCGTGTCGGCTATGAAGTAACGACGGCCGCCGATGGCGTCGCTGCACTCAATCTTCTGGCTGAGCGACTACCCGTGTTGATTCTGTCTGACATCAACATGCCCAGAATCACGGGATACAAGCTTTGCAAGCTCGTCAAGAAGCACGAGCGAACCCGGCACATTCCCGTTCTGATGCTCTCAGGTAAGAACGGTGTCTTCGACAAGGTGCGGGGACAGATGGTCGGCTGTGCGGACTACATCACAAAGCCTTTCGAGTCACACGACTTGATTGACAAGGTACGTCAGTACGCACTTCAAACGACCGAAACCGCATAGTCGCGACACTGCAGCCGCAGGGCGAGCGTCGCATTCGACTGATCACTTGAGACTGTTCACGCGATCCGCTTTCGGCACTTCGGGCAAACTTGCCAACAAACACTTCGAACCACCTTCTGGCACAGGGCGATGTCAAACGACCCATCCAATCTGGCTGCAGTCCTCTCGCGGGGAAACTCCAGTGCTATCTCGCAAGGCGAGTTGTCAACCAACGAACGCATCCTCCTGGAATCCGCCTGCGTTGAGGTGATCGGTTCCGTAGAGCAACTGCTTGAGCATGCGTCGAACGAACGCAAATCAGGCTATCTCGGTGAATCCGCGGTGATCGGCAATAAGATCCTCCTCGCTCTTGTTGATTTTTCGGAAGGATATGTCAGCGGTGACGCCCTCGGGGACGTCTACAAGGTGATTGCCGAATGCTACAAGGCCACGCAACGTGTGATCGATCTTGCGACGAGTCAGACTTGGGGTCCACTACGAAAAATGCTCGGCCGTTCCATTGCATCCAACGACGAAATTGCGGACGCCCATCGAGATTGTGGACAACTGATCGCCGATGCCGTGGCAACGTCCGTTGGCAGTGGACTCGCCCGGCTGGAGCAGTCGGCGACCACCGCCAATCAACTCGAGGAGAGCCTTGAACCGATTTTGAACGAACTTCGCACCGAGTGGTAATCGATGAACCTTCCACCCTGTGTGCTAGTCGTCGACGACAGTCCAACCGCCCGCCGTGTGACACAAGGAATGCTTGCGGAAGCAGGTTACGACGTTGTCACCGCAGACGACGGCGACGATGCACTTCGTTTGTTTGAGTCACATCAACCCGATGCAGTTGTGCTTGATGTCATCCTGCCCAAAAAGAACGGCTTCCAGGTCTGCCGACACTTGAAGTCCAATAACGGCGGTTCAGCGAAAGTCCTCATGCTGACCAGCAAGGCCAATCCGAGCGATCAAGAATGGGGCCGACGTCAAGGAGCTGATGTGTATCTCACCAAGCCCTTCGAAGCCGACGAGTTGTTGGAATCGCTTGAACGACTATTGACGGAATAATAATGCCTCAGGGCTAACCCTAACGTACGTTCACGTAAAGCACGAAATACACGCACACAGCATGAGACCTAGGTGGTTTCATCGCTCACCCCGCCGGGATGCACTTGAAGCATTCCACCCCACCCCGCCTTCCCACCGAATCACGCTACTCGGCCAGACGCACATGGCTGAGCAAGGCACGCGTTATGCGTCCACTTGAGTGTTCGGCATCAGTTGACCTCCTAAGACCGAATCGATCATGGCTGAGTTTCCGCTTCATGATGATGGTGACCTGGACGATGATCCAGAGTTGCTTGCCGCGATGGCGGCTGCTTTCGGCGAAGAAGCGATCGAATCAACCAGCGAAGCCACCGCCGCCGATCAGTCGGATGCGAAAACCCTTCAGAACCTTGTGAGTCAACTCGATGGAGCAATCGAGTCACTCGGCGACGCGGTCAGCAACGACCCGGAAAACACATCGACGGCGATCGCTAGCTCGGAAGAAACTCGCTACGTCATCTTTGAAATTGCGGAACAACTCGCCGCGTTTCCGCTCTCTGGGATTACCGAGATAGAACGACTTCCCAATATCACACCACTCCCGCGAACACCCGATTGGTGCCTGGGAATTGCGAACGTCCGAGGGGAGATTGTCTCCGTAACCGACCTCGCGACCCTCACGGGCGCGCAAGCTTCCGGTGACCTGCTCGGGCAAAAAGTCATCATCGTTCACAGCCAAAAACACAACGCGACAACCGCCTTGGTCGTGGATCGCGTGATTGGAATCCGTGCCTTTTCAGAGGGCATTACGAAACGCCCTGATGACTTGAAAGCACCGCTTGCCGCGTTTGCACCAGAAATTGTTCGTGCAAACGAACGCCATATCTTGCTCATTCAGCCTGATGAGTTGCTTTCCCACCCGGACATGCAACCTTTCATGCAGGACTGAAATCAACAGCCTATCCCACCCGATCCAAGTTCCCACCCTTCGCTCCTAGGACTGATCCATCATGTCTTCCACTCAATCGCTTGCGGAACGATTCCGCACTTGGGCGCCTGTCGAGGCAATCGCGACCAAGATTCGCGCAAAGCTTCTGCTCACTCTTTTCGGAGTCGCTCTGGTCCCGTTGGTCATTCTGGGTATCGTGATGTATCAATCTGCATCGCGCGGGGTTTTGGATCAGGCCAATCGTCAACTCGAATCCGTTCGAACTATCAAAGCCAACCAAGTCGAAAGTTACTTCGATACGATCAACAAGCAAATCGAGACCTTCAGCGAGAACTCGATGATCGTCGACGCGATGCGTCAGTTCCCGGAAGCTCTTCGTGATGCGAGCAGCGAAGCGTCGGTCACCAATTGGGACGAAATCGCTGCGAACCTCGAAGCCTACTATGCGGGTGACTTCACCGAAGAATACAAGCAACAAACGGGCCTCGAGCCACCGGTGGAAGCGCAGTTGGCCGGATTGGATCAAGACACACTCTACCTTCAGAACCAATACATTTCGGGAAACCCGAATCCACTCGGTAGCAAGGAAGAGCTTGACCGCGGCGAAGATGCAACGCGGTACAACGAGTTGCACGGCAAGTATCACCCCATCGTCCGCAACTACCTCAAGCAGTTCGGCTACTACGACATCTTCCTTTGCGATCTCGAGTCCGGCGACATCGTCTACTCCGTCTATAAGGAACTCGACTTCACAACGTCTTTGATCGACGGGCCTTACTCGGAAACGAACTTCGGACGCGCCTTCCGAATGGCCGCTGCCGCGGAAAACCCAGACGACATCTTCCTTGTCGACTACGAGCCGTATTTGCCTTCCTACGAGAGTGCTGCCAGCTTCATCTCTTCACCGATTTTTGACGGGGACACAAAAATCGGCGTTGCGATCTTCCAAATGCCGATCGCGCGGATCAACGAAATCATGGGTGAGCGTACGGGACTTGGACAATCGGGTGAAACCTATGCGGTCGGGGCGGACAAACTCTTCCGATCAGAGAGCCGCTTTGTGGATCAGCTGGGAATTGCTACGGCAATCATGAACGACCAACTCATCGTCAACACCGATGCGGCGAACGCTGCATTGGCCGGACAAAGTGGAACGGCGTTGATCAATGACTACCGAGGAACCCCCGTGCTCTCTTCCTGGACTCCGATCACGGTATATCCGGGCATCGAGGGCGTCAGTGATCCAATTCGTTGGGCCCTGCTGTCGGAAATCGATTACGCAGAAGTCAAACAGCCGATTACCGCTTCAGGTATGCTTCGAAACGCCGGTTTGATCGTATCGTTGGGACTGCTTGGTGGCCTTTTCTGCGCAATCTATTTTGCTCAGGGCATCACGCGTCAGGCTGAAGCAATCAACGACATGTTGATGCAGATCGGGATCGGTGACTTTGACGCACGTGCCGACGTCGTAACGAACGACGAACTCGGTGACGTTGCAGTCGCACTCAACGCGATGTGTGACAACACGCTGTCGCTGATTCAGTCGCGCGAAGAACGCGACCAAATCGAACAGTCCATCTTCGAACTCGTTCGCGAAATGGAAGACATCGCGGACGGAGACTTGACGATTAGCGCAGAGGTTCGCGAAGACATGACCGGTCCGATCGCCGGCTCGGTCAACTTCATGATCGGTCAGCTTCGTGGCCTGGTTAAGCGTGTAGAGTCGGCTTCCAACCAAGTGAGTGAATCGGCAAGTACTGTTCGCGAAATCTCGGGTGCTCTGTCGAACGACTCCGCTCGGCAGGCCGAACAGATTTCGACGACCAGCAACCAGGTTCGCGAGATTACCGCATCCATCCAGTCAGTGGCGGATAAGACACGAGTGAGTGCCGACGTTGCTGCTAAGGCTCGCAAGTCAGCTTCTGATGGTTTGCAAGCGGTATCTGATACGGTTGACGGCATGCAGCGAATCCGAAACCAGGTGCAGGAGACGTCGAAACGGATCAAGCGTCTTGGCGAATCTTCGCAGGAGATCGGTGAAATCGTTCAGTTGATTGCCGACATCGCGGACCGAACAAGTATCCTCGCGTTGAACGCTTCGATTCAAGCGGCAATGGCCGGGGACGCCGGTCAAGGTTTTGCGGTCGTTGCGGAAGAAGTCGAGCGTCTCGCTGAACGAAGCAACGATGCAACAAAACAGATTGCGACGCTGATTAAGGCAATTCAAACGGAAACGAGTGATGCAATCACCGACATGGAAGAGTCGACTCGTGAAGTGGTCGAAGGATCGCAGCTTGCGACTCAAGCGGGTGCAACGCTCTCTGAAATCGACCGCGTTTCCGCCCAGTTGGCCGACCTGATCGCGGAGGTTTCCTCCGCAACGGAAAGCCAATCGGGTGCCGCACGGCAAATTGCGGGAACGATGGGTTCGATCTCCGAAACGACGTATCGAGCGGCTTCGCAAAGCCAGTCGGCAGCCGATCGTGTGGGTCAGCTTGCCGACCTCGCAAATGAACTACGTGATTCGGTCTCACAATTCCGTGTCGACGAGGAAAACGATCCGGCGACCGACATTGAGAGCGACGTGGAACTCGATTCGGCTGAACTCGCCTTGGCAGAAGATATGGCTGCGGCTGCAGCTATGGTTGCGGCGTCCGCTGAGTTTGCTGATGAGCAAGGTTCCTTTGGAATCGACGACTTCGACGCTCAATCCTTCGATGGTTCGGCCTTGTTAGGCGACGACACGGAGCAACCTTCAGTCTAGGTCACTGATCTTGCTTGCGACTACGAGTACTTGCGGGATCTCGTAGCCTCACTGACGCCAAACTCCGCCTCGCGCGGTTTTCCATCGATCTTCGAATTCAATATGTCCAGCAATGATACGCCCTTAGCGGGCGAAATCGAAACGATCCGAGCGATGCTTCTCGAGGGCCAGTCCGTCGCCCCAGAGTTGCAAGAGATCTTTAGCGAGGAAGCAGAAGATCACCTTCGCTCGATCTACGACGGCTTGGACCGTTTGCAAGTCAACGGAGGCGACTCGGTTGCCTTGGCTGACATTCGGCGATCGGCTCATACCCTGAAGGGAGCAGCCGGTGCGGTGGGCGTCCAATCGGTCACTCGGCTGTCCCACCGCATGGAAGACCTGCTCGACCACTTGGCCGACAACGGAAAACCCTCGACGTCTGAAATGACGTTGCTCTTCCTATCCACGACCGATCGCATCCAAGAGTTGACGGCCGAGTCGTGTGACATCGACACGATGACGACATCGATTGCACAGCTCTTCCAGCAGTATGAGATGTTGCTGCCCGGAGCCGGACAAGTTGCGCCGCCATCATCAGAAGCGATTGTAGCTGACCTCAAGGATGATGCACTCGACTTCAATGACGAGGACGATCCGGAGATGCGAGCGGCGCTTGCTGCCTTCGGCGTCGACTTCGATGACGATGATGATGATGACGACGATGAGGCATTGCTCGCCCAGCTCGACGGCACCGCTGCAAGTCCAACGATCGAGAATCCTTCCGCAGATGCTGCACCGACAGAGCACGTCGAACCGGCCCGTTTGGAAGACAAACCGCCCAAAGACGAGCCAGCCACCGCAGCCATTAAGGAACAAGCACAACCGGCGGAGCAAACGGCGAATGCTTCCCTCGTCGGTTCCAAGTCCGAATCGCACATTCGAGTTCCACTCAGCCGGCTCGATGAAATGGTTCGACTGGTTGGTGAAATGATCATCAACCGAAGCGCCTTCGCGCAGCGGCTCGGCGACTTCGGCAGCCAAATCGATGATCTACAAGTCGCGTTGTCTCGCTTGCGAGGCGTCTCCGACGATATCGAAACGCGGTACAGCATTGAGGCGTTAAAGCAGGGTGACCTCAATCGCGTAGGGTTGACGCCCGAGCATTCGAGTGGCGGCAATCGCTGGACGTCGATGCTTGCCAGTCCCCACAGTGCCAACGGAAATGAAGCTCATCAGGAGTTTGATGAGTTGGAGTTTGATCGATACAACGAGTTTCACCTGCTTGCGAGAACGCTCTCCGAGGCGACAAGTGAC
>JBCCOI010000111.1:0-15034 GCA_039025515.1 Planctomycetota bacterium
AAGGTACTGCCGCATCTGAGCTTCAATGCCCTTGATGTTTTCTTCAAGCTGTTCGGCGGAAAGCAGATTGCGTTCGGCACTCTTGCCGGTTGGGTCTCCGATCATTCCCGTCGCGCCGCCGACCAAGGCGATGGGCCGGTGTCCGGCGAGCTGAAATCGGCGTAGCAACATCAGTTGCATCAACGAACCGACGTGGAGCGAAGACGCCGTCGGATCAAAACCGATGTACACCGTTTGCATGCCCCCGCCAAGCAGCTTGCGAAGTTCCGGTTCGTCGGTCGTTTGCTGAATGAGTCCACGCCAAGCGAGTTCATCGAGGAGGTTTTCTTCGGGCATGAGGTGCACGCTGTTTTGCTGGTGTGACGTGTTGCGATGCCGTCAAGCTTGTTGACGCTGCTGCAGGATTGATTCGGCGATGGCCAAATCAGACGGAAATGTAATCTTCAAGTTGCTTGTCGATCCGGCAACGATGGCAACGTTCACTCCGCCACGTGAAACGAGCTCCGCGTCGTCGGTCGCGTGGCGTCCACGATGTCGTTCGTACGCCCGTGCCAAGATATCCTTGCGGAAGACCTGAGGCGTCTGTGCTAACCAAAGTTCACTTCGGTCAAGTGTTTCGCATGAGACACCCCCATTGCGTGTTCGCTTGACGGTGGATGCGACGGGTTCGGCCAGGATCGCGGCACCCGATTCGGCTGCTTTCGCAAAGACGCGGTCAAGATCTTCTGCCGAAACTAAAGGCCTTGCAGCGTCATGAACTGCAACCCATCGGATCGCATCCTTCTCAACAACATGGCTAAGAGCAGCGTTGACGCTGTCGAGACGTTCTTCACCTCCCAGCACGATGTCTACTGCGATCGGGACATTCAATTGAGCTGCCTGTTCCGAGAACGTCGGCTCGTCAGTGGGAGCAACGGCCAAAACAATGCGGCCAACGACCTGATTCGAACTAAGCGTCAGGATGGAGTGCATCCAAAGAGGCTTGCCATCAAGAATCGCAAACAGTTTGTTCCGTCGGTCGCCGAAACGGCGACCACTGCCGGCGGCGGGCACGATGACGGCCATGCTCGCCGGAGAGATCTTGGCACGATGTTTCAGATCGGGCACGACTATCGTCGCGCGGCGGCGTGCTTGAGGGGGAGCCATGCCGCGTTGTCGGCACTGCTGGCAACGCACTGCTGGATGAAGAACATGCCTTCGACGCCGTCGTAGCAGTTGGTGTAGGTCGTGTCTCGGCGTTCAATGGCTTCGCCGGACGCACGCTTGGCCATGTCGTCAAAGGCCGCAACGTATACATTGGCAAAGGCTTCGAAGAATGCTTCTGGGTGACCGGAAGGCAGACGGCACGCCGCGCCTCCAAGTGAATTCATGAAGGGGGCATTCGGATCGCGCGTCAGGATTTGATGTGCCTTTCCGTTCTCCCTGTAGATCATCTCGTTCGGATTTTCTTGACGCCATCGAAGCGAACCCTTCGTGCCATCGATTTCGATCTCGAGATCGTTTTCACGGCCGTGACTGATTTGTGACGCCGTCACCGTGCCGAGTGCTCCGTTGTCATAACGGATCACGGCGGTGCCGTAGTCGTCTAGCCGGCGTCCTTCCACGAAGGTCTTCAAATGGCAGCTCACTTGATCGGGCAACAAGCCCGTCATATAGCGACCAAGGTTGTACGCGTGCGTCGCGATGTCGCCGAACGCTCCGGCGGCACCACTCTTGCTCGGGTCGGTTCGCCATGCCGCCTGTTTCTGGTCCGTCGACTCCAGCGAAGTCCTGAGCCATCCCTGGATGTACTGCGAACGGATCGCGTTGATCTCGCCGAGTTCGCCGCTGAGAATCATCTCGCGCGCCTGTCGAATCAACGGATAGCCCGTGTAGTTGTGCGAGAGTGCGAAAACGACGTCACTCGCTTTTACGGTTTCGAGAAGCTTTTCCGCTTCGGCAAGATCGAACGTCATCGGTTTATCACAAATGACGTTGAAACCGGCTTTAACCGCAGCCTCGGCGACTTCGAAGTGCACGTGGTTAGGCGTGGCAATGCTGACAAAATCGATGCGTTGATCTTCCGGCAACGCCAACTCAGAATCGAGAAGATCCTTGTAGCTGGTGTACGCCCGCGACTCGGCGATCCCGTAGTCGGGCGCGGATGCCTTCGCACGTTCGGGGTTGCTCGAGAGTGCCCCGGCGACGAGTTCCGCACGATTGTCTAGGCAGGCTGCGATGGAATGGACGCGGCCGATGAATGAACCGGCACCGCCACCGACGAGCGCCATACGAAGTTTTCGGTTGAGTGGGGCATTGAGGCCCATGATAGTTTTGTTGACCTGATGGAGGGGAAGGGCGACAATTCCGGTGACGCGGATGACGAAAACGCCGCTTCATCAATCTCGCGTGGCTGCCAATCGTAAATTCGATCGAGTCGCGCTACAATTCCCCGTCTCTTGAACCGTTTCGGTAGCCGAACGCTCAATCCTTCTGCACGCGGAGCTTTTCGCATGGCCAACCAAGTCTCTTCGAATCCGGAAACGCACGAGTACGAAGCCCAGCCCGAATCGGCTCCGGCGCAATCGCAGTCATCGACGATTTCGCGGGCAGCAACTCGTTCGCGAGCAGCAATCTGGCTGCTGGGGTCGGTTGCGGCACTCGGCGTTTTTGCGGCGGCCTACTTTGCCGGCCAAGCAAGCTCGTTGCGGGAGCAAGCTTCGATTACGCCGGCCGGCGGTTTTACGCTCCCTCCGATCGACGCGACGGCAGCTGTCACCAGCGAGAAGTTTTCGATGGCGACGGGCTTTGTCAGCGACCGCTCGGAAGGGCTGTTCGTCCTCGATCACAACAGCGGCTTGCTGCAATGCTCGGTGATGTATCCGCGACTTGGCAAATTTCTGGGACTCTTCACGATCAACGTTCATGACGCACTCGGAAGCGACAAGAATGCACAATACATGATGGCGACAGGATTGGCCGACATGCCCAACAGCAATAGCAACCCGGTCGGCAGTTCCGTCGTCTATGTTTTAAATACATCGACTGGTGTCTATGCCTGCTACGGAATTCCGTTTAACCGTACGATGATGAATTCCAATCGGATTCAGCAAGGAAGTCTGGTGTTGCTCGCGACGGGATCCGCGGACCCCGTCATCGACCGCGATGCCATCCGCTAGAAAGGATCTTCGTTGGCACACGGACTCAACGCGGCCCAAGCGGATGCCGTGAATACGCTCTCCGGTCCGCTATTGGTTCTTGCCGGTGCGGGCACTGGGAAGACGCGCGTCGTCACTTTCCGTATCGCCAGCTTGATTCGGCACGGCACGGCACCGGATCGGATTCTCGCGGTCACATTTACCAACAAAGCCGCCGGCGAAATGAAGGAACGCGTCGGCGAGCTTCTGGGTCATAAGAAGCGTCGCCGTCGAAAGGGTGAAAAGCGTCCCGAGCCCACCATCAGCACTTTTCACGCACATTGTGTTCGAATCCTTCGAAAGCACGCGACGGCTCTGGGGTACCCGGCAAAATTCTCCATCTACGATCGCGGCGAACAAGAATCACTCGCCCGAGGAATCCTGCGTGAGTTACGGCTGCCCGGAACTGCGTTGAAGCCCTCCGATCTTCTCAACGAAGTCAGCAAGTGGAAGAACGCGTCGGTGCTTGCTGCCGATGCGCCGTTGATGGCCAGCACGGACAAGCAGCACCTGGCCGCGTCTGCGTACCGTCGGTACCAAGAAGGGCTTCGCAGCCGAGGTGCAATGGACTTCGATGACCTCCTGCTGCAAACCGAAATCCTTTTTGAACAACACGCCGACATCCGCGCGGCGGAAGCCGGCCGTTTCGATCACGTCTTGGTGGATGAGTACCAAGACACCAACGGCAGCCAGTACCGGATCACGAAGCATCTTGCCGGCCGGCATCGAAATCTTTGTGTCGTAGGTGACGATGACCAGTCCATTTACGCTTGGCGCGGCGCCGATGTCACTCACATTCTGAACTTCAAAGACGATTGGCCGGACGCCAAAATTGTTTGTCTGGAATCCAACTATCGCAGCTGTGGATCGATCTTGGAGATGGCGAATCGGCTCATTCGCTTCAACAAGGAACGACACGACAAAGCGCTACTGCCGTCTCGGCCTGACGGAATTCGTCCACGCATCGCACAACACAAAGACGAAATCGTTGAATCGCAAACGGTTATCGCTGAGATCAAGCACCTGATCGACAATGAACACGTGCAGCCGAAAGATATCGCGATCCTGTTCCGCACGAATGAACAACCGAGACTTTTTGAAACCGAACTTCGAAAAGCCAACGTGCCCTATGTGATGCTGGGCAGCCAGTCGTTTTTCGACCGGAGAGAAGTCAAAGACGTCATCTCCTACATGAAGTGGATCGATCAGCCGAACGACGAAGTCGCCTTGTTGAGGATCATTAATACGCCGGCACGTGGCCTGAGCCCGAAGAGCGTCAAACTGCTGATCGAACGTGCCGTCGCGGCGGGCGTTCCCGTGTGGCAGTCCATGCAAGACCCAGCGACGGTCGCGGAACTTTCGCCGCAAGCAAAGCGTGGCGTCGACGAATTGAAGTCGTTGTGGCAGGACGTCAATCAGCGGGCAAAGTCGGAATCACTGTCCGCCTCATTGGAAACCTTGCTGGCGCGGACGGCGTACGCCGATGAAATTTCAAGACTCTACGACGAACCCGAGGAACGTCAGAACCGCACCAATTCGCTCGGGGAAGTCGCAAGTGCACTTTCCTCCTACGAAGACCAAGCGACCGACCCAGACCTGACGGGCTTTCTTTCCGACATCGCGCTTTCCGGCAAAGAGATGGGAAGCGAGAAAGACAAGCTGGCGATGCAAAACGCAGTTTGGCTTCTCACGTTGCACGCCGCGAAGGGATTGGAGTTTCCCGTCGTCTACATGGTGGGGATGGAGGAAGGGTTGTTGCCTCACCGCCGCAGCGTCAAGTCGGGAAACGATGACGACATCGCAGAAGAAAGGCGCTTGTGCTACGTCGGCATCACGCGTGCCCAAGAAAAGTTGACTTTGTCGATGGCGCTGACACGGCGAAAGTGGGGAAAGCCCCATCCGACGATTCCGAGTCAGTTCCTCTACGAAATCACCGGCCAAGCGCAAAACCCGAATCAATTTCGAAAGCGCCGCAAACCTTCTGCGCGTGCTCGTTAGGATTTTTCCCCAACTCTCTCCACTGTCCGGCGACTCTCAAAAGCGATTTCTATCGCCAGCGAGTCGTTGACTTCTTGGTCTCCGCAAGAGCGGTTTAGCGGTTGTTTCCCAAACACTGTCATTGGCAAGCCGCTCGCTACCGTTGAACGCATCGCATAAGCGGCTGCTTTCTGAGGGAACTGGCGCAGAACGGGCGTGCAGTATGCGATTCCCCGGACATGGATCGCGAATCGCTCTCCCTGGTCATCGAGCAAGCGGCCGCGTCTGAATGCTCTGTCGAAAACGCTTGGCCCCTCGGTGAGGCGGATCGTTATCTGGAAGTAGAAGGCTTGGCCATCACGCTACTCGAATCTCCCGAGAGTCCGAGTGACGATCAACTCAGCTCCAACGGAAACCCGTCTGGAAACGCAATCGATGAACGAAATGTCTCCGACACTTCAAGTCCTTTTCCTGTCCTCCGACAGCGGAGGCGGTCATAACGCAGTCGCACAATCGATGATTGATGGAATGCGAAGGCACGCCAACTTGGAAGCAGACATCCTTAACGTCTACCAAACGCGAAGGCTTCAGCTGTGGCCGACCCTCTCCAAGATCAGGGCGAATTCGCAAACGATTTGGAGGGCAATTTATCAAACAACCGATCGAAAATGGCTTATTCGCGGAGTTTGGAAGCGTCTCTTGCCTTCCTTCGTGAAGCCACTTTTCCGCGCCGTTGAAGAGCGTCAAGCATCGAAGGAACCTGATATCGTCGTCGCCGTCCACCATGCATCGGCGCAGTGCCTGGAGCCCCTGGCGAATGGAATGGGACGAAGACCATTCACTGTCGTTTGCGTCACGGACTATGACGTTCATGCGAATTGGGTTGCCGAAGCCGACCTCTATCTGGCAGCATCTGATATCGCCTTTCGCAAGTTGGCCTCCGCCGGCAAGAGAGTCATAAGGCTCCCGATGCTTCCATGCCGGATGCCCGAATCGGTTTCATCAAAAACCGTGGAAGCGGAAAATGAAGCGTTCAAGATCGTGATGGTCATGGGGTTGGAAGGAAGCAGCCAGAATAAAGCTCGGCGATTGATTGATGAGCTCTTGAAGTTTCCGAACCGCCACAACATTCAAGTCGATGTGATTTGTGGCCGGAATGAGAAACTGAAGTCTCGACTCGACAAAGAGTATCAGGGCACCGGCCGAGTCAGCGTCCACGGTTATGTCGACGACATCCCAGAACGTATGCGGCAGGCAAACTTGGCTCTCATTCGGCTGAGCCCGCAAACCATGACCGAAGCGCTGGCGGCGGGGACGCCTGTCGTTGGTTTCGATTGGCATGTTCATGAAGCGGAATGCCTCAATGTGTTGCACAAGTTCGGCGCGGGAACCGGCAGCTTGGACGTCTCCGACACCGTCAAACATGTCAAGGCGTTTCTCGAGAACGACACACTACGAGAACGATGGTACGACCAAGCCTTCAAGGCGTCTCAAGAGGCATCAGGAAGCGAGCTGACTGCGCGATGGATTCTTGATCGTTCGAATTCGGCCCAAACTACTGATAACCTCTGCACGCGGGTGGGCTAATGGACCTCATCACCCATGGGCTTGCGGGGGCCAGCATCGGTGTGGCCACGTCGAACTTGATCGGAGATGGTTCGCCGCAACCCGAGTTGATCGTCTCGGCCACGATCGCTTCGCTCCTTCCCGACCTTGATTTCATTTTCGCGATCGCGAACAAGCCGCTGCTTGCTTGGCGTTGGCACCGAGTCTTGCTGCACAACGTTTTCGTCGTCCCGTTGCTCGCGTTGCTGGCGGCGTGCTTCACCCATTTACTGTTCGGTGAGTTGCCCTTTCTGACGTTAGTTTGGTGCAACGCGATCGCGGTATTTGCACATCTTTTCCTTGACCTGCTGACCAGTTTTCGCACCGGGATCTTCTTTCCGTTTAGCGATCGGCGTTTCGCACTGGGGACCCATTTTCTCAGCGACCCATTGATTGGAATCCTCTGCGCACTGTCACTCGTCCCCACGTGGAACGGTTACGTGCTTTTTCTGCTGGCGTGTTACTTGTTGGTCGCGGTCGCGTTGAAAAATTCTGCTCGTATCGTTGCTCGAAAACAGCAACTTAGGCTGGGTCTGGAAACCCATCGGCTTCATCTGCGACCACGGATCCTTGCGCCATGGCGATGGCTTGCCATCATTGAGGAAGACTCGCAATACGTTTTCTTTTACGTGACGCCGATGCAAGCGGATCGAGCCGAAACGACCAGCAGAGGCATCGAGACTCTTGCTGCCAAGTTGTCCGGCAATCATGAACTGCTTCGATACTTCCGATCGCTGGCAGACTTTCCAAGGTATGAAGACACCGAGCGCGATGGACTTCCAGCGATTGTGGTCGAAGACATTCAGTGGTGGTGGAAGCTTCCGTTTCGTCCAATGGCCATGAGCGCCATCTTGGATGCGGACCAGAACCCAAAAGCCGTTCGTGAATCCAATAAGTTTTCAACAAGTCCGACGGGGTAAAATGATGATCGCGACGCTCGAGAGGCCAGAATCCACAAATGAAAGCGAGCTCACCAAAACGAACGTTGAGGACGCATCATCCATCGCCCTCGAGGATCTGTTTCGGCGACGGCGGCTGAACCTGGCTTCAATGTCGATGATGCGTTGGCTGCTTTTTCTCGTTTACCTTCCCATCGGTTGCGTGCTTTCAATCGGCAGGTTTTTATTCGGATTCACGATCATCATGCTTGCACCGCGCAAGTGGCGACGAAGTCTCGTTCGGTGGTGTTGTGGCATCATTGTCAGGTTGCCGAACAAGCTGGATTTTCCGGAATCAGGGGCATTCCTCATGGGAAACCACTCCTGCTATCTCGACAGATGGATTCTTCCGGCGGCGTGTTCGGAAAAACGCGAGTTCGCCACGGTTGTCTGGCACGAGGTACCGAATTTAATCCAGTGGCTGGCGCGTCCCGTGATTCGTGTTTATGGCCGAGGACGCAATCGTGAGTTTCTCAAGCAAGTACGTGAGCAACTCAAGCAACGCAATGTGATTCTTTTCCCCGAGGGTGCCGTAACGGACACCAAATGCGGGTTGCTCAAGTTTGAGAAAACGGCTTTTGCACTCAAGCGTCCGATCTATCTAGTTGCCATCCGCTATCGACGGCCTTTGTCTTTCGTTCAGCCAAAGGCTCTCTCGACCAATTTGTTTTGGGAAACGGCCATCGAATTGTTTCAGCCTTGGACCACAGTCGAATTGATCCCGATCGGCGAGTTTAAGCAGCTAGAAGGCGAGTCACCGGATTCATACGCCAGGCGTGCTCAACAGGCATTGGCCACTTCACTCGCAATTTACGCGACGAATTGGTCCCGCGGTGATCGGCATCGATTGCTCTTCGAATGACCGAAACGAAGTGAGAATGAGAATACTCAAGGCGTTGGTTTCGCCGTTAGACTCCCAAGCATCACGGGCCATCCGATGAATACAACCGAAGTCGCTTACACAGAGTGGTCTGGAAAAGCCTTTGAGGCCTACTGGACGAACATGCGTTTCGTGGGTGGTTGGTCAAACGCTGTACTCGGAGTCGTCATTCTTTGCGTGGCGATCCGCTCACTCCGCGCGGATCGTATTCAGCTGAAAAAGCGCATCTCCGCAATGAGCCTCTTCTTCATTTCGATCTTTTGCGTCAATCTCATCGCGACGCTTTCGCACATGATCGAACATTATCCACCGATCTCGCATTCATTGCGGGCTGACCTGGACTTTCTCAATCACTCCGCGATCGGATTCTGTGCATTGTGGGTGGAAGTCTCGGTATTGGAGCGGGTCCGCGAACTACGCAAGCACGAGTTCCTGAAGACATTTCCTAAAACGAAATTCCTCGCGTTCGTGGTGACCACCTTCATCGTCTTCCAAATCGTCAATTGGTCGCTCCGAAGCGAACCGAATTTCAATTTTGCGATCCTCGACTACATGCTTAGCCTGACAGTGCTGCTGTTATTCTGTCTGTACGTCGGGCTCCGCTTGCCAAGCAGCATCGACAAGCGATACGAAGTTTTCTCCATCGCGTCGTTTGTCATCCTCGCGACAGCATCCGTCGCGCATATCGGCCTTCAAGAGGTGTTGCCCGTCGGTGAAGCCCGTTTCAATGCCAACGATGCCTATCACTTCTTGGCCGCTCCCGCTTTCGTTACGCTCTACAAGGCGAAATGCCTGAGTGTGATAGCGTAGGTCGAATTCAATCAAAATCGAAGAGATCCGCGATCGACAGTTTTGCTGCCGCATGGCATTGTGGCGAAAGGTGATCCGACGTCGTGTGGATCGTGATCGATTGATAACGATTTGACTGAATGTCGCTCATCACGTGAATGCGTCGATTGGGGATGTCCACGACCCAGTATTCGACGATTCCAGCTTCGGCGTAGATCTCCGCTTTCTCACGAAGGTCCGACGACAAACTGCTCTCCGCAACTTCAATCAGTAACATCACATCGGCGGAAGTTGGCCTCCTACTGCCGTAACGCTTTGGTTTCAGCCAAACGATATCCGGTTCGGGACGGTGATCATCGCAGTTGAACCCGGATTGAATACGAACGGTGCTGACAGATCTGTCGGTGTTTCTAATGGACCATTCCGTGAGAAAGTCGATCAGATCGTCATGAACTGGGCCCGCCGGACTCATAAAAAGAAGCTCTCCGCGAATGAGTTCAATCTTCTTCGGTTCTAGATCGTCGAATGCACCACGATCGACCATGGAATCGAATTCGACGCCGGTCAGTTTTGCGGTTGTGCTCATGAATCGAATCCTCAGCAAATCTCCGATACATCCCGATAGGATTGTACACAAACGCCTTTGCCTCACGGAACTCGCGCTATCGCTCGTCGGCTCATGCTCGCAGCTGTTGGAAAACGAGCAATCTTCGCGGTGAATGCGATCATCGACGTCTGTTCGGTCAAGTTCCGGTCGTGCGGATTAAAGGGATCCGTACTCCGCCGAAGCGACGATTGAATCGCTTGCGACGGTTCCGCGTGTCCGGCGGTGACGCATCGTCCGATTGAAACGATCGGGGACGGTCCCCAGCATGACGCCCGAAACACAGACGCTTTAAACGATTGTGACCGGACAGCGGACCCTTCACACGACTCGTCTGACTTGGATAGCGGCCCGCTGCTACGAACCGATTCGCCGCATCGCCGAGTCGTTGGGCAGAGCTTTTGTCAATCGATGGAGCAAAACGGCGACGACGGTCGCGGTTTTGCTGGCAACACTCGGTCTTGCTATTCGACCGAGCAGTTGGACGCCACCCGTTCGCGCCGTGCTGGCACGGCAAATGTTGTTTACCGCCGTCGATGCAATTCCCGCCGCGTTGCGAGCCGCCGCAGCTGTGGGCGTTCTGCTGATCGTGCAAGCATCGATCTGGATCGATATGGTTGGGGTTTCGACTGAGGTCATCGCACCAATCATTTGGAGATCCATCGTTCGCGAGATCGCGCCGCTGCTCGCATGCTTGGTCGTGATCGGACGCAGCGGGATTGCCATCAGCGCGGAGTTGGGGACGATGAGGGCGGGCGAGGAAGTCGACGTCCTGGACTCTCAGGGGATCGATCCGATGACGTTCTTGATCATGCCTCGAGTCTTGGCGGTCATGTTCAGCGCGTTCTGCTTGGCGGTCATTATTGCGGTGACGATGGTGGTCACCGGCTATGCCGTCGGAGCTTGGATGGAAGCGATTCGGAATACATGGGAAGACTTCCTGACCGAGATCTCTCGCAATTTTGACTTTCCGGACGTCGTTTTCTTTGCGACAAAAACGTTGGTAGCTGGTGGATTCGCCGGCGCCATCTGTTGCGTCGAAGGCATCAGCGTTCGAGACGTGACAACCGATGTTCCCCGGGTCACCAGTCGAGCCGGGATCCGCGCGTTGACCGCAGTGTTTGCCGTTTCGGCGTTTTTGTCGATCTTGTTCTACGACAAGTTCCTGGTCTTTCAATTCGGGTAACAGATGACTGAATCGACGTCACCCGTTTTGGAACTCCGGCGGGTCACTTTCCGAGGCGACGGCGAATCCGCAATCGGGTTCGCGGATTTCAGTGCGCGCGTTCACGGTGGTGACCTCGTCAGAGTCCATCTAGGTCGTCATCAGGATGCACGCGACGCCGTATCGACATTGTTGGGACTGGCGACGCCAACGACGGGCAGCATTCGATTCGGCGGATCGGACTGGCTCGGTCATCGCTATGACAGTCACTTCAAAATGCGTAGCCGCATCGGACGCGTGTTTTCGCGCGCGGCATGGATTCTAAACCTGACCGTCGGCGACAACGTGCGATTGCCACTGATGCATCATGGATTGAAGTTAAAGGAAGCTCGCGCGGAAATCCAACAGTGGACCAACCGCCTCTGCCGCTCACATGCGCGGGCGATTCGCGATTGCATGCGAAAACGCCCCGCCTTCGTTGAACCCTCGATGCTGCAAGTTTGTCAGCTGATCCGCGCGGTTTGTGGTTCAAAGCAGCTGTTGCTACTTGAGCGTCCGTTTCGGCTCCTTGGGCAGGCCTTTCAAACGCAATTCGTCGATGCAGTTGAGCAACTTCGGTCCGAGGGCGTCGCCGTTATTTGGTTTGCGGATGACCGCGATGAAAGCAACGGTTCATTCGCCTCGGTGACTCGGACGTGGTCGGTCAAGGGGGATTGCTTGGCGGGCGACCAGGAGTCGAAGCCGTGAACGAACCCTATCGACTTCGCTACACCAATCAGATCGTCGGCGCGTTCGTCTTGGTCGTGCTTCTGATCACCACAATCGTCTCCGTCGTCTTGTTCAGTCGGCTCTTTGTGACGCAAGACTTCTTCTACGTACTCGTTACCGAAGAGGAGGCGACGGATTTGCGAACCGGAACGGAAATCGTAGTTCTCGGGCAAACGATCGGGCAAATCGAATCCCTGCGTTACATGCCGGACACCGACCTTGTACGAGTCAAGATGGGCGTCGATTCCGAGTTTAAAGATCAGATCTCGACGAATTCGGAAGTGACACTCAATCGAAAGTTTGGAGTCGGCACCCCGATCCTCACCATTCGCCGGAAGGCATCCGAAGAGCGCATCGAAGAACCGAAACCACTGGAACCGGGTGACTTCATCAGCCGCTTTCGTGGCGACGTCGATCCGGTCGAGAAGATGGCGAAGGAATTTGAAGCGGCCAGCACATCGATTGATCTGGCAGCGAGAAAGCTGAAGGGGTCCCTGAACGATTCCGTCGATCCGGCCGTCGCCCAGGGCCAAGCCGCGTTCGAATCGGTGGAGCGAACCAGCGAAACTCTGCGACCGGAAGGTGTCGAAACGTTGGAGCAATTTCGGGCGACGACCGTCGCCCTTGAAAACCGACTGACCGAACTAGCGAGTCGCGTCGACCAACTCATTGATCGCGATGTGCGGCGGACCGTTGGTGAGATTGAACAGTCCGCGATTGCGGCGACACGCGCCGCTGACAGCGTTTCGGCCGCCGCGAATTCGCTCAAATCCGAAGGCCAAGTTACCTCCCAAGAGATTGCCAAAACACTTGCAACACTTCGCGAAACCGCTGAGAAGATCCAGCAGCTCACACAGGAAACGCGCCAGGTCGTTCAGATTGTGCGAGGCGAAGCCGAAGAACTGCCCGGCACAACGGCACGCGTGAACGATACCGTGACCGACACTCAGGAATTGGTCGGCGACATTCGCGATCACTGGTTGTTGCGTGGGGCTCGCGATGATCGACAAAGGACGCGGCAAATCCCGCCGTCGTCGGTTCGCGGGGGATCGGTGCGATGAACCCGACCCGGTGGCGGTTCGATTCATTGATCCATTCGGCGGCAGTGCTTTGGGCGCTGATGATCTGCGGATGTGCCTCGCGGTCTAGTCAAATCGTTGAGCAAGACCGCAGCCTGGTCCGCAGTGTTGATGCGGGGAAAGTGGCATTCAATGAAGGCGACTTGCAGGAAGCTGAAAAGAGCTACCGCAAAGCCCTGATGCGAGCTTGGGCGATCGATGATCCCTACGAGAGCGGAACACTGGCGTATAACTTGGCCGCATGTTTGACGGCGCAATCTCGCGAGAACGAGGCGATCGATTGGTTGGCCGACGCGCAAGTTGATCTGTGTCGCGCGAATTCGTCGACCGCAAATCTATGGTTGCTGTCTGCGCAGATCGCGATCTCTCAAGAACGATTCGATGAAGCATCGCGATGCGTCGAGTTGGCTTCGCGGACTTGTCCGCCATGCGAGCTTGACGGGTCGAATTGCTTGTGCGGCCCTTCGTCTCGGTGCCAAGCAGAAGATTGCGACGAAGACAGACTACTGGAAAGAACGTGTATCGGAGAGAAACACCGCATGCATGAAGCACAAGATGAATGCGAACAAGCTTTCGCCGCCCGCGTCGAGCTCACTCGCGCGCGACTCGCGATAAGCCAGTTCGATATTGAGTCGGGTTGCAGCCACTTGCAGTGTTCACGCGAGCTTTCAAGCGAACTTTGTAATCTATCGCTGAGCGCGGAGCAGTATGATGTCTCCGCGTTGATCCGAGATGCCCGGCAACAGTATGTCTGTGCAGGCGCCGATCGCGATCGCGAGATCAAATTGCTTCGATGCATTGGGCAATACCGAGAGATTCCCGACATCTTGGACGACGCGGCGGTATCCTACCAGTCAGGCGAACGATTCGACCTTGCAGTGGATCGATTGGTTCGCTCGGCGCGCATTCGGTTTTCGCGGGGTCAGTTGCAATCGGCCTGGGAGCGTGTCAACGAAGCGAGCGACCTTGTCGAGCTTTGCGATTCCGCCGCCGCCGAGACACGTCTTCGGTTGACCGCCCAGTGGATTCGCGATGCGCTAGAAGAAGAGGTGCCCCAATCAGCCGGAGATTCAGCCGCCGGCTCGATGCTGATGAGAGAAAACGAGTAAAGCTTGGACTCCAACAGTGCCTGGACCCCATCTCGGCGAGCAAACAACTACGATAGTGAACGACGTGGCTTAGTTCTTTACGCCTGTTCTTGAGCATCGTACGGATTTTGAAAGGAATTTGCTTCCAGTCGATCGGCAAAGTCTCCACTCAAACGCTTGCCGACCCAGTCATTGAGCGGGACGATGAAGCCATCGTCAGGGTCTCGCTTGCGGGACTTTGCGGAAGTGATCTTCACCCCTTCTTCGGACGCGAAGCGGGGCTGGATGCGGGTACCGTGATGGGGCACGAGTTTGTCGGCAATGTCGTTGAGGTTGGCCGATCCGTCAAAGGCTTCCGCGTCGGCGACCGCGTGTGCAGTCCGTTCACCACGAGTTGTGGGAAGTGCTTGTACTGCCGATCAGGCCTTTCATCAAGATGTCCGTGGGGACAACTGTTCGGATGGCGAGCCGGTGGCACGGGACTTCATGGTGGTCAGGCCGAATACGTACGGGTTCCACTTGCCGATGGAACGCTGCTACGCATCGACGATGACATTGATGACGCCACGGGATTGTTGCTTGGAGATAATCTGACGACCGGATACTACGGCGCAAAACTGGCTTGCGATCTTACGTCCGTAAAGTCGGGCACCTTTGCCGTGATCGGTTGTGGGACCGTGGGACTATTGTCGATTGTTATGCTGCGTCAGATGGGTGTTGAGCGAATCGTCGCGCATGATCCCAACCCGGCACGTCTGGCAATGGCGGCAAGTTATGGCGTCGAAAGCAGTGTTGATCCGGAATCATTCTTGGAGATGACGCGTGACCAAACGGACGGCCGTGGTGCGGATGCTGTGCTCGAATTCGTCGGGCTACCCGACGCGCAACGCCTAGCTTACGAAACGATTCGGCCGGGAGGTACGATGTCGGTTATTGGCTGCCACTGCACGCCCAACTTCGCGTTC
>JBCCOI010000112.1:0-15013 GCA_039025515.1 Planctomycetota bacterium
AGCTCCGATCGCGTCAAAGACGGCGTACCAAAGAAAGATCTGCGTGATGATCGGCAAGAACCGCATTAAGGTGCCGAGCGCAAAATCGCCGCGATAGACCAACCGTTCTCCCAACGAAGTCTTCAAGATCATGCCCCAAACAGACATCCGTTGGCGAAACGATGGCTCCGGCAGGGGCGCGTACTTTTCGGGCGTCGAAGCGTAGGCAGACAAAGATAATGCTCGTACGAGTGGTGTGCTGAGCCGTTGATTACAGCAGATTAGCTTCCAACACTCGCAGCGACTAGGAGCTTTCGGTTGCCTGGGAAACAGCAACGTCACCGCCAGAATCACCACGCCGAAGCCAAATGCCAAAGCCGATCAGGCAAACGACTAAGAGGCTGACGACCGATGCAGAGATAAAAAGTGGGACGCGTTCCAAAACGAGCAGCGGCAGCGCGATGGTAATCATGCCTCCGCCGATGAACGGAGCCGAAAGTTGCGCTGCCAGCGCGTAGTCACTCGCCGCGGCCGTTCTCAGCGACGGGTCCACCATCCTCAACAGAACGAAACCGGTCGCGGTCGTTCCCGTCGACATGCCGTAGTTGATCAGCCCCAATTCGAACCAATGCTCCCGCGGCAAGATCCGCTTCGAGAGGACCATCAGGCAAACCGACGTCCAGATCGCACCGACGAGAAAGAGAATCAGCAGCGGTCCTCCGTACTGCGTCACCAAGCTCAACTGCAGGGACGTGATCGCGGCCACGACCAGGACTTCCATCGAACTGCCACTGACACGCGAGATCGTAACCGGGTCGATGCGTCGTTCCTGCCCGAAGCCGTTGAGCACCTTCCGTACGAAAAAGCCCCCGAATAGCGTGTAAATGAAGAGTGGAAAATCGACGACACGGCGGATCGTGAGTCGCTTTGACAACTCCGCATCCGCCGCGTTTTCGACGGCAATGAATTGCAGCTCGCCCTTTGTTGACCGGTCCTCTGCGGTGCCCGCGACGTTGGCCTCTAAGGTTTCGTCAACGACTTGCCCAAAACCCAAACGGCCATCTATCCATTCCGCGGTGCTCAAAACGGAGCTTTGCATCAGCATCCCCGCGCCAAACGCCAATGAGATCCAGACCAACTGCAGAAGAAGCGGATCGAGAGTGCCGGGGGGAATACGTTCGTGACCGATCGCCTTCAATTCCGTAACGTCGAGCTGGTCCGCGAAATCTTGATCATGTGAACGCACCCATCCGAGGCGGCTCGCGATGTTGATCCAGCCAATACCACTGATCAGCCCAAACACCAACCCGCAGGTTGCCATCAACATCCCAAGTCCCTCGCCCGCCGAAAGTCCGACTTCGGGGCTATTGAAAACTTGACCCATCGCGGCCGCAGTTCCATGTCCGCCTGCGAATCCGGTTTCGATCAACATGCCGATCGAGTTGGGGACTTCATAGCGTGGCTTGATCAACAACCAAGCGGCGAGTAACCCCACGGCCGTCTCGCCGAGCACGATGATCCAAACCATCAGACCCTGCCGCGCCACGCGACGCGCCGTGCGCCCACGCGACACCTTGATCTTCGTCGACGCGGGAGGCTGCAGCATCATCGTCGCAAAGACCACCGCGATCAGGGGTCCAGGCCAACCACTCAGGGTTCCGCAGATCGTTTCCGTTGACTGGCGAACCCAAGTCGTACTGTCGGCGAACTGTTGAACACAAATGACAAGGGCCAAGCCAAGAAAGCCCGAGATCACAGAAGCCGGAATAAAGAGCCTTCGGAGGATCGGTATCCGCTGTCGAATGAAGACTCCCGCCAAAAGCAAAGCGGCGACGATACAGATCGCCAATGTCATCCCGCCATCCGCTCGCTGACCTGCGCCGAACGTCTACCCACAATTTCTGGACGCCCCGTGCATCGATTGGTGATTCGCTCGACTTCCTCGGAATCTGAAATTTCAGTCATTGTCGTCATCTCTCCGCCGCCGCCCTGACAAACGACGACGATCTTGGCTCCGACGCGCAGGAAACGAGCTCGTGATTTCGCATCGAGTGGAACCGAACCGAGGTCGCGAAAGACATCTTCGGGAATACCCTCCGCGATGACGTTTCCGCCGCCGAGTCGACGCGAGCCCCAGACGAAAACGCCGAAAAGAGAAAGCACAACCATCAATGCACAGACAGTTGTGGTGATGGGTGATTTTGACGGTCCGCCCACGGGTTCGCCGCCCGATTCCTCAGTCGTCTGGAGCGTGGGAAAACCTGATGTGGACGAAAACTGCCCCCTCGCCGCCGGATTGCGTGGATCGGTGACTCCGGCCGTTACCGGATGCTGAATACCGCCTCCCAAACGTGTTTGGCCATTTCTTTTTGCCTCTGTGCTCTGTCCTTGAAGGCTTTCGGCAGGGTTCAGCACCAAGAACAGCAAGACCAAAATGCATCGTGCGGAGGGTTTTCGCTGTTGCACCAAGGCGGCTCCTATCGTCGACGACCGCCGGGAGGCGTGCGGGATTGTGACTTCAGCGTCATGGTGTCCTCGAATGTGGCGTTGAAATCAAGCCCAATCGCGGCAGTGGGCGTCTACGCACGGACGGCCCGGACGCATCGCAAAAATCAATGCCCTCGCCTCAACGATCAACCGACACTCGCATACCATGTCCCATCGGATACGACGTCGAGGCTGTCTCGATTGAATCCAGGCGAAAGAGCGTTCCCCGTGAGTTCAATTCATAGAAAGGAAACTGCAAACGATGATTACGTTGACTTGGCTCTCACACGCAAGTTGGTTGATCGAATCAGAAACGCACAAGATGTTGTTGGATCCGTTCTTCAACGGCAACCCGAAGGCAGAGAACTCTGCGGCGGATTTCGCAGACGTCACCCACGTTCTTGTCTCACATGGACACGAAGATCACACCGCCGACGTTGCTGCCGTGATTGAACAGTCGAACGCGCAGCTCATCGCCAGCTACGAGATCGCTGAATGGTTTGGAAAGAATCATGGAATCAAGAATGCCATCGGCTTGAACATCGGGGGAACGTTCTCGCTGGGAGACGGGAGCATCAAAATGGTACCCGCCCTGCACAGCAGCAGCCTTCCCGATGGCTCGTACGGCGGAACGCCGGCAGGATTTGTGATTCGTGTCGCCGAACGTTCCGCTTACTTTGCCTGTGATACGGCGTTCTTTTCTGACATGCAGTATTACGCGGCAAGCGTTGACGTGGCGATCGTCCCGATCGGCGATCTATTCACGATGGGAATCGAGGATAGCGTTCAATCGATCAAGATCATCAATCCAAAAGTCGCATTGCCGACGCACTACGACACTTGGCCACCGATCGAGCAAGACGCCGAGCGTTGGGCCACGCTCATTCGCTCGGAAACGGACACCAAGCCAGTCCTGCTGAAAGTCGGTGAAGCGTTCAAACTCTGAATGAACGCGGTGATGTCGCGAGCCGATGAGCGCTAGCTCCGTGCAACCGTGTCGTGAGCCGATGAGCGCTAGCTCCGGTTTCGTGAGCCGACGAGCGATAGCTCCGGTTTCGTAAGCTCAGATCGATTCGCGACATGACAGAACCGTGGCTATCGCCATTCGGCTCAGGTAGCACAAACCCCATATCCAGGAGTGCAACCCTTGTCGTGAGCCGACGAGCGTTAGCTCCGGTTTCGTGAACTCAGATCGATTCGCGATACAACAGAACCGTGGCTGTCGCCGTTCGGCTCAGGTAGGACGATCCCTATCTCCAGGAGTTGACACTGCACTAGCCTGAGACGTCAAACGCGTACAACAGGTCCTGGTCACGAATCAAAAGCCGGCCATTGGAGACGACGGGATGTGCCCATATCGCTCCGCTGTCACGCGGAATTTCCGTTTCCGCAGGCAGCTTCAGCTTGCCCACTTGTTCATACCCGGTCCGCGACGGAACGACCAACAACACAGTTCCGTCCTTGTCGTTGTAGCAGTACAGTCTTCCATCCGCGTAGCAAATGGATCCGCTTTTGTTGGGACGCGCACGCTCCTGCCAAAGCGTCTCACCGGTAAGGAAGTCCTGAGCCATCCAAGCACCGCCACCGGCCTTGGTGAATCCATAGATGACGCCATCAACAAGCACGACACCACCGTGATGGTTCTCCATCGACTTCGAATTCAACGCATAAACCGAATCAAGATTGACGTCTAACGGCGTTCCACTCAGCTTCAACAGCGTGTTCCCCGCGCCGTAAGCGCTGGTGTGATAGACGTAGTCTTTCTCAAGAATCGGTGTCGGAATCACGGCGATGCCATTCGCCGTTGCCGTATCCAACAGCTGTCCATCACCGGTTTCGACATCAAAGAGGTACATACCGGGTTTGCTTGCGGTCACGTAGAACGCCCGGCCTCCGAGAGTTCCCTTCATGACGGAAACGTACTGCGCGGGCGCGTTTACACCCTTGGCGGCCCAAATTTTCTCGCCGGTTCGTCGATCCAGCCCGACTAAAAAACTCTCTCCGCCCGGCGTTACCATGACTCGATCGCCGTCAACCAAAGGTGATTCGCTGTAGCCCCAGGTAGGCACGGCGCCGCCTTCGGTCTTGATCAGATCAACCGCCCACCGCAGTTCTCCCGAGTTGCGATCAACCGCAGCAGCCATTCCCAAATCCGACAAGACGAAGACTTGATCACCGTCGATCGTCGGCGTCCCACGCTGACCGGCGCCCCAGCCGGTGTTGTAGTCACCTTTCTTGCCCGCCGGCCCGATTGCAGTCGCCCAGAGTCGCGTTCCGTCTTTGGCAGACATGCAGATCACCATGGCTTGGTCGTCGATCGAGCCCATCGTGTAGAGCTTGCCGTCGGCCTCAGTGACTGCGGAATATCCGGTGCCCAGATCATTGACCGACCAAAGCAACTTCGGCCCCTCGGGCGGCCAGGACTGCAACAGCTTTTGCGGAGCCGCGTGGCCATCGCGGGCCGGGCCTCGCCACTGTGACCAGTCTGCGTCATCGGCATGGGTCTTCATCACGCCCGAGCCGACCAGCAGGACTACGGAAAAAGAGAGGAAACTCAACACGGGACGACGAAACTGCATCATCGATTGAACTTTCTGTAGGTGGGCGAAGTCAGGAAGGGACGGATTGTGGCTCCGTCATCTGCAAATGAACCATCTCATGATAGCGTCCGCCACCGGCGAGTAACGATTGGTGCGTTCCAACTTCGATGATTTGGCCATCTTCTAAGACCACAATTTTATCGGCGCCGCGAATCGTGCTCAGTCGGTGTGCGATCACAAAGGCCGTTCGGTCACGCAACAAGTCCTGGAGCGACTGCTGAATCAAACGCTCGCTTTCGCTGTCCAGATTACTGGTCGCTTCGTCCAGAATCAGAATCTTGGGATCCGCAAGAATCGCGCGTGCGATCGCCAGACGCTGCCGCTGCCCCCCAGAAAGCTTGACGCCGCGCTCTCCAATGATGCTGTCATACCCATCGGGTAACTTCTCAATGAACTCGTGAGCTGCGGCTGCCGATGCGGCGGTAATGATTTCTTCGAAGTCGACTTCGCGGCGCGAGTACGCAATGTTCTCGGCAATCGTTCCGTCAAAAAGAAAGACCTCCTGCTCGACAATCCCCAAGAGTCCGCGGTAAGAGTCCAAGTCGATGTCACGCAAATCGATGCCGTCCAGTCGGACACTGCCCTCCGATGGGTCATAAAACCGCGCGATCAAATTGGTGAGCGTCGTTTTCCCCGCGCCGCTTCTCCCTACCAATGCAACCGTCTCCCCGGGATTCACCTGCAAGTCAATCTCGCGAAGCACCGTGGTTTCCGATCCGGGATAGGAAAACGAAACACCTGCCAGCTCAATGCGTCCTTGAACGCTGCCCTTTGTGACTTTCGAAGCGTCCGGCTTTGTCGGTAACTCATTCTCGACCTCCAACACATCCAGAATTCGGTCCAGCCCCGCCAAGTTGTTTTGGAAGCCGACGGCACTACCGGCGATGGTGGCTAACGGATCCAACAACATCGTGAGGTAAACGAGAAACATCATCAGGTCGCCGAGCGTCAGGTCGCCTTCGATAATCTGATAGCCGCCGTAGAGTAGGAGCCCCGTCGAAGCAAGCGGAATGACGACTTCCCAGATCGTTTCAATGATCCGAGTCCACCACCAAGTAAACAGCTGTTGACGAACCAAGAACCCGCCTTCGCGAACAAACTTCGATGACTCGCTACGGGAACGAGAGAACGTCCGCACGACGCGAATACCTCCGAACGTCTCCGTAGCACCAGCATCAATGCGTTGACGCTGCTTTCGAATGTCGCGGTAGAGCGGACGGATACGCTTGATCCACGTGCGATGGGTCACCCAAACGACGGGCAAAAGCAAGAGCCCCCCGACCATCATCTTCCAGTCAACGAAGACAAGAATGATCAGACTCCCGACGAACTGAACGACCGCCCGCCAGGGGTTGTACAGCATCGAAAAAATCAAGTCCGCCACGCCGCCGGCGTCTTCCCGAATCAAGCTCGCGACGCCACCGGACTTTAGGTCATAGACGTTCCCGAGAGGCAATCGTACGGCGTGCTCAAAGACGCGTCGCCTAATGGTGATCTGTGATTGGTTGACAGCCTTAGTCGCCGTCCAGCGACTGAACAGGTGAATGACGGTACCGACAATCGTGGTGACCACAACCGCCGCGGCGATCCAAAGCAAGCGCGGCATCTTCCCGCTGGGAAGCGACCACGCCGCCAGCCAACTCGGCAGCGGCTTGGCGGGCTCGGTCAAAACGCAGTCGATGGCAAGCTTTGTACCCAGCGGCGGAATCAAACGTAGACCGATGCCAAAGGTTAACACCGCGAGCGCCAAAATCACCTGGTAACGGTGTGGGCGAATCAGTCGCCAGAACTCACCGATGAGCTCCCAAAAACCGCGATCGCGGTTCCCGATTTTCTTTGGATTTCGTTCCGGGGAGTGTGGGTTGGGAGCTGTCGATTTCTCGGCATTTCGCTCGCGAACATCTTGTCGATATTCGCCAAAACGTCGGCGACTTGATTGCGTAGGCATGTGCTATTGGTAGGGAGGAATCCCCCGCTTGGCAAGTCATAAGGCCCGTCAGAGATCAGTGCAAAAGAACCTCAGTCGCTTCGACGCTTTCCGTGCTACCTGAGCCGATGTGCGATAGCCCAGGTTTTTTGGCAACAACTGCGGCGAGTGACATGCGGCTCAATCCTAATGTTTAACGTTGACGAAACACTCCTGGACAGCGCCAAATTTCGTAGTGCGTGCCGCAAAATCCTAGTCCAATGCGTAAGTTTTGAAGATGCGATTTCTTCACAACCCGACGCGTAAGCGAGTAAAAATCGATATTGGCTCGTGCCTCGCTGACGCGTCGGGTTGTGAAAAACCAATGCCTGAAGCAAAAGCGCAAATCTAAATAGCGTAAGCGAGGCGATTCCCGTAACTCGTTCACTCGCTTGCGCTTCGGGTTAAGTTTGGGTGTAAGGTGGCGCTGTCCATCTGGGAATGGTTTGAGTTACAGTCGTTCTTCCAAATCATTGATGAAGCAGAGGCCAACCACGTTTATGCAGCAAGCAACGAACTTCACGCAATTCACTCGCCGCCTCATGCGTGCGGGGAAATCGGGAGACGATGCGGCGATGAAAATTTTCCGCGATGAACAACCAGGAGTCGTTGCACAACTCAAACGCGACGTGCGGCGTCGTGGGCCATTACCCTTCTGGGGAAAATCACTCAATCACGACGAGTTCGCGGGCAAGGTCATTGTTCCACCGCTTGTCATCCGATTGCTATCCAAGCTGACTGGTCGTTCGATTTCGGAAAGGACACCCCACGCTGGACTTCAGCATTGCTACGGGTATCTATTCTCCAACTTGAAAACCCGATTCGGATTCAAACGCGAACGTTGGATCGAAAACGGGCTCGAAGACGCATTCGGTCTTGAAGCGTCAACGCTGAGTCCTAAACCTGGATCGGGGACCCTTCTTGCAAACGCCACATTTTTCTGCGGAAGGGTTGCTTATCGCGGCCGTCCGCTGACAAATAGCTTGTTTGAATCACTCGCGAAGAGGGTGTCACCGGACCTCTTGGATTTATCCTTCCGATCAATCACCCACTTACGACTCTCGGAAACCGTACGGCGCATCTGGCGAAAGAAAATATACAGATGGACGCTACAAACAGATGTGATCCAGGCAGAAAACGGCTTTGCTGTGTTAGCGTATAGCATTCGATCGGAAAAGCGACATGAGCTCGTAACACTTTTCCCCGTCGACCAAGAAACAGTTAGCGCGATTCGAGAACGCGGCAGCATTAGCGGCAAGACCGAATGTCGGACTCGCTACAACGCTTACATACCGGCGCTTCACGGCGAATCACACGAGGGAAGAATCTCGTTCCGCGAATTTTGAAAAGCCTCGACAGGTGCGCTTCAGCCAAGACGCCTAAAACTGTATCAACACGAGATACACCAATCCCAGAACCGCGCTCACACCCATTAGCCGAATACTCGCTGTAACACGGCGATACTTCACCGAGGAGATATGGGAGTCAATCAAGATGCATGCGGCAACTTCTTTTCTCAACCCACCGTCACCCATATTCGCGAGGTGTTCGCTAAACCGCTTTGTATCATCGAGATTGAAGCTCGCTGAGATCGCCGCAGGATGAAAGTGCTTGCAGTCGTCTAGCGATGGGTGCTTCCCGCCACGACGAAACGGTTGGATACAAAGAAAGGCACAAATTCCGCTGAGAAGCAGAAAGAAGAGCCACAATGCGAATGTGACACCCACGATCACCGGCCACCAAGGAAAAGGGTGTGTGGTGATGTCTTCACCCAGAAATCTCCTCAGGGTTGGCACGACCAGCCCGCCCAGCGCCGCACCCACAGTGAGCACAACCGCCGCTTTCGCGTCCGCGAATCGAATCCACTCCGCGATCGCGTGGTAGCCCTCAATCAGGTCGATTGTATTGATTGCCTTCCCGCTCGGCTCCGACGAGTTTCGGACTTGCTGATCCTTATCTTCAGACACAGTCCCGTTGGCTGGCCCCTCATCGCCATCGCCTTCCTGCTCACTTCCGTTGTCCGTCGACATCTTCGATAACCCGATCTTCAGTCGTCTTTGTTGACACACCTCTTACAGAGTTTACACGACGCGTTCGACGACGTTGACCATCGATGATCCTCGCACCTACTCAAAATCAACCTGCCAATTGACCGTGGCGAGTGATTTCTCCTTCGACCATGTACTCCACGTCCTCGGCAATGTTGGTTGCGAGATCTCCAATCCGCTCGATGATTCGAGAGGCTGAGAAAATGTGAAGATAAGCCGACGCGTTCGAGGGATCCGTTTCGATAGATGAGAGAAGCGAAGCAATGAGATCCCGATTCATCTCGTCAAGCGTCGTGTCGGACTCGCAGACGAAACGCGCAAGACTCGAGTCTTCTTGAGTGTAGGACTTGCCGGCATTCCCGAGCATCTCGAGGGCGAAGCGGATCATCTGCGTGATCGTGGATGGGACATCAACATCCGGGTGATCCAAAAGTGACTCCGACCGTTCCGTCAGATTCAATGCCAAGTCGGCAATTCGCTCCAACTCAGAGTTAATCTTGATCGCCGCCGCGATCCTGCGCAGGTCGGAGGCAACCGGCTGCTGAAGCGCCAAGACCGTCAAACAAGACTCCTCGATCTGGATCTCACGAGCATTGATGATGCGTTCCATTCGACGCACTTCCTCGGCCGTCCCGATACATCTCTCCCGCATACTCCGGTAGGCGCTCTGCACCATCGAATCAACGAGTCGGATTTGCTCGGTCAATTCCGCGTGGATCGAACCGAGCTTTTCTTCCAGACCATGCATGCTCTCTTCTCCGCTCAGGGCCACCAGATGCTTCCACGAACCACTCCGCGGACAATTCCCTTCATGAAATCTTAACAATTTGAGATTGGGCGTGGTGTGATTCCAACGGCAAATCCGAATCTCTCTGTGAAATCGAATCAGTATTGACGGACGGGCTCGTAAGCGAAGCTCTTCCGTTTATCCCAGTTAACGCGATGCTAGCAATTTGAAGACACTGAATCATCACAGACTTTTCGCTGAGAATTCGTTTTCAGGTCGATTCTAGCATCATCTTCGGACAGGCGGTTGAGGCGGACTCGGCGATCGGATTCGTGAGCACCCGTAAAGCATGCTTCAACATCAGAGCAACGACGGGAGTGACGGAGCGGGATGTTATTTGGATTGAAACCGACAGTGAGGTTGGGTGCGGCAATGATCGCACTGTGTTGTCAGCCGTTTGCGTTGTCCGACGACTTCTATGGATTGGGCAATAGCGATGGTGCTTTTCTGAGCGCGGACTCTGTACTCGACTCTTCAGAGTTGCCGATTCCTCCATTCCAACTGCTGACTTCCAGCGCCATGGAGGAACCTGAACCCACTGAGCCAAAGACGGTGAGCTTGGAGGAGCACGAGAAACTGCTGGAGCGAGTCGAAGAGATTGAATCATCGTGGGAGAAGTACCAGGACAAACTTAAAGACGACGCTGAAGCGAAGAAAAAAAAATCCTCCTTCAAGCTGAATGGCCGAGTCCACCTCGATAACTGGAACTTTCTTGACAGCGATGCCGGAACGAATTTCCTCGAAACCGGTGACCCCACCGACGATCCGGAAGATCGTTTTGACTTCCGCCGAATCCGGCTGACTTGGACCGGCGAAGTCCCCGATCACATGTTGTTTCGAATCATGATCGACTTCAACAATCCGAATCGACCGGAGATGAAAGACACGTATCTCGGCTTCAAGAATCTTCCCTACAACCAGCAATTGCTGATCGGAAACCAAAAGAGACCGATCGGACTGGATCATCTAAACAGCAGCCGCCACAACGTCTTTATCGAACGCCCCCTAGCAGTCGAGACCTTCAACGAAGACGCCCGACGGTTGGGCGTTTGTATGTACGGGCATAACAATTCCGAATCGATCAACTGGCGATACGGTGCGTTCCTGCTTGAGAACATTACGAATGACGGACGCTACCGCGGTGACAGCACGGAAGGCGGCTTGTACGGGCGGCTTGCCGGCAGTCCGTGGTACGACGAAATCAGCGGCGGCAGAGGCTATTACCATTGGGCGATCGTCGGCAGCGTCAATCAAACCGACCCCGATGGAACACTTGATGCAGACGACAACGCGAACGAGGGACGGTTTCGAACTCGGCCGCTAGCCCGAAGCGATTCGCGATGGTGGAACACAGGACGAATTCCCGGTTCCGAAACCTATCAGCAACTGGGCTTCGAATCGATGCTCAACATCGGAGCCTTTCAACTGACCGGTGAGTACTTCAATACCTGGCTACAACGAGACGCCTTGGGCGGATTCAACGGTGACGATCTGCACTTCCATGGTGGTTATCTCTTCGCGTCGTATTTCTTGACCGGAGAACACATCCCGCTGAAACGAACGGCAGGTGTCATCGATCGAGTAAAGCCTTTTGAGAACTTCTTCGTTGTCGACCGATGCCGTGGCGGAACGGGACGCGGATGGGGTGCACTGGCAATTGCTTTGCGTGCAGATTATCTCGACCTTTCTGACTCGGACATTCGCGGTGGAGACGGATACGCAATTACCGCAGGGCTCAACTGGTACTGGACGGCGTACTCGAAACTGCAAACGAACTACATCTTTGGCGAAATCGAAAATGCCGGCCAAAACGAGTTCGGTGGACCAACGTTGGCGGGTGTTGACGGCGATTTCAACATCCTTGGATTCCGCTACATGATCGACTTCTAAGCGTTAGCATCGCGGGATCAATAAGTGACGCATTATCAACGTAGCCATCACGCTCCGCCGTGATGAGATGCAAAATAACAGGTCAGTTATTGATCACGCGATGCTTTGCACGTGTCGGTCGATCGATTTCCCCATCACAGATCAATCAATAGACGGTCAACGTCTCTCTTTCCACACTGCAGAGCGAGAGAGACCCCGAGGGAGGGCATGAATCAGCGTTCCTTCTTGAATGCCTGTCCCTTACTCAACGACTTCCTTACGCAACTTCGTTAGGAGAATTTTTCTATGCCTCAACCAAGCAAACTTCGACTCACCTTACTGAGTATTCTCCCCATCATCGCGATCGGCTCGCTATCAGCATCGACTGCTTTCGCCGGCGACGGCGGGAAACTCTCTCAAACGGGATTGTCTTGTCGTTGTCCAATTTGCGACCACCACTGCGAACTCACCGTTGACGAAACGGAAGAAAAGCGGACCTGCTATGAGATAGAAACAAAAATCATCTGTATTCCTCGCGTTGTTTTTCCCTGGCAGAAGAAAAAACACGCGTGCAGTTCTTGTTCATCCTGCGATGGCGCGGGATGTACATCCTGTGTTCACAACGGCGCGAAGTTGCGACGAGTCTGCGTCGCGAAGCCAAAGGAATACAAGTGCCCCGCATGCAAATTCACTTGGAAAGCGGAGAAGAATGCATCCTGTTGCGAGATGGTCAACGAAGAAGCAGAACCGGTCGTCGCCAAGGTCCAAACCAGTCAAAAAGGTGACACATTCATCCGCCTACTGCCTCCGATCGTCATACCCACCGGAAGTCAACTCAAAGACCTACAAGTTGATGAATTGAAGTCATCCGTTTCATTCTCGAATTGGCGGTTACCGAAAGTCGGAAAGACGATGGAACAGCCGGTCAATAATGATCCATCGCCTAGGTAGTTACTATTCGACGGGCAAGACGACAGTCATCCTTGTTGACTCGTCGATGTACTGAATGCGGAACTCGGTTGGATCGGTGATCAGTTTTGCTCGCTCTCATTCGCGCGATGAGGGCTGGGGAGTAATGTCGGCAGATTTTTGATTCGGATCAGGTTTCTCCGGCTGCTTGCTTCGTAGGAATTCGAAGTCACTCGATCTCAGGAAACCCAACAACCACGACATCCTCAACGCATTTCTTAGCTTACCGAATTGAACTTTGCTCAATCCGATGTTGAGTTGCTGCCGCGCCGTTGCCGAGACGAGATCCAATGCGTCCGCGTTGATCACTGGACGAACCGACCCACCACTTCGCCGAGATTGCGGTGTTCCGAAATAGACGGTGCCCTCTCCAAGATCAAGGAGATCGTCTGCTTCCAAATCACCGATGTCGGTTCGCGAGATTCGTCCCCAAAGCGTCGTCATGCACTGCGCGAAGGAAATTGTCGAAACATGCTCGCCGCGCTGGAAGACGGCATGTTCCATCTCGATCAGTTCAGCAATGACCTTTTCTTGGATACAGGTTGTTTGGAGAACATCTGCGCCGTTGATGGCCGGGCACTCCGTCATGTGTCGACCGACGCGGCGGCACAAATCAATCAACTTCTCACGTCCACCCACTTGAAAGGTCGCATGAGGCCGTCCGCGATGAATCTCCTGACACGCCACCGCGATGGCGGTGAGATGGCCGTGAAGGAGTAGTTGCCGCGAATCATCGCTGCCACCAACTAGCGGACCGAGCTCTTCTTCGAGGAAAGAGAAAAGGGTATGGCATAAAATAGCATCCGACATACCCACTTGATTGATGTCATGGATGACCGCAGCTCGATACGCGCTTCGAATATCCGCATTCGATTCATATTGACGTAGCCATTGATCGGCAAAACCGCGACCGAATCTTCGCTCACTCTCTTCACCAGATCCAATGATCTCACCCAGTTGATCCGCGACTTTGTGGAACGTAGGAAACGCAAACGTCCGGCTGTGCCAAATCGCCTCGGCGAAAATATCGTCTTTCTGATAGGACACTTCTTCGAAACACGCGAGACGATAACCGGTGAGCAGTCGCTCTTTGAGAACTTCAAAGTACGGCTGGGTATTCGTGTGCTCCTGAACGCCCTGGACTTCAGAGTCAACGACGACCATTGCGGGGGTCAATGCGTCGAGGAAATTTCGGGTGGTGACGTCGTTCGGAATCTCAGATCCAACGCTCCGGTCGGCCGAGCCGGACTCGCCATCCTCGGTGCCGGAATCCTCCATCCCGCGGACGTCCCATGGGTGAAGTTCGCTGCAAAGACGTGACGCAATGTGGTAACCCAGCGTGCGATAGGCGGTCACTTGTTTGTCGTTGTAAAACTGATTGACGGTTGGCTCGTCCGGAAATGAGGGAAAGAGATTCCGGATGTGCTTGATTTCGATCGGATCGGAATCGGTGATCGACATTTGACAATAGATCAACATCCCTTCGCGGGGCGACGAAGGGCGTTGAGGATCATCTGGATACCGAACACGCATGCATATATAGGGCTGGTGAACCAACCGTTCGTCGTTCATCTCCAAACGTCCGAAATCGATCGGCGACTCGTGATCCAAATCGACAAAGCGAATTCCGAAATCACGACTCGCGCGTTCACACATCCGGCCCAGCGTTCCCAAGGAATCCTCGCCGACGTTCGCGCCTGCATCGCTGACGATGATCAGATCGCAGCGACGACGTAGCAACTCACTGACGCCGAGATAATCTTGGTATCCGCCATCGGCGACGTAGAAGTTGCGATGATGATTGATCGTTTCACCCGGCAAACTTGCCGGCGCACAAAGCATCGAACGAATCAGGCCCGGGGAACCAATTCGGCAAAGCCACTGAGAACAGATCATCGCCACTGCCGCAAAGACGAGTATGCATGAAAATCGCATCTCCAAGATCAGTACCGACATCCCTGTGGCCAACGATGCAAAAAGCAACGAAGTCAAAACCGGATGACGCGGGGCAACGCTTTCGGGTGCCTTGCCGCCATCCGTCCTCCAGACGTATTGCCCGATTCCCGTATTGAAAAAGTCCATCACGCCGCTCAGCCAACGATTTTCCGTCATCAACGGCGTCACCGCCGCACCGGAGAGCGTTACAGCATCACCAAGATTGATCGACTCCGCGTTGCGGGAGTTGTTGAAGCGAACGTGTTCGCTCGGAATTGGAGTCTCGCCCTTTTCGAATGAACCAGCGAAATGTGGTGTGAACAAGAATGGACGAGATCCGACGCGGTAACTTCCGTTTCGCTTCAGCGGACGC
>JBCCOI010000113.1:0-14981 GCA_039025515.1 Planctomycetota bacterium
ACCATGATTTTTTGACGATTCATCGCATCGATAAAAGCATGGCGTCGGAGGCGAGACGCGAGCTACGGAATGGGCGATCAATTATTGTCGCCGATCGGCTCCGTCCGATCGATTTTGACAGGTTTCCATCGGGCGGAGCCGATGGGCGACTTTCGAAAACACGCCCAGTAATTGATGGGCCGTTCCTTAAACATTGGCCGTTCCTAACTCAGTCATTCAGCGAATCAGAAATCGCTGAGTTCCATCCACCGCTCTTCGGCCGACTCGAGCTGCTCACCGATTTGTGTTAACTCCTCGTGCAATCGGACGGCCTCATCCGGGTTCGTTTCGCTGAGCAGTTTCTCGTTGATTGACTTCTTCTCTTCATCCAGTTTGGCGATCTTCTTCTCGAGATTGCGAAGTTCCTTCTCCGTCCGCCGCGATGCTTGTTGCTGGCTGCGGTAATCCTGCGCGGAACCTTTCTTTGTCGGGGCTCCTGATGAATCGCTCACTTTTCCAGAGGCCTGATTACGTTGACGCTCCCCTTCATCGATCTCGTTTTCGACGCTGAGAAGATACGAATCGTAGTCGCCGAAGTAGTTTTTGACGGTTCCATCACGAACTTCAATCACGTTGGTCGCGACGCGCCGCATGAAGTGACGATCGTGTGAAGTAAAGATGACGGTGCCTTCGTAGTTGATGAGCGCGTCGGCGAGTGCTTCGACCGTTTCAACGTCGAGGTGGTTTCCCGGTTCATCCAAGACTAACACGTTCGCAGTGCCCAGCAGCAATCCGGCCATGCAAAGCCGAGCACGCTCGCCGCCGCTGAGCACTTTTACTTTCTTTTGAATGTGGGAATCTCGAAACAAGAGTGCTCCGGCCATCGCCAGACAGTCTTGTCGTGTCGTATCCGCGTTGGACTCGTACTCCAAGTGGTCAATTACCGTGCGACGCTCATCCAAGCTGGTGTAAACATGCTGTGCATAAGTCCCGAGTTCGGTCGCGTGCCCCCATTTGATCTTTCCCGCGATCGGTTCCAAGGAGCCGACCAGGGTTCGCAACAGAGTCGTTTTTCCTTGTCCGTTATCGCCAACAATCGCCGCCCGCTGGCCATGCTCGATCTCCAACGTGATGTTGTCGGCAACCGTGTGGTCTGGATAGCCGATCGCCAATTCGCCGCAACGCATCAGCGTTCCTTGTCGCGGATTGACCAACGGGGCACGAATGTGCACGGTCGGTTCATCGACCTCAACCTCTGTGGTCTGGAGCCGTTCGAGTTGCTTTGCTTTGCTGCGGGCTTGGCTTGCCGTGGAGGCGTTCGCGCGGTTCTTATCGATGAATCGCTGCAACTGCTTTTGCTTCGCGACCACAGTCGCATTGACGCGCCGATCGTGTTCGCGCCTTTCCTCGCGGAAGGTGAGAAACTGATCGATCTTGCCCGGGTACATCGTTAGTTTTCCGCGAGAAAGCTCCAGCGTTTGCGAACACGTGGCTTTCAGGAATTCGCGATCGTGGCTGATGATGAGCGCCGCTTTATTGAACGATCGGAGAAAGTGCTCAAGCAGAATTTGCGTTCGGAGGTCGAGAAAGTTCGTCGGCTCGTCGAGCATCAAGAGGTTCGGATCGTTGAGCAACAATCCGGCCAACTTGACTCTGGTTTGCCAGCCTCCCGACAGCGATTTCACCGGCCCGTGAAGGTAATCACCCTTGAGTTCGAATTGACCGGCGACCTCGCCACACTTCCAATCCGGCTGGCTGCTTTCACGCATCAGAAAGTCCAGCGCCGACTCACCGGGCTTGAACGGATCATGCTGCCGGAGGTAACCGATCCTGAGTGACGGGTGATGAATGACTTCGCCCTTTTCCAGTTCCTCATCACCCAACAGAACTTTAAGCAGCGTACTTTTTCCGGCTCCGTTGCGGCCGATGAAACCGACTTTGACGTCATCGACCAAGGAAACCTCTGCCGCATCGAGTAGAACTTGGTCGCCGAAGCGTTTGTGAGCATCGCGGACTTGGATCAAGACGGCCATGACGGCGAAATCAATTGGAAGTGATGGGGTGGAGCTCTCGATCGCCTTTAAAGAAGGCCACCGTTATTCGTAGCGGAACGTCTTTTGGACTTGAAGGTATTCACGACGACCGACTCTCGCGACCGTCGGTAACGCTTTCTCATTCTCAAGTCCGTCTCTCAAGTGGAAGTATTGGACATTGCCAATCACCAGATTTGCGCCGCCAGGTCCCGTTCCGAGCGTGACCACCGAATGAAGCGTGCATTCCATCGCGGCCGCAGACTCAAGGACCCTGGGTGGTTGCACACGGATCGATTCGGCCTCGGTCACACCGACCAGTTTGAATTCATCGATCTCCGGGGCAACGTCTTCGGCCGATCGGTGCATGGCGAGTCCGAGATCTTCGGTAACCAGGTTGACCACAAACTCGCCCGTACGCCGAATGTTTTCCAAAGTGTCTTTTGCGCTGCCGTCGGGTTGGTTTGCGGGAGCGAAACAAAGAGTCGGAGGGTTCGCACCGACGCCGGTGAAAAACGAAAACGGTGCAAGATTGGCCACACCATCAAGCGAAAGCGTGGAAACCCAAGCGATGGGACGCGGCGTGATCAGTTGCACCATCCTGAGATAGTTTTCCTGGATCGTTTGCCCTTTCGCATCAAACTCCATCGCCGCTGTCTCCGGCCGATTTCGAATCACTCAATAGCGAGACCATCGAGGTGTGAAGGTCGTTTGTGCCAGAGACGCAGAACCTGGGATTCCAGTCGTCGAGCGGTTGTCCGTCGTAAGCCGTAAGAGTCGCACCAGCCTCTCGCGCGATCACGGTTCCTCCGGCAGAATCCCACGGGCTAACGGCGGTGGCCCAATAGCCGTCGAGCCGTCCGGCGGCGACGTAGCACATGTTGAGGGCGCAAGAGCCGAGTCTTCGAAGAGAACGACATCGTTCCAAAATCTTGACGAAGCGTCCGACCTCCGGAGAGTCCGACTTGACGCCGGCGGGAAAGCTGCAAGCGACGAGCGCATCGGAAAGCTGCGAGCAATCACTACTCTTGATCGGTTCGCCGTTAAGGTGTGCCCCTTGCCCGTCGATTGCGGAGAACAACTGATCTGTCACCGGGTCCAAGACGACGCCCAGACGCATCTTTCCGTTGTGATAAAGTCCGATCGATACGGCGAATGACTGCAAGCGATGCACATAGTTGACGGTTCCGTCCAGCGGATCGACGACCCAGCAAGCCGGCGCGTCAGGTTGTCCCATCTTCACGCTCGGTGGCGGGTCGTTTTCGCCTTCCTCTTCACCGACGAATGCGTAACCGGAAAACGAATCCATCAAGATCTTGCGAACGGCTTTTTGCGAGGCAAGGTCCGCATCGGTGACCAAGTCTTTTGGGGCTTTCTCGGAGACCGTTCGGCTTTCCCAGCGACTGAGTAGCTCCACGGCACCGGCTTTCGCGGCTTCAACGGCGACGTTCAGATGTTCTTGATTCACGTATCTACTTCAAGTCGTCGTAGTTCTTCGAGCCACAATCGAATGTCATTGCTGTACTCGGTTGACATGTCACCGATGACGAGTTGCCGGTGGATTGCGGCGGCACCGAAGTCGACGTGTTCGGCCGCTTCGGCATCGGGGAAGCGCAAATTTGGATCTGGAGCGATCAGTCCCACCAAAAACCGCATCAACAACTCGTTTCGTCGAATGTCTGCAGGCAGGACATCCGGAAGCCGAGCCGGAAGCTCCATTTTGGCAGTCACGAGCTCGCTGAGCTTTTCCTTTCCGCCAAAGATGTTTCGTCCGCTCAATAACTCGATCAAAACATAACCGACGCTGGCCAAATCGGAACGTGGGGATGCGGGCGAGTTTTCCAGTACTTCGGGAGCGGCGTACATGGGCGTACACTCGCGTTCACGAGGCGGGTTCTGGAATTCGATCGCGGACCCAAGATCGATCAGCTTCGTGTGGCCGCTGCGTTTCAGCATGATGTTGGCGGGCTTCACGTCACCGTGCACGATTCCTTCTCGATGGAGCGCCGCGAGTGCGGCGAGACATTCGCGGACGATCGCGACCGCAACACCCGCCTTGAACCGCGAGTGCACTGGGCCTTTGGTCATGATGACATCGTTGATGTATCGAAACCGTTTCGCATCCAACGTTCGTTCCAACAGCCCCAAACAGGCCGGCGAGGTGAGTTGACGCAGATCGTACCCGTCGACCCATTCCATCATCATGACGCGGATGCGATTCCGTTCAAAAAAATTCTGAACGGCCAGCAAGTTATCGTGCTGAATGAGGGCGACCTTGGAAGCGATCTTCGCCACGCGTTTCATCGACTCTTCATACGATCTCGCATTGACGTAGTGCTCGGGCGAGAAGATTTTCATCGCGGCGGGGACCGTAAACCCATCCGTCCCGCGGTATTCCGTCAAGAAGACTTCGCCCTGGCCACCACGGCCCAGCAGCCGGAGCATGTGGTGATGACCCGTCCAACTCACTTTCTCGCGGTCGACAAGGTGGTCGTACCACTGGATCAAATCAGGATCGCCAACAACGCTCAATGAGCCTTGATGTGTGCGTGTCGGATTGGGTTCGAATCGAGTCGTCGATTCCATGAGACGAGTCCAGGGTTGCAACGGTCCATCGTTGTCAGCATGGTGGCCGTTGCAGGCGACGCCGCAGGATCGACCAGACAATGAAAAGTTTACACCGGCTCTGCGGGAGGGATAGGTGTTTGCTTTTGCTGCCATCAGAAAAGCGTTGGCGCCAGAGCTTAGAACGCCACTGCCGCGTGACGCTTGGTACGACGCCGTTTCATAAGGTCCTGAGAACGCCAATCAGTCGACACTTTCGCGCCGTGACGAGTTCTCTTCGGGTGCTTCCGACCGCGACGATCGCTTCGCATTGCGGTGCCGACTCGTCCTTGCGATCCGATGAAGATCCTCGTCTTTGGTGAGCAGCCCCCAATCGAGTGCTTGGTCTTGCTCGTAGTTTTTGCCGAGGGTCATCGCGATGGTCGCTTTGCAGAGTTCATAGCCAAGATAGAACGCGTGACTGGGATCGACGTTATCGGAAATCGACTCGTTCAGTAGCCGCTCAAAGAGCTGGAAAGGGTCCTCTTCGGACAGATGCAACTGCCGAGAAACGAGATGCAGAACCTGTTCGGCGACGAACAGGCGGTAGTTATTGTCCTTGATGGACGCAGCGAGCGAGTCGAGTGATGCGTGGGAGTATTCCTTGAGTCGTCGATCACGAAGCATCACCAGTGCATCCGAAAGATTCTTTGGCGGAATACGTCGGTCCACGGCTGCTTTCACCAACCGTCGTGCCACGTCACATTCCTTGACGCAACTGCGAGCCCAATTGATGACTTGTGTTGTCAAGATGCTTTCGATGCCGAGCTCCTGGCAGATCCCGAGTAGCAACACATTCACTCCCGCCGAGTCGACATCGGTTAATTCCGTCAGGTTTCCGATGCCCATCATCATGGCCATGTCGGGATAGCGTTTCCGAACGCTTGCGTAACGCACGATGGACGCCGTCAGCCCGGCACCGATAGGTTCAAGGATCGGGTCCAGCCGCATCGGCACCCCGCGTTTGCGCAAAAAGTCAATCGTCACATCCATTGAGTCCAAGTCCGTCGGAGTATCCGGAACAACGACGACTTCGGTATTCCATGCGGCTGCATGCTCGCGATTCGTCTGATTGACACTGAGGACGAGTGTTGCGCCTTCGCGACAAGCTTCGCCAGCCTCCCACGGATCGAAAGTATCGATGGAAACGCGGTGCCCTCGTTCGACCAAGGCTCGGGTGTACTTGCCCACGCCAGAAAAGCGTTTTCCGGGATCACAACCGATATCAATTCGGTCGGCTCCGTCGGATCTCAATCGATCTGCCACACGGATGATCTCGTCCATGCTGAATCTGGGAACATGATTGATTTCCGCAATGATTTCGATGTCATGCTCATCGAGCGAGATGGGCTTTTTTGCTTCACCAAATAACTCGCCCAAGTCCCGACAATCGTTGGGTCCGAGAACAATTGTCGCGTCAATCCTTGCCTGCAGATCCTCCAAGCCGACACCGCAATATCCGGGCAAAACGACATGAGTCACGTTTGCGGGTGGATCGAGTTTCTTCAACAGCCATCGTGGCGTCATCAACGCAGCAACCGTGATGGGCATGACGTCGATCGAGTATTGAAAGCGATACCGTTCGGCTAAAGACGAAACGACTTCGCGTACTGCGCCCTCCGCAAGTTTTCCGGTGACAAAGTGAACGTGAGTTTGATCATCAAGCTGGATCACGGATGGCATCATCCAAAGAGTTGTTCGAAAAGCTCACCTGTGCGACCAGACGAGTGCATTTCGATGACCTCAGTGCGAATGTTTTTTCTTCTCGAAGTGAATGGCGCTATTGACGCTCCGCGAGTTGCGCTTACAAAAGCAATAGCGAGAGATTCAGAAGCGGAGTTCGATGTGATTTGTGTTGGAAACACTTGCATCCTCTCTGTCGTGGCCGGGATCTCTCGCTTTTTTATGCGCTTTGTATTCGCCGTCTCGTCATAAGGATGCTTACGAACAGAATCAACAAGGCTGAGCGTGATGACTCTCGATGGAAACAACGGGGCTATCGCCCATCGGCTCAGGTAGCACGGACCCGAAATCAAATTGAGAAGAACCACCCTTCGCGTTGGCTTCTAGTAGCTCAGGCCCCCAGTAGCGTGGCACGGACTCTCAGTAACGCGGCACGCTCGGGTCCACTTGTTCGCTCCATTGGTCGATGCCCCCCTCCATGTTCTGCACATTCGCGTAACCCTGACCGCGAAGAGCTTGTGTGACTTGCATGCTACGGCCGCCGTGATGGCAATGGACGACGATATGTCGATCATGGTCGTCACCCAGCTCCGTCAAACGCTCGCCAAGTTCTCCCATCGGAATCAGCACACTTCCCTCGATCTTTGCCGCGGCAAACTCTTCCGGCTGTCGAACATCCAACAACAAGAATTCCGTGTGATTGTCCTGGAGGGCTTTGACGGATCTTACGTCGATCTCAAGGGGGAGTGGTTCTGACATTGGATTGTCCTTCGGATGCATTCAACTTGTGACTGGATGCCGACGTATGGCGACTGTCAAATCTATCGTCAGATGTAAAATTTGCCATCTGGCTTGCGATCTGAGATAACTTCGTTGAGGCTAGCGTCCGGACTCCTCTTCGACACTTTTTTGAATTAAACGAGTGGAACCGATGAAATCCTGTCTGCGAATCCTGGTATTTTTTCTGGTTTTCACGTCGGTCGCAAAACTGGCCGTCTGCCAAGCTCCCGATGATCCGTTTCGTTCCAAGCGTTCTGTAGCGAACAGCAATCCGTTCGGACCGCCCGCCGTCGCACCGGTTAACAAGCCAGCTCTCCCAAAGACGGATCCCTTTGATGCTGATCCCTTTGATGCTGATCCCTTTGATGCTGATCCCTTTGATGCTGATCCCTTCGCTTCCGGGAATCAGTCCGACGGTCCTGGCAGCGATCCGTTCGCAGCACCGAAGAGACGACCAGTCTCTCCAAGTGCTCGGCAACGCGCAAATTCGGTGGCAAATGCTACCGTCGTGCCTCGACAGCCCTTCGCGATTGCTGCTACCGGTGAGATGGACGCTTCACTCCGCCTCGAAGCTGTGCTCGATCAGAAAACGTCATTGAGACTTATCGAAACACCACTAAGCGAAGCCGCACAAGTCATATCGGATATGCACGGTCTTCCGGTCGTTATCGACTCAAGAGCACTCGAGGAGTTCGGCCTGGATCGGGACACCGGCGTCAACGTCAACTTGAAGCAGGTCAAGCTTCGAACTTCACTTCGCCTCATGCTGGCGGACTTAGATTGCACTTATGTGGTCGCCGATGAAGTCGTTCGAATTACGACGAAACGAGATGCCGAAAGGCATAAACAGGTGAAGTTTTATCGTCTCCCGAGCGACTTGGTCGACTGTGGTGACCGTCTCGTTTCCATGGTTGAGACTCATGTCTCGCCAGATGCCTGGCAAAGCTCGGGCGGAAGTTCGTCGGTGGAACTTATCAACCACGTCTTGATCGTTTCGGCGACGACGGAAGTCCACTACGCCGTCAATCAGTTCTTGGCGAAGCTTCACGCGGCGCACTCGCTGGGCCCGGCGGAGTGATTCGTTCGCGGGGACATCCTCATTGGGTTGTTGAGATTTATTCCGGCGAACTACAATTCCTTTCGGCGGAATTGGTCATTCAAGGCAATCCACTCCCGGACACGCCTGCTGCGGCTTGATCACGTGTCAGCGTCCGAATAGACATTGGCGGAATCTGCCCAATGCCTGCCAACTTGGTGAACGCATGCCTCTGAGTTCTTCCGCAACGCCAATCAATGAACCACAACGTTTGCGTGTTCTGCTGCTTGTCGAGACCTCGATGGCATTCGGTCGCAGCGTGTTGGAAGGGATCAGTCGATACCGAATCGAGAAACAGCATTGGACGGTGCAGCTCGATTTACGAGATTTGATGACCGGGCCGCCACAGTGGCTTCGTAGCTGGGAGGGCGATGGCCTAATCACTCGAGATACCACGCCGGAAATGCTGGAAGTGATCCGTGAGACCGGGCTTCCAACGGTCAACTTAGGTGATATTCGGGACGAGCTTTCGCTGCCTTCGGTGAAAAACGATCACCTAGGGATCGGGAAGCTTGCCGCGAATCACTTGGCAGACAAAGGTATCGAGCATTTTGCGTTTGCCGGGTTCGGTGATCATGCCTGGAGCCAGAGACGTTTGATCGGTTTTCAAGCCGGACTTTCGGAACGCGGTGCAATTCGTGGGGATGATGAGGTCTCCGTCCATCAATCCGATTGGGGGAAAGCCGAGAAAATTGGTTGGCAGGACCAGCAGGCGGAACTCGTCGAATGGGTGCAACGTCTGCCGAAGCCAATTGGACTCTTCGCTTGCAACGACCTCCGCGGGCAGCACGTCCTCGAAGCGTGTCAGACCGCCGGTATCCGCGTTCCCGACGAGATCGCAGTCCTAGGTGTGGATAACGATCAGGTGATGTGCGACTTTTGCGAGCCACCGCTTTCCAGCGTGATCCCGGCGGCGGAACGAATCGGCTACGAAGCCGCCAAGATGCTCGATCAACTGATGCAGAAACAGCCGATCGAAACGACGCATCAAAAGGTCATGCCTTTGGGGATCGCCGAAAGGCTCTCGACCGATGTGATGGCCATCGACGATGAGGATGTGGCGGCGGCGATTCGTATGATTCGCTTTCGTGCTTGCGAGGGCCTAACCGTCTCCGACATCCTTGATGAAGTACCGATCGCCCGCAGCAGTTTGGAACGTCGTTTCCGGCACTACCTGGGGCGTTCACCGCAAGCGGAAATTCGCCGAGTGCAGATCAAACGCGCCTGTCAGTTGCTGCGTGACACCGAACTGAGTCTGGTCAAGATCTCGCGACTGACCGGATTCAAGCACGCCGAGTACTTCAGCGTCGTGTTTAAACGCGAAGTCAAGCAGACACCGGGACGTTATCGTGATGCGAGCCGCGCTCGTGCAAGAAAACCATTTGGATAGTTGCCGATGAAAGTCATGGTTTTGACCGGTGCGGGGATCTCCGCCGAATCAGGAATCGCAACCTTTCGAGGCTCCGACGGCCTGTGGGAAGGCCATCGGATTGAGGAGGTCGCGACGCCGGACGGTTTTCGGCGGAATCCTCAATTGGTTCATCAGTTCTACAACGCACGACGCCGTCAGTTGCTGTCGCCTGAGATTCAGCCTAATGCGGCACACGACGCGTTAGCAGCGTTTGAACAGAGTCATTCGGGTGAATTCTTGTTGGTGACGCAAAACATCGACGATCTGCACCAGCGTGCCGGCAGTAAAAACGTGCTGCCAATGCACGGCGAACTCTTGAAAGCACGCTGCGAGGTGACTCAGGATGTCATTGATTGGCGCGACGACCTCACAACCGAGACGATTCACCCGGAGTCGCCGGACTTGGTCGGGACGCTGCGCCCGCACGTCGTCTGGTTCGGCGAAATGCCGCTTGGGATGGAAGAGATCAGCCGCTTCGCTGCCGAATGCGATGTATTTCTGGCGATCGGGACGTCAGCGGTGGTCTATCCAGCGGCCGGCATCGTCGAACTGACGCCGGACGACTGTGAGACGGTTGAAATCAACTTGGACGATACGCCACAAAGTCCGCACTTTCAGGCCGCGGTTCGCGGGCGTGCCTCAGTAGAGGTGCCCGCGTATCTTGAGACGCTCGCCAAGTAGACGTCTACTGCTCGCGGACGTCGGCGGTTAACACTGCTTTCGCGGTGATTGACTCTTCGCCACTTGCATTGATTTCAACGGTGACCTTCTGCGGCCCTGTCTTTTCACCCGGCGTAAAGATCACGGGAACAATGTGAACTTTTCGGGGCGACGTCGATTTGGGGAACTGCACGTCCCAGCCTTCGGCGGTCAGCGAATCGATCGTAAAGGGACTGGCCCCCTTGATTACCAAACGCTGCTCCACCTTTTGACCTGGCTTCAAACTGCCCAGTGCGATGGCTTGCGGCGCGATCGAGAGAGGGCTGTCGACATTTCCCGACACTTGGAACGGCACGTTCGGACGCTTGTTGTCGTTGGTGACGAGAATGATTTCGTTTTGGAAAACACCCTCGGGTGCGTCCTCTCGGACGGTGACGGTCAACTCGAACTGTGCACGCGATCCTTTCCGTTCGATCAACTTTCGCTCAGGGATCAACCACGGAACGTTGGAGCGAACGTCGACGATGTCCCAATCAGTGCGGCCGGCGTAATAGACTTTCGTCGAACCGGTGACGGCATCGCCGCGATCGATCTTGCCGAAGCTGATCGTGCCTGGGTGAAAAACCATGTCGCTGCGTATATAGCCATCAACCCTTAGCCGGACTTCGCTGTACACGGGTTGATCGACCACCACCGTCAACGTGGCACCTTTCTGACCTTTGAAAGTGTCGGTGTTAAAACGAGCGAGAATCGATCCCGTCTGGCCGGGTTGTATGTACGCGGACTCGATGATCGGTGTCGTGCAACCACAGCTGGCTCGAACGTTGCGAATGTGCATCGGCTGCGAGAATGGATTGTTCACCTGAAAACGGAACTCCGTCTTCGCAGCGACGGCAACCGTACCGAAATTGTGGTCCTTGACCGGAAACGCCCGGTCTTGCCAGGAGCTGTAGGACCGTGTGGTCAGCGTTTGCTGGGCGATTGCCAAACTTGTCGAGAGCGGCAGGGCCAAAAGAACGCCCAGGGTTAGCTGGGCCACGCTTCTTGCGCGAGAAGCGGTGGTCTTGGAGCAAGACATGGAGCGGACTCCCCCGAAATGCGATTTTTCTTGTGGTGTGGACTCGTAGAAGTGCAACTCGGTTCCGAATCACTCCTTCGTTCGCGGGAACGCTAGGTCGACAATAGCCCTGTGGCGAATCGAATGTTCCCAAAAACCCCGCCAAGTCCGTTGTCGTGGCATGCTTCGCCGGGTTGCCCGAAATCGTCAAACTTTATGCAGAAAGCTCACCTTCGGACGGTGGAACTTCTCAAATTCGTCGGGCCACCCGTCCGCGGAATAATGACGCACCCGCAACGCCAGGGCAAGTGAATCGATGTTCTGCCGACAGGTTTTCCACAGAAATCAGCGATGACCTACTCTTTGAACCGATAGCCAACTCCACGGACGGTCTCGATCAAGTCTGCCGAAACGCCCATCTTCTTGCGAAGAGCACGGACGTGGACATCAATCGTTCGGTCCAAAACCACCGTGTCTTCACCGAGGGCGGCATCCACCAATTCGCTGCGGCTGAACGCTCGGCCGGGCTGGCGAATGAGGGTGTCGAGCAGGCGAAACTCGCTCTTCGTCAATTTGAGTGTCTCGTCATCAACCGTGACCACGAAGCGACGACGATCGACCGTCACATTTTGATGAGTGACAGATTCGTGGTCATCGACGACGGGTTCACGCCGCCGCAGCAATGCCTTGATCCTCTGAAGCAAGACTTTGTAGCTTTCGACAGGCTTGACGACATAGTCGTCCGCACCCATGTGGAAACCCACGATTTGATCAGATTCTTCGCCCATCGCACTGAGCATCAAAATGACCATCTCACTGGTTTTCGGATCCGCCCGAAGTTGTTTACAGACTTCGACGCCGTTGAGGATGGGAAGGTCGATGTCAAGAACGACCAGATCGGGGAGATGAAGTCGCGCCTGGTCCAAGCCATCGCGACCATCGGTCGCTCGATAAACTTCGTAGTTGGCTCGCTTCAATTGATAATCGAGCGTCTCCGCAAGTGGACCGTAGTCCTCGACGATCAAGATTTTGGTTTTCGACATGCCTCGGTGCTGTCGCTACCTCCACGCTGGTTTTCGCAAGTGGATTCAACGATTTCGGCGGCCGGCCAGGCCTCCGCTTCTGGCTTCACATGTTGGTGTAATTGCCAGAAAAGTACACCCGTGAAAGGCCTGTCCCAGGATGAAAATCTGGTGAAGAACCGGCTTCCTGCGTCGGGCCGTGTAAGCGCTCGCATCGAGGCTGCTAATATTCGGGAGAGGGGAGCCAGACCTCAAACGTCGCACCTTCGCCGGGGTTGCTGATCACGCGCACCGTTCCGTTCAGTGCGCGTGTCAGGTTTTTAACAATGCTTAGACCGATTCCTGTGCCGCCGTCATGAGCTCGTGGCGCGTCGCGCACCCGGTAGAAACGTTCAAAGATGCGTTCTTGAAACTCCGGTGCGATTCCCACTCCGTCATCCTGGACCGACATGGTCCAACCTCCTTTCTCATTTCGGAATGTGACCTGAACGTGCCCCGACGCGTCGGTGTGCCGAATTGCATTGCTGATCAGGTTCTGACTGATCGTCATGGCCGCTTCTTCATCGGCAAACACAACGATTGCCCCTTCGTGCGATTCTACCGAGAGCTCGACTTCTTTTGCCGAAGCGACCGGCGAAAACGACGTCATTGCTTGGTTGACGACTTTCTGTAGGTCGATCGACTGCAACAACAGTGTGCTCTTCCCCGATTGAGCCCGAGCCAATCGCATCATGTCGGCAATCATCACCTCCAGCCGTTTGCATTGCTGATCGACTTGGGCAATGAAGTGTTTCGCGGCTTCCGCATCCTGTTCGTCGAGCGCCAACTCGATGGTTTCTGCGTACCCTTTGATGGCTGCTAGAGGCGTCTTGAGTTCATGTGACACGTTCGCAATGAACTCGCGACGAATGGCTTCGACGCGTTGGGCTTCCGTCTCGTCACGAAGCACCAGCAGCAAGTGTGGAGGCGACGTGTCAAGAATTCGGCTGATGCGCACCGCGATGGGCCGAACCGCCGCTCCGTCAACGATCTCAACCGAAACGTTGTCATCCACGTTCTCGCGTCGAACACGGTCGGTCGCTTGACGAATTTCTGGCACGCGTACCAGTTCTGCGAATTTTCGCCGAAGATAAATTCCGTCGCTTGGGAACGCGAGCAGCCGCTTGGCCGCTTCATTGATGAGTATGATCTCTTGTGCCGGCGACAGCATGACCACGCCATCGGTCATGTGAGAAAGAACGGTGCCAGTTCGTGATGATTCGGCATGCAGCTTCATGTAGCGCCCGTGCCAAGCCTCCGCCGCCGTGCGTTCTTTTTCGTACGCGGACTCCGCATGTTCCCAGCGAAGCAAGTTGTGAACCGCAGTTGCCGCTCCCACCAGAAAACTGCTGGCGAAGATCGCAATCAAAATCGTAACGCTCGAAGCATTCATCGCGATCGGAACCCAAGCCGAACCCACGATGAGCACTAAGCCCACAATCAACAAACTCGTTCGCGGCTTAAACGCGGCGTGATCAATCGCCCGAGGAGTGGCGGAGCGATCCGAGTCTGCGACGGGGGCGACCGAAACGCCGGCCGAAGAATCCGTTGGGTCCGGCACGAGGGACGTGCTGTGTTCGTAGACGCTACTCATTTCCCGATTCCCTTCCCGTTCGAGCGCCAGAATCGAAAGAGCTCTTACTTGCCGGGCGCGGCATTCTTGGTGTAAGTACCTTCCGGCATTTCGACGTCGCAGCACGAATCCACTGCCAGAGAATCTCGGCGGGGACGCGGCGTCTGAAACCTCGTTTGTCGACTTGAATCAGCTCGTCGTTTCGAACATCCATTGCCGTTAAGTATCCGGTGCCGAAGCAATACGTATCCACACAGACCAAGTAGCCGAGGTCACGGATCATTCCCGATGCTTGTGGCGTGTGTCCGACGAAAACCCGTTTTCCCGAAACGTGGGGCGCGGGTGGCAGATGAACGTGTTGCCAGTAACGCGTGTCATCCGACTGGTCGTCCATCGGAAGGCTCGCTTCGTAGCAAGCATGGACAAAGATCTCGCGCTCGGTCTCATAATGGGGTAACAGCGACTGAAAGAATTCGCGATGCGCAGCGGGGATTTTGTCGAGCTTCCCTCCATAGCTGACGACGGTCGCTTTACCTCCGGCTTCCAACCACAGCTTTGCGTCGAGTCCGCCGAACGCAACTCCGCAAAGCATGATCTCGTGATTCCCACGAAGAGCGACGACTTTGCATTGAGCTTGCAGCTCAATCAGCTGATCGATCACCCCACGACTATCGGGTCCCCGATCGACGTAGTCACCCAGAAACACGAGTTCGTCTTCGGCACGAGGTTTGATGCACTCGATCAACGTACGAAGTGCTTTGGAACAACCGTGAATGTCACCGATCACCAATCGTCGACCCTCGGGATCCACTGCTTCGGGCGGCAAGTGCGCGGATGTTGAAGACGCAGATGCTAAAGACTTAGGCACTGAAAGACCCGGGCGATTGAGAGCTTGCACGTGCGTTCACGACAATGTTGCCCGTCTCAGTTGACCGAGGGGTCGTCGATTCGCAGTCCGGGTGAGATGGAGCTGAGGACGTCGTGTCCGCAACGTTTGACGCTGGACTCCCAGACGTTCTCGGCATCCTCGAAAACGATCTCGGATTC
>JBCCOI010000114.1:0-14972 GCA_039025515.1 Planctomycetota bacterium
GCCCGTGCGATGATTCATGATCCTTCTATCGTTTTCGCGGATGAACCGACCGGAAGCCTGGACCGAGTAAACTCACGTGCGGTGACGCAAGTTTTGCGAGAAACGGTAGCGGCACAGAATCGAGCGGTGGTCATGGTGACGCACGATCCGATCGTTGCGGCGACCGCGGATCGGGTGATCGTAATGTCCGATGGTTCCATCGCCGATGAATTCCGCGTCGACGAAGTTGAATCCGCTAACGGTCTGAGTGCTCGAATGCTGCGTGTTTCCGAACAGACTCAATCGGAAGCGGTTTCATGAACAAAACACTTTTTTCAACAGAAACGTCGTGAGCAACCCACCGTTTGAAGTATCCGAAGTCTGCAAGACTTTTCCGCAAGGTGAACGACCTGTGCAAGCGCTGAGGGGCGTAAGTTTGACGGCACAGACTGGAGAATTCCTCGCCATCATGGGTGCGTCGGGTTCTGGAAAAAGCACACTGCTTCATGTCATGGCTGGCTTGACCGACGTTGACTCCGGCTCCATTGTTATCGACGGCCAAAATCTCGCGAAACTCTCGGATGCGAAGCTCACTCATTTTCGACGGAATCGAATCGGTCTTGTTTTTCAAGCCTTCAATCTGATCCCCACACTCACCGCGCGGGACAACGTGAGGCTTCCCGTGTTATCGGATGCGGGACGTGCCAAAAACGCAGATCGACTCCTCGACCAACTCGGGCTGTCAGACCGAAGTCACCACAAGCCCGATGAACTCTCCGGTGGTGAGCAACAACGTGTCGCAATCGCGAGGGCGTTGATTTGTGATCCAGCCGTGCTACTGCTCGATGAGCCGACCGGAAGTCTCGACTCTGTCGCCGGGCAGGAACTCTGTCGGTTGCTCAAACGATTGTCCCAGGAAGAACAGCGTACGATCGTGGTGGTGACGCACGAGCCGGCGGTCGCTTGTTGGGCGAATCGGATCGTCGTTTTGAGGGACGGGAGTCTCGTTGATGAGTTTTCGACGGACGGACTGGACAACGCGGAGTCGCTCGCACAGCGATATCAGTCAGCCTTAGAGACTCAGGCCACGGAGTAAGCGAGGATAGAAGCCCGGGAAATGATGTTATGAGAACCATCCTCGTCTTGGTCCGGTCGCACTTGGTCGGGCATAAAGTCCGAACGCTGCTGACGACCTTGGCAACGGCATGTTCGGTGTCCCTATTGATTTGGGTGATCAGCCTTTACACATCTGCCATTCGCTCATTGGACCTGTACGCTTCCAGAGCACTCGGCCACTACGCGTTGATTGTCGATCCGATCAGTCGGAAATTTGACCGTGAGGTCATGCCGGAGGCAGTCGACTTGTTGCGAGAACGGACCGAAGTCGAGAGTGCAGATCCGATGTGGGCGAGGCTGATGGCGTTTCGTCCGCTCACAAACAATTCAAATGACCTGGCCGGCAACAAATATTCCAGGGAGGGCGGTTGGGAAGAGGTCATCGTCGCCACCGATGCGAGTCAGCCACCTTTCGAACTCTTGCGAGGTCGGTGGACCGGCAAGGATGAATCTGAGTCTTTAGAGGTCGTCGTCAGCAAGGACTTTGGAACGCGTTTGGGAGTCGACGTCGGAGACCAACTGGAGATTCCGGGCCCCACGGAGAACCGTCCTCGATTGTCCATCGTCGGCGTGATGGAACCGCCACCCCCTACGATCACCGGTGCCATTGTGGGCTCGCGGATGCTTCCCAGCCCCAGCGTGGGAGCCGTCTTCTGTTCGATGGATGATGCGCGAATCATTCATGGAACCGATCCCACCATCACGTTTGTTGCAGTATCCCTCAACGAAGGCGTGGATGTACACGACTTTCGCTACCAGATGATGCCCGAGCTTTATGCCTTGCCCAAGCCATCGCAGTTTATGACGGACCTCGATCTCGAAGAGGAAATGTCGGAGGCCGCGAAAGCCAGCAGCATCGCGCTGCAAGCCTATGTGATCGGCATGATCTCAATGCTACTCGCTTTCTTGGTGATCTTCTCGACGCTTTCGATGGGCGTTAGCGAACGAACGCGTCAGTTTGCGATCCTGCGTGCCGTCGTGCTTAGTAAACAGCAGTTGGTGGCATTGATTTCCGTCGAAGGCATTGCTTTGACTTGTTTGGGTTTACTCGTTGGAATCCCGGTCGGCTGTGGACTCGTCCTAGCCTTCGACAAGGCGACCGAAGGTGTGGTCCGCAACGGAATCGGTATTCACGTCACTGGCATACTGCTCGCTGTGCTGGTGAGCGTCCTCGCATCGCTGTTCGCATCGGCACTTCCTGCTTGGCGGGCAACTCGCGTGAAACCTCTGGATGCGATCTCTCCTCTGAACTCGTCGTTTCAATCGGATGATCGTCTTCTTTCGGCCAAGTGGTTGTTGGTCGCTTTGCCGTTATTGGGACTGCTCCCTCTGTTGAGTTTTGTGCTTCCTCCCGATTTGGCCGAGTCTGTGTTTGGTCGTCTGATGCTTGGTTCGGTTGGTTTGGGTTTTGGCCTGTTGCTTCTCGCTCCCATTTTGATTCGTGCGGTCGATCGCTGGTGCGCGCCGCTCTTGGCTCGGATCTTTGGGCTTCCGACCGAGCTCTTACAGCAGCAACTGACATCGCAACTCTGGCGAACGGTCGCGTGCGCGTTGACGATGAGCGTTGGAATCGGATTGTTCACGGGAATTCATGTTTGGGGTTGGTCGATGGTCCAGGTTTTCGTTCCAACGGAATGGGCTCCCGAAGCAACTTTGGTCTTTAAGCGACCAATCTCAAATGATGATCTTCGTCAGTTGCGCGAGGCCAACCCTGATGTCCGCATCGAGCCGCTCATCGTTGAACAGCCGCGGCTGCGCGATGATGTGCTTCGCAGTGCCGAGTTCCCGTCCGTTACGCGGCAGATGGTCACCGTTCTTGCGGGAATCGATCCCGAAGTTGCATTCGGATCAGACTCACCATTAATCGATGCCGATTGGTATGCGGGTTCATCTGAAGAGGCGATACATCTGATGAAGACGCAACGTGGCTGCGTCGTCCCCGACCATTTTTTGAAACAATCCGACTTGGACATTGGCGATGATCTCTTTCTCATTCCGCCAGAAAACTCCGAGCAACCGGTGCGTTATGTCGTTGCGGGTGCCGTCCATTTGCGTGGCGGTCAGTGGATGACGAAGACCACCAACATGCGACAGCGGACGCACCGTTCAGCGGGTTTGGTCTTCGCGAATTTTGACTTCGTCTCGAAAGACTTCGGACTCCCCGGACCGATGCACTGCTGGGTGGATGCTCCGAAGGGGCAACTTGACTCGCAGGCCGTCTTGCAAGCCGCAAAGTCTCTCTCGATCGGCAACACCGGCAGCACAGAAACAGAGGAAGAAAGTGTTCGGCTGATGATGACCGCCGATATCGGAGGTCAGATTTTGAAGTCGGCGGCTTTTTGGCTTTGGTTCATGAGCGTTGTTCCCGCGATTGCCATGGGGATTTCCAGTATCGCGATGATCAACATGTTTTTAGCGTCAGTCCGTGCGAGGCAATGGGACTTTGGGATCCTTCGTTCGATCGGCTACACGCGAAGCACACTTGTTCGCATCGTCATCGCCGAAGGCTTGCTCGTGGGCGTTGTCGCCTGTGTTGTCGGTTGCACGTTCGGCCTGATCGCGGGTTGGAGCGGAACGGCGCTAACGCAGGCGACAAGCTGGTTTGGCGGCATGGATGTCGCGCTGACGGTTCCCGGCATCACACTCGCGGTTGGCTGTTTTGTGATGCTCGTGTTTGCGTCCTTCGCGGCAGCTTGGCCGGCACTTCGGATCGGGCTTGCATCGCCGCTTACTCTGCTGAGTCAGAGTCGCGGAAGTCAGTAATGCTCGTTGCCGAGCGACACTTCAGATTCGAGCATCTTTCTGTCTCTCTGATCGATCCGGCCGTCACCGTTCAGATCGAATCGTCGGTTTGGTGACCGGATGCCGATCGCCGCTTCAAGTAGTTCCACGTCGGCATGATCGACGATCCCGTCTCGGCTTAGATCGAGACGGAGGAACGAAGAATCGCTTGAATACGGATCGGCAAACAGCGTCGACGTAAGAAACTCCTCGTCGGTTAGCGTGGCCATAAATGCAACGATTGCTTTCTGCACGCCGATGCGAGTTCCCAGGCCACCGGCGATAAGGTGATCACTCAGGTTTGGATCATCCGCGATCTCATCGGCATAGAACTCCACGACTTCTTCAAGTGATGTGAAACGCCCGTCATGCATGAACCGTTGCCTAACACCAATGTTCCTCAACGAAGGCACCTTGAACCTTCCGTTTCCGGCACCGACATCTTGGTCAGAAACGGCGAGTCCGTTGTTGTGAGGTTGGGTTGCGATTTGCGCCGCGGAAACATGACAAACGGCACAGTTCGTTCGGAAAGCCACTTCACCGAGCGCGACCAACTCGGGATCATCAATAGAATCGACCGCGGCAAAATGAGGTTGTTCGGGGCGATCGGATTTCGCGGCCGACAGCGCCTGATCGTACGGGGACTGGTAACTGACCATCGCACGGATGAATTGAGCCAGTGCATCAGCGATACGGTCTTCAGTGATTTCTGGATCACCGTAGGCCCTTCGGAAGAGCACGATGTACTCGGGGGACTCGCCCAACTCGTGGACTAGCTGGGCAAGCTTCGATCCCATCTCTGTCGGGTCCTGTATCGGCTTGAGCACTTGATGCTCAAGAGACTCGGCACGTTCATCCCAGAAGAAACGACCGTTCTCATAGAACCGGGCATTTGTCAGCGCCATCGAATGTCGCTCGGTTACCTGCCCGTTCAAGCCGCGGCTGAAACGGCGAGGATCGGTAAATCCATTCTCTTGGCGATGGCAACTGGCACACGAAACTGAATTATCGACGCTCAGTCCTGGATCGTAGAAGAGGGCACGACCGAGTTCGGCACCGGCATCCGAGATCGAATTATGTTTCGGAGTGTTGTCTGCGGACTCCAAGAGCGGAGTCTTGTACCAGCGTGGTAAATTTTCAACGGCGTACTCAACGTAGGCCGGAGGCTCACTGCCGAACGATAAGAAATCTTGAGCGACGACCACCGGCGGAGTCAGTAGGAACATGATACAAAACTGACTCACGCCGGTCTTCATTTGCGTCACCAGATTCCGTACTCAGTTCGTTCGGCCAGTCATTCTGCCTTAGCATCATCCAGCTTAATGGTGACTTCGGGGTTCAAGCCGACCACGAATGCGATATCGCCGTACACGGCAGGAGATGAGAAAGCTTCCACATCGATTTCGAGTGAAGCCATTCCGACCGGGAACTTTCTTCTCTCGACGAGGAACTTCGTCATGCTGGCAAGGCCGGGGTTGTCAGCCTCAGTCCATCCGAACTTGAACGCGGTGACTTTACCATCCACGATGGTGATGGTTCCGCTGTCGGCGAGCAACGTTTCATCGGGCAGGATTGCACTGCCGATCGACTTCCCATCTTCTCCGCGGACACGAGTCCGTACGCCTTCCAGGGCGCCGAAGATCTTTGTCTCAAGAGTCACGGCTGCACCCGGGATCTTGACCTTGGGCGGTTGCTTGGCGCCATCGCCGTAATTCAACGCGTTGCCGACGTTCAATTCGACGGTATGTGTACCTTCGGCGTACTTCTCAAAACTTGGAAGAATTACGCGAACATTGAAGTCACCATGCTCGGGAATCCGATCGAAAGTCGCGTTGAGGTCTGCGTACTTCTCCGGAATCTCAATTTGCTTTGACGTGATGCGAGTCCCAAACTCGATGAGAAGCGTTTCGGCTTTAGCGGTCGACACCGTGCAGCAAAACGCCACAAAAGCAATAACGTGTACCAACTTCATTTCATATCTCCTGTGCGTGTAGATAAACCACGTTGCAACGTCAAGTTAATCACCGACTCTGAAGAACTAGACTGCAAAGCCGACGACATATCGGCCCACGTGGCTATGAAAACGAATTGGCTGGCTTGATGAACTTGGCTGGCTATGCTCGTTTCAGCGGAATGCCAAGCTCGCAAACCATTTTTCGCGGGACTGGCGGACCTCAGTATCGCCGACGGGTCGAAAAACGCAACGAAGTTCGGCTGTAAATGGCACCGGAACGACGAATTCACAGAGACCAGCTACTGGGCCGGCGTGTAGATCTTCTCGGCGCGATTGAACATCATCCAGGACGTCAGAATGTACTTGTCGTTGGAAACCGGAATGCAGCCGCGATGCGTGTGCGTGAAATACGCCGGGGCAATCACCATCCGCCCCGCTTTGGGCGGGATCGACTTCTGTTGATAGACGAAATCCGTCGTACCGCCCTCGGAAACGTCGTTCAAGTAATACATGAATAATAAACTGCGGTGCAGCGCTTCGTTGTGATTCGCCTGCGGGTAAACTTCCGAATGCCAATACGGGTAGCCGCCCACCCGCGCTTGGTAGTGCTGGACGTTTATCTCGCCGATTCGAAAGAGATATCCCATCAGGTTGGCAAGATTCGGTCGTCCGATTTCCGCGAAGTTCTCATCGGTGAGTCGAACGGGCTCTTTCGTTACCGGATGAGCGACGGTCAGTCCGATCGGACCGATCAATGCAAAATGGTACTTGTCGATGTATCTCAACAGTTGCTGGCCGGTGATCTGCAACACTGTTTGAAACTGAGATGCAAATTCGGGCAGTCGGCTGAACGTCGCATCAACGCTTTTCTTCTGCTGAGGATCAACGCCTCCGCCGGTTCGACCGGGAGCCCGATTCGGACTCGCGTCAAAGATCTGAATGATCTCTTCGCAAAGAGGAGTGGGCAGAACATCGTCGATGACTTCTATAAAGTCGATCGTGCCATTGGCGGCTTCGTTTGACATCACATGGTCCTGGATTCACTGAAATCAACCTACCCAATGATGTCAATTTGGGTCAAAAATGCAATCGGACCGTGATGGCGGAGGAAATGCAGCCTTTCGGATTGGTCAGTAGACGTCGCGAACGTATCGCTTTTCACGCTTGAGCTGATTCACATACTCGACCGCGCCGTCCTTTGACAGACTTCCGTGCTTCGCGACGATTTCGTGCAGCGCCGCGTCGACGTCACGAGCCATTCGAGTCGCATCACCGCAGACGAAGAAGTAGCCGCCCTCCTCTAAGTAACCGAAGAGATCTTTCCCATTTTCGACCATCCGTCGTTGGACGTAAATCTTCTCGGATTGATCACGTGAAAAAGCCAAGTCCAGACGACTGAGCAATCCCGAACTACTCATCTCGTTGAGTTCATCGGCGTAAATGAAGTCTTCGGCACGATGTTGGTCACCGAAGAATAGCCAATTCATTCCCGTCGCGCCACGCTCGCGACGTTCTTCGAGGAACGCACGGAAGGGCGCGATTCCTGTCCCGGGACCCACCATGATCATCGGTACGGTATCGTCCTGTGGAACGCCGAACATCTTGTTGGGCATGATGAAAATGCCTGCGGATGAGCCGACCGGAACCATGTCGGCCAGGTAGGTCGAACACACTCCGCGATGCGGACGACCGTTGGCCATCCAGCGGACCGCCGCAACCGTCAAATGGACTTCGCCGGGATGCGCGGCGGGGCATGAGGAAATCGAATAGGCGCGGTGTTGGAGTGGTTTGAGCCAGCTGACGACTTGTGCGGGGTCGAGGTTCAAATCCGGCGAAAGATTCAATAGGTCAAGCGAATCCTTGCCCCATAAAAACGAATCGATAGCTTCCTTGTCACCGGTCCCGAGCACGTACGTAAGTTCCTCATCGTGAACGAGAGGCTCCAGGCCTTCGATGAGCTCACGTGAGGGCGTTGCGATTTCCAACTTGGTCGCAAGCAGTTGTCCGAGCGGAAGATCTTTACCAACGACTTCCGTGTCGGGTCCGGCGCCGAGTCTCTCCAGCCACAACTCGACCAGGTCAGGATGATTGACGGGCATGACGCCGAGTGCGTCGCCCGTCTCATAGGTCATGCCGCTTTCGCCCATTTCGAATGCGATGTGACGAATTTCCTTCGCCGAGTTCTCACCAGAGAGGATTCGGTTATCGATCGCTTCCCCCGGGTACGGGTTCTTCCGCGACCAACTTGGTTTAGCCGGCGCCGGCTGATCATCGGCAATGGCCGCGCCCGCGTCCGGAATGGTCGACTGGAGCCAAGCCGCGGCGGGTTCCTCATAGTCAACGTCACAATCGAGTCTCGCCGCCAAGCGTTGTGCGCCGAGCTGTTCCAGCCGAGTGTCAATGAGTTTCCCTGCTCTGCAGAAGTGCTCGTAGCTCGTATCTCCAAGCGCGAGTACACCAAAGTTGAGCGTCTCAAGTCGTGGCGCCGTGCTCGCTGACAACTCATCCCAAAAGATCTGCGCATTGTCGGGCATTTCGCCCTCGCCATAGGTCGAAATCACAACGATCAGATTTGTCATGCCCGCGAGCATGTCCATGCTGACGCTATCCAGTCCGGTGATACGCGGTTGATAACCCTTGGTCTTGGCGAGCGAAGCTGCTTCGTTGGCGAGTTCTTCCGAGTTGCCGGTTTGTGTTCCATACACGATATCGATCGGCGTCGCCTTGACCGTCTGCGCGACGGTCGAGGACTCACCGGTGATGGAAATCCGCGAATGCAGGCCGGCAAGAAAACCGCCAAGCCACGTTCGTTGATCTTCCGAGAAAGGGGCGTCTTTGGGGATATAAGGTACTTTCATCTCTTTTCAACGGTTGTCCGAAGCGACCAGCGATTTGTTCAATCCAATCACGGTCGCAGAGGATCTGATCTGCAATCCTAAGCATCGGGTTGGGCCGTATGGTCCAAAAGGCTCTACATTCGTGCGACTAAGTCGGGCACAGCATTGCGGGCGAACAATTCATCGAAGCTGGGAATCGTTCCAAGCTCGCGTTCGTTCTTCTCGTCTTGATGAGCGATCCACGCGTAGGTACCAGGGCTGTCCATCGGTGTTGTCATCCGCAAGGAAAGGGCACGCTTGAAGTCAGCGAGCCTCTTATTGGCAATGAGGGTGGCGATACCGAGATCATCATAATCTTCAATAGCGCTCCGGGCATGCTTGGCCAGAGCTGACATCAGTTGAAAGTCTTCCGTCAAAATGAGGTTGCGCGCCGACTTATCGACTTCAGTTTCCCCCGCAGAAGGCAAGCGGTCGCTCGCAATCTTCTGTGCCATCTCCAGCACGGTGTAGCGGTTCAGCAGACGATACATTTCCTCCGTATCGGTTTCGCCGTAATCCGGTACGACGCCATCGATTACCGGCTGGCCCGATTTCCAAGCCGCTTTGAGCAGCGAAACTTGGTGCCCTGCCAGGGCGGTTGCAAGCTCTTCGACCAGCTCCTTTCTTGACTTGGCCGCGATGATCGCATCAGCGTCTTGATACTGAAGCAGAGCCTTGGGCATCACCCAGAAAAAGTCGGATCGCACAGAATCCCAATTCGCCAAGAGCGATGTGGCCTTTTCGGATCCGGTCGCTTCAACATGTAAACGGAGCAGGTATTTGATCGCGTCCTCGTGGATTTGTGCATGAGCACTACCGTCCAGCAGGCTACCCATGAACACCGAATCGTGACTCATCAAATCCGGTAGGCGACGTTGCGGGTCGTATTGATACGCAAATCCGCCGGACATTCCATTTCCCAATCCCTTGGAGAATCCTCCCAGGTTCAGGACGACGCCGTTCGTCATGTATTCGCAACAGAAGTCGCCGACGCCCTCGACCACAGCGGCGGCGCCGGAGTTTCGAACGGCGAAACGGTCACCGGCTTGTCCATGGATGAATGTCCGACCTCCCGTGGCACCGAACAACGCAAAATTGCCGATCAAGACGTTCTCGCCTTCTTCGGTTCCACCACCTGCCGGTGCGTGCACGATGATTTCGCCACCGCAGGCACCCTTGCCGACTCCGTCATTGCAAGTACCGGTGTGTTCCATCACCATTCCGTCGTTGCAGAACGCCGCGTAGCTTTGACCGGCAGAGCCTTCCGTAATCACTTTGACTGAGCGAGGCTTCAGGAAACTGCGCCCACGTGGTTCGGTTTCCGCGGCGGGCGGTATCGACTCGAGTTCATGATTTAGCATCCGCTCGATATCGATTGCCAGCTGACCTCCAACAGTCTTATTTCGATTGGTCAGGGCCTTGTGCGGGCGAAGTTCGATGCGTGACTTACCTTGATCGACCAACTCCTTGCGAGTTTGTTCGATGAAGGGATCGTCAATGCTGAAATCACGTTCTAGATAAATCGGATCCTCGACGTGATTCTCCGGAACGCGCGTAAGCATTGCACGCAGGTTTAATTGGCCCACGGAGGACGAATGATCAAGCAGATGCAACAAGTCCGCGCGTCCACGGGCTTCCGCCAGGCTTCGCAGCCCCAACGACGCCAGCAACTCGCGAACCTCATGAGCGAGATTCAGCAAGTATTGTGCGAGTGCCCTTGCGTCGCCATCGAATGCCTCCGCGTTGGTTGTCAAACCGGCCGGACACTTCACATTACAGTTTTTGGCCATGACGCATTTCAGCATCATCAGCGCGGTAGTTCCAAATTCGAAGCTGTCGCCGCCCAACAACGCGGCCTTCACCACGTCGGAGCCAGTCTGCATCGCACCGGAGCATCGCAGCAGGACCTTTTGACGGATCCCATTGGCACACAACGCCTGATGAACTTCCGCGATCCCGATCTCGGCGGCACGTCCGGTGTATTTGAGCGACGTGACCGATGCGGCTCCGGTTCCGCCGGTGTTCCCAGCAACGTTGATCAGATCGGCGCCCGCTTTGGCGACGCCGACAGCGATGGTTCCGATGCCTTCGGAGCTGACCAATTTGACGATCACTCGCACGCGTGCCGCCTTGCAGTCGTGAATGAGCTGCGCGAGGTCTTCGATCGAGTAGGTGTCGTGGTGCGGCGGTGGACTGATCAGTTCGACGCCCGGCGTGCCGCCTCGAGCCGCCGCGATTTCTACGGTCACCTTCTTGGCCGGCAACTGGCCACCTTCGCCGGGCTTGGCGCCTTGGCCAATCTTGATTTCGATCTCTTCGAGGTTCGGGTCTGCGAGGTAGCCGGCCCAGACTCCGAACCGACCACTGGCAAACTGTTTAATTCGACTTGCACGAATCGTTCCGTAGCGAGACATGTGCTCGCCGCCTTCACCCGAATTGGACATCGCGCCGGCCATGTTGGTCCCATGTGCGACGGCTTCATGAGCGGTCGCAACCAGTGCCCCATGCGACATCGCACCCGATGCAAGCCGCGGCGTGATCTCCGATGCCGGTTGAACGTCGGTGACATCGATCGGCTCGGGGCCGCGGCGAAGCCGTGAAACATAGTCGAGCGCGCAGCCACTGACTTTGACTTTCAACGCGCCACCGCTGAGGTAGTGTTCCTCGATGTCGTTGCCGAATCGAGCGACCAATGACTGACGGAGTGCATCCAGCCGTCCCAAGTCGTCGGCCTTGGGGCCGGTCAATCGCAACAAGAATTCACCTTCGCCGAGGTGAACGCTATCGATCCCGCGAATGACAAAGTCAACATTGCCCGCACGGTTGAACAACATCATCTCACGTTTGAACTCCTCAACGGATTCGCAGTAGCTGATGTCGGCGGGGAATGTGAGGACGTCGCGGAGGGCGGCGGGCCGACTCTGACGTTCCTCGGTCATCATTCGTATGAACTTTCGATACCCGCTCGTGATCGAGAACTTGTCGATCTGATCCTTGGTGAGTTTCTCAAAGCTCGTGTTGACGTAACTCGTTTCGGTAAGCTCGAACGCATCGTTCATCTGACGAAGCGTCAGCAACCGAAACGGATCAACTTCACCTTCGGCTTCCGCGAATGAAATTGGCTCTTCCGTCAAGTCGACGAATCCGCGAACGGCGATCGCGCCGAAGCTGTGACCGGCGCCTTCGGTCCGCTCTTTGAAAAGGCCCAGAATCGGAATCTCACTTCCGTCTTCGATCGTGAGCGATCGTTCGTGCCAATCAGCGACGGACTTCGCGATCGTTTTGAACTGCACTCCGCCCACCGGCGTCTTCATGTTGGGAAAGTACTTCTTGAAGACCGGATCATCGGTATCCAAGAAGTTTGGTTCGAAAAACTCACCGCCAGAGTAGCTTTCGACGGTACAAAGTCCGACCTTACCCATCGTCTTCAGCAATGCTTTCTCGGCCGCTTTCTTGAACTTGAAAAACGGTTCCGTGGCGCCCTCTCGGCCGAAGAGCTCTTCGGCTCGCATTCGAACGGCGATCGGAAACACCGCGGATGCCCCGAAACCGAGCGAGCAGGCGATGTGATGCGAAGATGCGATTTGGCCACTCTCGACGACCAAAGAGATCTTCAAGCGAACGCCTTCTTCGATGAGCCGCTGATTGATCGCCGAAATCGCGAGCGTCGACGGAATCGCAGCCATCTCTTTCGTGATGTCGCGATCGCTCAAAATTCCGATGCCGCCTTCATCGCGAGCAAATGCCGCGACTTCGTTTGCAACCGAATCAATCGCATCCACCAACGCCTTCTCGTTGGCCGAAGCATTACCGAACACGGGTCGATAAATGATGTCGAATCGTTTCCAGGGAGTTTCGTCTTGTGCCTGGATCTTCAGAATCTCGGCCATCGTCAGAATCGGAGAATTGACGACGATCTGTCGACTTCGTGATTCTCCCTCTTGAGGTTTCTCTCCCAAGGCGACTCGCAAGGTCATCCCGTCGCGTTCACGAATCGAATCCAATGGCGGATTGGTGACCTGTGCGAAACGTTGACTGAAGTACTTGGCGACGCCGCCCTCGTTATCGCTGAGCGCGTTGATCGCGTTGCCATAGCCCATGGCCGATACCTTCTCGACGCCGTTTTGCAGCATCGGATCGATCAAGAACTTGAAGCTTTCCTGGTTGTGGTTGTACGCGACGTAGCGTCCGGATGTTGGCAGGTCACCGCTGTAGCTTCTGGCAGCTGCTTTGGCGTCTTCTTCCGCAGCGGGTAAGTCGTCGATGTTGATCTGCGCCTCGGCCAATAACTTCGCGTAGTCGGCTTTCTCTGCGAGATGGACCAATGCTTCGTCGGTGCGATAGATCTTTCCTTCGCGGTGGTTGAAGTAGATCATTCCGCCCGCTTCGACGCGTCCACGACGCAAGACCGTTTCCGGTGGAAAATCGATCTGGCCGGCTTCCGACATGGCCGCAAGATACTCTTCCGTTTCCACGGTCCGCAGTGGACGCAAGCCGAGTCGATCAAGCCGAGCACCGATGACATTCCCATCGCCAAAGATCAGTGCCGCGGGGCCGTCGTTCTTCTCTTCGAACAACGAAAAGTACTCCAGCATCGCACGAACTTGAGGCGAGAGACGCGTATCGTTCTCCCACGCGGGCGGCATCATTGCGACCACGGCGGTTACCAAATCGGTTCCTTCGCCATAGGTTCTTGCGTTGAGTGTTTGATCGAGTCGGCAACTATCGGACTGACCCTTCGGCCGAACGATTTTCTTGTTCCGCGCGAGCGCGATCGCAGCTTCACTGAGCCGGTTCTTCTTGTCCGTATTCAGTTCGCCGTTATGAGCCATCAAGCGAAACGGCTGTGCCATCGACGGATGGGGCGCGGTATTAGTTGAGAACCGCGTGTGGAAGTACATCGTGTGGACTGAGTGATCCGGGTCACTCAAGTCGCGAAAGTAGGGAATGATCTCCCACGAATTGAGCCGGCCCTTGAGTACTTGCAGCCGCGCGGAAAGCGAGAGCGGATGCAATCCTTGAAGCGACTCATCTGGAAACGCCTTTGCTTCGACATTCAGCAAGCATTCATGAATGAGCGTGTCCAGCTCGGACCCGCGGATTCCGTCGGGTGCGGAGAACACCCACTGACGAATTGGCAATTGCCACTTCACCGAAGCGGCGTTGATCACCTCATTGTCGACCGGAATTTCGCGATCCAGCAGAACCCCAAAACCAGCTTCGGATAACGTGTCAATAACCAACTCCCGCGCACGCTCGTGCTGAGACTTATCTTCAGGCATGAAGAAGTTGCCGACGGCTATCGAACCTGGTTCCAGATCCTTTCCGAGCAGTTTCCGAAAGAAGCCGAGCGAGAGGTCGATCGAGATTCCGGCTCCGTCACCCACGCCTTCGGACGACATTCCGCCACGGTGCGGAATTTTGCAAAGCGCTTCGTGACCCTTCAACAAAAGATCATGCGTCTGCCTGCTGTCTTTGCGTGTGAGGAACCCCACACCGCAAGCACTATGATCAAGCGTTGGATCGTAGAGGCCCGTTTCCGATGGCTGCAAATCGCGTTGGATGTCCCGATTGCTCAACAAGTCTCTCCCAGCAAAAGTTGGTGCGGTACGCCCGAGACGACAAACGAATTTGAACGCCATGACGAGTCGTTTAGGAGGAGTCCATCCCTCAGTGGAATGAGACGTTCTCCGTAAGGTCTCCTCCGCAAAATCTCCTCTGACAGCAACTTAGGAACAGAGTCGACTTTTCCTTTCAACCTCCGGACCCGAGCATTCCAAATTTAGCAACGCATTCGAGCTTCGAAACGCTTCATCTTTCAATTTTCGGAAGCTTCCCAAGCCCTCTGGAATTCTGTTCATCGCCAGAATTCAACCTCGTCTGGAACTCTCTGTCGGAGAGAGCGATCGCACCGGTTTCGCGGTTGGAACAAGCCACCCTACGGAGTGCCGGTGCTGTCTGCGAACGACTGTCTTACCGGAAAGATAAGTGGGGAACCCGATAAGTTCGCTCGCGGTTTGTCTCGGTGAAAGGTTTGCCAATCAGATAGCCTAATCCCGAGACACATAAGACTAGATACGAGTCCCTTTATCGTCAATGAAGCCATCACTTTGCCCCTACAAGGGTTGTGTTTCTCACGCTGATGCCTTTCGACGTCGGATCTGGTTGCATGAAAGCTACGTCAACTCCAGTCAACGGTGGCTCTGGTTCGGCCGCCGAGGTGAAAAATGTCTGAACGAACCGAGCGGAGCTAATGCCAGACAAAA
>JBCCOI010000115.1:0-14937 GCA_039025515.1 Planctomycetota bacterium
ACTTCTTGCATGGCGTTGAGCGTTTCTTTGCTGACGTGGTGCTCGATACCTTCGCTATCGACTTCGGCCGTCTGCCGGCTGACTCCAAGCTTGCGAAGAAATGCTTCGACGATTCGGTGACGCCGACGAGATTGGGATGCAAGCCGCTTGCCTGCCGCGGTCAATTCAATGGGCTGATATGGCTCGGTGGTTACCAACCCGTCCCTTTGCAACCGCTTGATCGTATTGTTGACAGTCGCGTGCGTCACATCGAATTGATTGACCAGATCAACGGCTCGACAAACGCCTTGTTCCGAAATCGCATCGGAAATCGCTTCCACATAGTCCTCCGCGACTTCGCTCGCGTGGTCGGACCGAGTTCTCTGATGGTTCTTCGCAGGCTTGGACATCAATCAATTCCTACCCGCCGGAGCAGCTTGATCAAGTAGATTCTTCTTCCTTCTTGTACTGATCAAGACGACGATACAACGTGCGAGCGCCGATTCCGAGGACTTTTGCAGCTTCTTCTCGGTTGTCATGCGTCAGCTCTAAAGTTCGCTCGATTGCCCAACGCTCGATGACACTCAGCGGCTGTCCGATCAAATCGGACTCTCCCGAACCGGGAAGCTCCGGCGCCGCGTCGGCGACCGAGAATTCGCCATCCGTCTCGGGATCGACCAATTCGGGTGGCAAGTCATCGAGGTCCAGTTTGCCGTCCGTATCGAGCACGACCATCGTTTCCACAAAGTTTCGGAGCTGCCTGACATTCCCAGGCCACTCATATCCGAAGAACCGCTTGGTCACCGTCGGTGAGAAGTGTCCGTTTGGCTTGTTATGTCGCTGCAAGAATTGTTTGCGGAAATGATCCATCAACGGGATCACGTCTTCACTTCGCTCACGAAGCGGCGGCAATTCGACGGTGATCACTTTCAAACGGAAATAGAGATCACTTCGAAACGTACCCGCATCGATCATCTCTTCGAGTGGACGGTTGGTCGCCGAAATCAGCCGCACGTTGACGTTGATCGGCTTGTTATCACCGACTCGTGTGATTTTGCTTTCCTCGAGCACACGAAGTAACTTGATTTGAGTACTCATCGGCATATCGCCGACTTCGTCGAGGAACAACGTCCCGCCGTTTGCGTACTCGAATGCACCGACACGATCGGAATCGGCACCGGTGAATGCACCTTTGACGTGTCCGAACAACTCGCTTTCTACCAAGTTCTCCGCGATGGCGCCGGTGTTGATCGCGACGATCGGCTTGTTTCGACGAGGGCTATTTTGATGAACGGCTTGGGCAACGATCTCTTTTCCCGTTCCGTTCTCGCCCGTGATCAAAACGGTCGCGTCGGTCGCCGCGATCCGCCGCAAACGATCGATCACCTGTTGCATCTTCTTGCTGGCGTAGATGATGCCCTCGAATCCGAATCGCTCGTCCAAGCGGCTCATTAATTCGGTATTTTGCCGCCGCAGTCCCACGGCACCCACCGCCTTTTCGACAATCGCGCGAAGACGATTCGGGGTAATCGGTTTCTCAAGAAAATTGAAAGCGCCCTGCTGCATGGCTTCCACCGCGATGGGCACGGTTGCATGCCCGGTGACCATCACTACCTCTGCGTCCGGCAATCGTTCACCCGCCAGCTTTAGAATCTTCATTCCGTCAACGTCATTCATCACCATGTCGGTGATGATGATGTCAAAGGTGTCGCGCTCGATCAGCGTTGCCGCTTCTGGACCACTCGTGGCGACGGTGCACTTGTATCCAACCTTTTCCAGGCTTTCGGTCATCGCCCGAGCGTGCGCGGCTTCGTTATCGATGACGAGCAATCGAAACGATGCGAAATCGTAGTCGGCTCGATTGACTGCCTTCTTCGGTGTATCGGATTCGGCCATGGAAACGCGTTCTGTGAGACTCAGAATGACTCGGCGTAACGTTCTTGGAGTGACTGGACACTGAGCACGTCGTCGCGTAGAGCCTGCATTGCACGCACGGCCGCTTCGGCGGCGGCAATTGTGGTGATGCAAGGAACTCCATGCTGAACGGACGCGGCGCGGATCTTACCCTCGTCTGTTCGCGCCCCCTTACCGTTCGGAGTGTTGAAAATGAGCGCGACGTCGTCGTTTTTCAGGTAGTCGATCAGGTTGGGCTGGCCTTCGGCGAGCTTCTTGATTCGAGTGACCGGAATACCATCGGTCTCAAGCTTCTCAGCCGTTCCACGCGTGGCAAGCAAATCGAAACCCAGTCTTTGCAGGTCCTGCCCCAAGCTGACCGCTGAGTCTTTGTGGCGCGAGCTCAAACTGAGGAAGATATTCCCCTTGGTCGGCAACGTGATACCGGCAGCGATTTGACTCTTGGCGAAGGCCAATGGAAACGCATCGCTGATTCCCATCACTTCGCCGGTGCTTCGCATTTCGGGGCCGAGCACGATATCGACGCCCACGAACTTACGGAATGGAAAGACGCTTTCTTTGATCGAGACATGTTTCGGGATCGGCTCTGAGGTGATTCCGAGCTCGGCCAGTGTTTTGCCGGCCATTACCTTCGTGGCCAGGCCGGCGACGGGAACTCCGGTCGCTTTCGCGACGAATGGAACGGTGCGACTCGCGCGAGGGTTGACTTCCAAAATGTAGACCTTTGGGTCGCCATCTTCAGTCTTGATCGCGAATTGGATGTTCATGAGGCCCACCACTTTCATTTCTTTGGCGAGCAAGAGTGTCGCCGTGCGGAGCTCTTCGAGAACTTCTGGCGGAATTGAGAAGGGAGGAATTGCACAGGCAGAGTCTCCGCTGTGCACGCCGGCCTCCTCGATATGCTCCATGATGCCCATTACAACAGCGTCTGTACCGTCGCAGATCGCGTCGACGTCGACTTCGGTTGCGTCCTCAAGGAAGTGATCGATCAAGACGGGCTGTCCGTCTGCGACGATAAATGCTTCGGCGACATATCGTTCAAATTGGGCCTTGTCGTAACAGATTTCCATCGCCCGGCCGCCAAGCACAAAAGACGGTCGGACAAGCGCCGGATAGTTGATCCTCGCAACCTCTTTGCGGGCCTCTTCCATGTTGCGGGCGATGCCGCTGGGAGGTTGCCGCAGTCCCAGACGATCGATCAACGCTTGAAAACGCTCACGGTCCTCGGCTGCTTCGATCGTGTCTACCGAAGTTCCGATAATGGGGACGCCTGCTTCCTGCAGTCCTCGAGCCAGATTTAACGGAGTTTGCCCGCCGAACTGCACGATCACGCCGTCCGGATCGGTCGAGTCGCAGATATTGAGCACGTCCTCGATTGTCAACGGTTCGAAGAACAAGATGTCGGACGTGTCGTAGTCGGTGCTCACGGTCTCGGGGTTGCTGTTGACCATGATCGATTCGTAGCCGATCTCGCGAAGTGCAAAACTTGCGTGACAACAGCAGTAGTCGAATTCGATGCCCTGTCCGATGCGGTTTGGACCACCGCCAAGAATCACGACGCGTTTCTTGTCGCCCCTGGAAGGCAGCTCGTCCTCCACTTCGTAAGTGCTGTAATAGTACGGCGTGTACGCTTCGAACTCCGCCGCGCACGTATCCACGCTTTTGAAAACGGGGCGAACGTCCAGCTCATGCCGACGCTGTCGAACTGCGAGTTCGTTTGAGCCAAGCATGCCGGCGATCTGTCGATCGGAAAAACCATCGCGTTTGGCATTCCACATCTGATCGCGACCCATCTCTGCGAGTGAGCCGATCTTGCGAATTTGCTCCTCGCGTTCGACGATCTGCGAAAGATGATCAAGAAACCATGAATCGATATGGGTAATCGTGTGAATCTTTTCCAGGCTCATCCCCGCCTTGAGGGCGTAACGGAGAAAGAAGATTCGCTCGGCATTTGGCGTGGCAAGCTTGGCGGCAATCGTGTCGTCGTCGGGCTGGTCATCGGTATCCCAGCGATCCTTCGAGTCACTGCCCAGCCCGAACGCGCCGACTTCCAAGCCGCGAAGTGCCTTTTGAAGTGATTCGCGAAAGGTTCTACCGATCGCCATGGTTTCGCCGACGCTTTTCATCTGCGTCATCAGCGTCGCATCTGCTTCGGGAAATTTCTCGAAAGCGAAACGCGGGATCTTGGTGACGACGTAGTCGATCGTCGGCTCAAAGCAGGCTTTAGTTTTCTTCGTGATGTCGTTTGGTAATTCCCAAAGTCGATAGCCGACGGCGAGTTTCGCAGCAATCTTCGCGATCGGAAAACCCGTTGCCTTGCTGGCGAGCGCACTCGAGCGGCTCACACGTGGGTTCATCTCGATGACGATCATCCGTCCCGTGTTGGGCTCGATCGCAAACTGAATGTTGCTGCCACCCGTTTCAACACCGATCTCACGAATGACCGCCAGCGAAGCATCACGCATTCGCTGGTATTCTTTGTCGGAAAGCGTCTGTGCCGGCGCGACGGTGATCGAGTCGCCCGTGTGCACTCCCATCGCGTCGAAATTCTCGATGCTGCAGATGATGACGACGTTATCATCCGCGTCACGCATCACCTCCATCTCGTATTCTTTCCAACCGATGATCGACTCTTCGATCAGCACTTCGGTGACGGGTGATTGGTCGAGCCCACCTTTGACGAGGTCGTCAAAGTCGTCTTTGTTGTAGGCAATGGCACTGCCGCTGCCGCCCATCGTAAAGCTGGGCCGGACCACTGCTGGCAATCCGACGTCCTCCATCGCTTCGCGAGCTTCTTCGATGGTGTGCACGACGTGTCCGCGACAGACATCCAGGCCGATCTTTTCCATCGCCAACTTAAACTTGTCGCGCTCTTCCGCCTTGGCGATCACTTCCGCGTTGGCGGCAATCATCTCGACGCCGTACTTCTCCAATACACCCTTGGAGGCAAGATCCATGGCAACGTTGAGCCCCGTTTGCCCTCCCAACGTCGGAAGCAACGCGTCCGGGCGCTCTTTCTGAATCACCTTTTCGACCATCTGCCAAGTCAATGGTTCGATATAGGTTGAATCGGCTGTCGCCGGGTCCGTCATGATGGTCGCGGGGTTGCTGTTGACCAGCACGACCTCGTAACCCTCTTCACGCAATGCTTTGCAGGCCTGAGTGCCTGAATAGTCGAACTCGCATGCTTGGCCGATGACGATCGGCCCGCTACCGATCAGCAGAATCTTCTTGATGTCGTCGCGTCGGGGCACGTCGGGTTCCGTGGCAAATCAGTTGGGGGCTGCAAATCTCGGGCAAGATATCAGATCACCCACCAACTTGCGTAGCACCCAAGATGCCCTCATGAACTCATCGCGATTTACGGTACGGCTGCAGGACGCGTCCGCCACCAAGCGGCTTCAACTTAGCGGGCTCCTCGTGCGATACCGGACGCAGCGATGCCGCTCCCGGGGCCACCCTCAAACCACTGCCGATGGGGCCCGCCGCGGGTCGCGAATCGAAACTCGTCGAGCGAGCTCGGATCGGTTGTGGCATCACATTTCGGTTGGATCGCGATTCGATGGTGCGAAGAGCACTCGGACGGATCGGCTGATACGGCTGACGTAAACGTCGAGCATCTTCCATGAACGGATCGTTCAGCTCGTCGAAGATTGACCCCTCATCGCCCTTTGACTTCGGTTGCGGAAGCGGTTGTGTGGGAATGTCTGCCGGCGGCGAAGTCTCACTGGGAACAACTCGAGGCATCGTCATCTTGCCTGGCTCGCTCGACGCGGAAGGCTGGGCGTCTGAGCGGGGCGCTGAATCGCGAAGCCCGTTTGCGGGCGGAACATTGCGGGGCGTGGATTCACCAGCCGGATTGGCGGGCATTCGATCGACGGGCCGCTCAACGGGCGAGACCATCCGTGATTCGGTTGGCAGATCATTCAGTGATGGGACCAGGGGCAGTCGTGGCTGCGTGCTTCGCGGGGGCGTCAACCCGTGCGATGACCCTCCTCCCGAAATTGGCATTGGCATCGAGTGAATCGCCGGCATTCGATCGGGCATCCCACAATTGCACCCGCCTATCGAATCGCACGGCAGTTCGTCGCATCCACAGCCCCGCTTGCATCGGTCCAAGCCCAGAACGTGCTCGATGCCGCCGGCGAGTGAATCAAGCGTGTGGTAGACCGGATTGAACTGCATCTTCGTTCGAGGTGCATCGCATCCGCACTCCCGAGTTACCTGACAGCTCTCACAGGTATCGCAGGCCGAGCCAGGGGAAACCGCGAGCGAACCGGCCACCGAGACTGCGAAAGTTAGAATCAAGAGTCTCGCGTGAGACAACAATGAGCAAATATCGTTGGATAACCGTTTCATCCCGAAACCTCACGAAAGTAAATGTGACCGGGAGAGGTTATCGACCTGGAACAATCGGATCGATCAACAGATTCGACAGTTCCGGAATAACACGCTCAAATTGCCCTGTTTAACAAAATGGGTAGCTGTTCGATCAGTCTGGCCGGGGCGACTGACAAAGCTGATTTCGCTACACTCTTCAGCAACGTCGCTGACCAGACAGCCCAGGTCGATCAAAACACCGGAAAAACCAAGATTCACGCAAGTCATGCCTGAAATACACGAGCGTTACAACGAAGTCGAGAAGCTCATCGACGAAGAGAAATTTGATGATGCGATTTCGGGGCTTAAAGAAATCTTGGACGAGGATGAATCCTACGTCCTCGCCCATCTCGCTCTTGCCCGCGTCTACACGAAGACCGGTAACCACACCGAAGCCGTCGCCCATGGTGAGAAAGCTGTCGAGCTAGAGCCGCAAGATCCGTTCAACCACACAGCACTCAGCGTGACCTATCAACGTGCGTGGGCAGGAACTCAGGAACAGGAATTCATTACGAAGGCAGAAGACGCGATGGCTCGAGCTCAGATGTTGAACTCGCAATGACGACTGAATCGTTTATCAGCCTGGATTGCAAAGAATTGTCTGTCAGAGCTGATCAGGCGTGGTTTTGAGCCGCAACCGGTTACTGGCGCAATGAACGTATTCAATAGTAGGGCTATCGCAACGCGGCTGACCATCGTTACAAAGGGACCAACTCAGTCTGCCATCGTTAACGGTACTGTTCATGGCAGGCATCGCACGATTGTGTGATCGCGCCGACCGCCTTCCGAGCAGCCTCGTAGTCTTGACGCTCGAGCGCAACTTTCACCGACACGGCGGCATCGGTCATCGCTTGAGTGAGAGCGACGTAGTCTTCATCGTCCGACTCATCCATGCCTTCTTGGACCAGTATCTTTCCCAGCACGGCAAGTAGCTCGGCCGGCCGAAGAGCATTTTCAGGTTCCGACTTTAAAGCGTTTTCATCGTTGGTCGCCTGTCGCAGTTCTTCGTGCAAATAGTCCGCGTACTCCATCATGGGGCTTCGATCGACGATTGCCGTCCAATCGTTGCCGTCTTCAGCTTTTCTACCTCGAAGTCCCGAACCGGACATCAAGTCCTGTAGGTCGTCTTTTCGCGTTTTTGCTTCGTTGAATACCTGCGTCGTCCCGGCGTTGCAATTGAATGCCGTGCGAGCGAATAGATCACGGGCGGCAGGTGCGTCTTTTTTCCAGCGGACGTCTCCCCCGTACTCCGTGATGACCGCAAAGAGACTGCTCATCACCATCAAATCCAGCCGCGCTTCCTCGTAGCCTCCACTTTTGAATGGCCCAGGTTGAGTGACGACCGTGTCGTAGTGCAGGCGGAGTCGTTTGATTTCGTCTTCGATCGAACTCGGGGAAATGAGCTCGTCCCAGGGTCCGCCCGTGGCCTCACCTCTTTTAGACTCGAGGCCCAATGCCGGTGCTGCCGCCATTCGCTTCGTTTGACGGAGCGATTGAAGACTGGGCCGTTTCCCTCGGAATGCCTCCGACAAATCATTAAAAAAAACTCCGTCTGTGGTCGATTTGTCAAATGTGGGGGCCGGCGCACGTTTTTCGTCAGCGAAGCCAACGACAGCCACCATCAAGACGAGTGCGATCAATGTGGTCCTCATTGAAAATTCCTAAAGCAAGCAAGGGATAGAACCGCTCCCGTAGTCTAGCACCACCGGCGGAGAACGGCGTTCAGGAAAAAATTCGAGAACTGACCTCAGAACCAAAGCTTGCCCGTTCTCGTCAATTTCAATAGCGTCGGCGCTGGGGAGACTTCCCACAGATACACAATTTTCAAAACGGTCTGCATCCGGCCAAGATTTGGAAACGAACTCCGAAAGTGTGGTCAGAGTCGTGGAGACGACGCAGGCCTTAGTCGATTGAGAGGGCCTTGCAATTCGGCGTTATCGTGGCGCCCAGAATCGCATCGAAACATGCCATCGATTGATGGGTTAAAAGGAAATCACAAAGGGATTTGCACGAAGGGGTAAGAACAGCCATGAAAGATAATAGCAACAACAAGATTCCCTCAGAGCAGCTCACCTGCAAATGTCAGTGTGGCCAGAAGGTTCGGGGTAAGCCGAGTCTGATCGGAAAAACGGTGCGATGTCCCCGCTGCCACGAGAAGTTTGTCTTCGGTTACTTCATCCGGGAGAAAGTGACGGACACGGCGGTTGTCAGACTGCTTGGCGATGCGCCGGAGGTACCACCGATCCCTGAGAAGCTGACGGTGGAGACTCGAAAGTGCGAACGCTGCGGCGTCGAGATTTCTCCCAAAGTGAGTGTCTGCGACAAATGCCAGTGCTACGTCGGTAGTCTTCCAGACTTCTTCGGCAAGTTGAGCGGAATTCAGAAGACGACACGAAACTGAGGTTTCGATCTCGGCAGTTTGATCATTAGCCGAATCGTGAGATTGTTCTCGATTCGGCTGTTTTTATGCGCGTAGCTAGAAAGCGAAGATCGCGTAAACAACCAGGGCGAATGCGATTAAGACGCCGCCGACAACCGGAGCCCCACGCCATGGGGTCAAATCGACGGCCCCAACATCTTTACGAACAAATGGCTCTGTCCGCTTGAAACCGCACTCGCCCAAGACGAGTTGCAGAACGACAAGCCCGACGAAAACGGCACCCATGAAATGGTAGCCGGAGTAAAACGTCTCCACGACCCAGCCCTTCTCTGTTTCGGTCGCGCCACTCGCAAATGTACCAAGGCTCATCGCGGCCAAGCCGACCACAAGCGTGATAATGGCGGACGTACCGTCCACACTGCGATTTAAAAGTCCGACCATCATGATCGCAAGGATCGGAATGAAGTACACACCGTTCAGCTTTTGGAAGAATCCGAAAATTTCATCGCGTCCATAAAAAATAGTTGGGGCCGCGACGACCGCGAACACTCCAACCAGCAGACTGCAGATCTGTCCGGAAATCACAATCTGCCTGGTAGATGCTTCCGGGCGAATGAACTTCTTGTAGACGTCCAAGGAAAAGAGCGTCGCACTGCTGTTGAGTACCGAGTTGAACGTGGAAAGGATCGAGCCGACGACCACTGCGGCAAAGAATCCGACTAACGGTTCCGGTAAGACCGTCGCGACAAGAGCGCCGTAAGCGCGGTCAGCTTTATCCCCAACCTGTTCGGCGAATGAAGGATCATTGGCGACCAAATATGCCGCTGCGATTCCCGGTAAGACCAAAATCAAAGGCGCGCAGATCTTGAAGAACGCCGCGAGCAGAACACCCTTTTGCCCCTCGGCAAGATTCTTCGCGCCAAAGGTACGCTGAATGATCTGCTGGTTGGTGGACCAGTAAAAGAAATTGAGCAGTAGCACGCCCGTAAATAGGGCCGGCCACTGGACATCTTCGTCCAGCGTTCCGAGTGACCGAAATGCGTCCGGATCATGCTCGGAGATTTTGGTGAAGGCGGTCATCAGGCCGCCATCTCCGGCAACCACCGCTAGCGTGAAGTAGGTGATCATCAGGCCGCCGACCAACAAGCCCGCTCCGTTGAAGGTGTCCGACACGGCGACCGCTTTGAGGCCACCCCAAATCGCGTAACCGCCGCCGACGACCGCGATGAAGATGATGACGGCCCAGATCGTTCCTTGTTCTGAAAGCCCCAGACGTGTTTCCAAGCCCAACATGCCGGAAAGTCCACGGGCGCCAAGATAAAGCACGAATGGCAGGAGAATGAGCATGTAGGCGACGACGAAAATCAGCGTCGTCATCGTGCGAACGCCAAGCCCGTACCGTTCTTCAAAGAACTGCGGGATCGTCGCGATTCCCGATTTCAAATATCTCGGCAAGAAGAACAATGCCAAAGCGACCAGTGAAATCCCGGCAACGACTTCCCATGCCATCACCGACAAGCCCTCATCGAAAGCAGCGGCGTTGAGACCGATCAGTTGTTCCGTCGACAAATTCGTAAGCAACAACGAGCCGGCAATGAAGACCCCGGTTAGGGAGCGTCCGGCGAGGAAGTAGCCTTCATCCGTCTCTTGCCCGCTGCCGCGGGTGATCCACCATGTTGCTACCGCAACGAATGCGGTGAAGAAGAGGAACGTTGCGATCGTCATAGCGAATGAAAAGGCGGGAGGAGAATGTGGGGGAAGGGTTTAACGCATCTCAATCCATGAGCCGCTTTGATCATCACTGACTCGCAGAGCGTCCAGCACCTGCTGCGTCTTGAGGGCTCGCTCCGCAAAGCGGCGGTCTGGGTAATTGACCGAAGCGGTTTCCACGAAGGTGCGGATCATCTGCACTTCCTGTGACTTCGCTTCGCCGCTGTGAAACTCGTCACAGGAAAATGCATCGGATCGTCGTTTAAAATTCCAATAACCTCCCTGAATCGAAAGCTCGTGCCGGTTGATCTTCCAATTCGTTTGGGAGTCGTAGAGGGGCAAGACAAAGTCATCGACGCTCAAATATCCGGCTTCACCCGACACCAATGCCGTCTGTTGATTGGCAGACATGAACGAGCAAAAAAATCCCGCGGTCACTCCATCGGCAAACTCGAACTCGGCTGCGAACTGACCGGGAACCCACGCGTTCGAACTCTCACGATGAATCGGTGTAACCGTCCTGCCGGAAACGCGCGAGGGAACTTCGAAATCACGAATCCAAAGAATAAACCGAATGCAATACCACCCGAGGTCACCGAGGCAACCGTGACGTTCGAGAACCGGATCCGTGCGAATATTGCTCGATTGAAACTCGGTGTCGCCGCAAAAGGAGAAGTGCGTTTGAATCCTGCGTAGCTTCCCAAGTTCTCCGGCATTGACTTGGTCACAGATCGCGGAGATGCGTTGACTGTGATCAAACATCACACCGTCCATCAAGAGCACATCATTGCTCTCGCAAGCGGCGATCATTTCTTCAACGTCACTTGCGTCCGACGCCACTGGCTTTTCGACCAGCACGTGTTTCTTGGCTTCGGCTGCTTTGATCACCCACTCCTTTCGGAGGCCGGTCGGAAGTGGAATGTAGACCGCATCGATTTCATCGCTGGCGAGCAATTCTTCGTGTGAAGAATAGATGGTCGGCTCGACCTGGAACGGCGCTTCGTATTGGCAATCCTCGATAAACGCTGCCGTACGTGCGGGATCACGACTGGAAACACCTTTGACGATCGCGCACCCGCTCGAACGAATTGCATGCCAGTTTTTTCTTGCAATCTGCGCGGCGCTCAAGATGCCGAACCGGCACTTGGAGTCATTCATCGAGATAAAGACTACCTACCAAAGGGGAGATGGGGAGGATTCAAGCCCCAGAGAATAGCAGGGTTGGATGTCTTCGTGCGAGCAGCGACTGTGAAATGACGACCGATCTCACGTTTTGAGGAAGCAGTCTAAGCCAGATGCTCCGGTCCGCAGTGGGATTTGAAACAGATGGCTGCTCTAGCGTGATCGCTTGTTCGTCGGCAACAGCAAAGGACGACCACCCCGCGGCGACGCCGTGTTACCAGAGTACCTGTACGCCATCAATGTCAGCCGGAACGTGAATAGCTCGACGATCGTAAACGCCGTTTCGATTACCCACGAGGAACTGATTCGAACTTGGCGAAGGGCTCATCGCTATCAACCAGCGTGAGGTCGTCAGTGGCAAGACGATCCAGCCGTACAACGATCCAGCCGTATTATGCCAATGGGCGCGGGTACGAGGTCACACCTGAGTCTGTCTGGTAGCGGGAGCTTCAATAAACCGCAACACATTGATCGACCAATCCACGGGATGCGTGGCGGTACTTTGGACGTTTCGTGTTTTAAAGTAAACTACGAATGTGTCGCGTCAAACTGTCACGATTCAACTCGCGATATCGGAATCGTCGGAATTCCATCAATTTCGCCATCGAATGAATCTGCAGCATCGAATGCGCCCTCGAGTTATTCGCATATGATTTCTAGTTCTTGTCAAAATCGATGATGCAGCAAGCTTACGAAACTGCCCAGCTGCTGCGAAGCAACATGGAGTCGGTGATTTTGGGCAAGCAGGAAGCGGTCCGGTGTATCGTTTTGACCCTGCTTGCCGGCGAGCATTTGCTTCTTGAGGATGTTCCGGGCGTTGGAAAGACGCTTGCGGCAAAGGCACTTGCGGGGAGCATCGATTCGTCGTTCAACCGGATCCAATTCACGCCGGACCTTTTGCCGAGTGACATCACCGGCAGTTCGATTTACCGAAACGACACCCACGAGTTTCAGTTCACGCGTGGGCCAGTTTTCGCACAAGTGGTTTTGGCCGACGAAATCAATCGAGCCCCGCCGAGAACCCAGTCGGCATTACTGGAAGCAATGAGCGACCGTCAGGTCTCGGTCGATGGTACGACTTACTCATTGCCAGACCCCTTTATCGTAGTTGCGACGCAAAATCCATTCGAATTTGAAGGCACATACGTTCTCCCCGAGAGTCAAATGGATCGCTTTCTGCTGCGAACGAGTTTGGGCTATCCGGATCGTGAGATCGAGCAAGCCGTCTTGAAGTCTCACCGAGATGGAGAACCCGTCGAAAAGATCGAGAGTGCTGTCACAACGGAGCAAGTGCTCGCTGCACAGAAAGCGGTTCGCGAAGTGCGGTTCGATGAGTCGCTGGAAAGCTATCTCTTAGGAATCGTTGCCGCGACGCGTTCCTCCGATAGATTTCGTTTGGGAGTGAGTACTCGAGCGGCTTTGGCTTATTATCGTGGCTGCCAAGCGCGAGCGATTACGGATGGCCGAGACTTCGTGATCCCTGACGATATTAAAGCACTCGCAGTTCCAGTTCTGGCGCACCGCATCTTGTTGGACGACTTTTCGGGCAATGCGAATCGGAGCCTTGCCGAAACGGCTCTAGGTGACTTGGTGAATCAAATTCCGGTTCCCGTGTGATCGTGACGTCTTGGCAAGATGGTTTTGCATGCCACTTCCTCTAAGAGCAATTTCCTGATGAGAAGTGGGATGAACGGTAACGCAGTCCGCTTCGGAATCATCGGTACGGGCAGGATTACGCGTCGACTCGTTGCGGATCTGCAATCGACGGAAGGAGTGACCGTGACTGCGATTGCCAGTCGAACGAAGGAGCGAGCCGAATGGTCGGCTGGTCAGTTCGGAATTCTGAATGCCGTCATGGGCTATGAGAGCCTTCTCGTTAGAGATGATGTCGACGTAGTTTACATCGCCGTTCCGCCATCACTGCACGCAGATTTGTGTGTTGCCGCGGCTAACGCCGGGAAGGATATTCTTTGCGAAAAACCGCTGGCCCGGAATCTGCCAGAAGCGAAGAGGATTACGTCTGCCTGCGATGTCGCGGGTGTTCGGTGGTTGGATGCTACTGGGTGGCTCCATCATGCTCGCACCGCCGAGATGCTGGCCGTTGTGCAGGACGGGCAACTGGGTGAACTCGCTCATCTCTCGGCTGCGATCTCATTTTATCGACCCTTTCAGTCAAATGAGCATCGATTGGATCCATCTTTGGGTGGCGGCTGTCTTCTGGATCTCGGTTGGTACGCCGCCGGCGTCTGTTGTCGATTTGCCAACCGACTGCCCGAGAGGGTTTTGGCTAGCAGCATGGAAGAGTCGGGCGTGCCGATTCGAGTCAATGCGATGCTGGCGTTTTCCAACTCGCTCACGGCGTCACTCTCGTGCGGTTATGATTCATCCACGCGTAAGTGGTTTGAAGTCGCGGGAACAACTTCAACGCTCTACTGCGATGACTTTTCTCGTCCTTGGGCCGATCGCGATACATCATTTCGAGTGATCACCGGAGGAGGAGAATTTTCTTCGCGGTCGTACACAGATCACCAGGAGCGTAGAATGATCGAAACGTTGATATCCGATGGTGATCTTTCCGATTTTCAGCACCAAGCCGTCCGGACGCAAGCAGTTCTGGATGCGCTTGCCAGCTCGATTCGAGAAGGTCGAGCCGTATCAGTTGATTCGTTTTGATTTTGCGAGCAGCAGCATTTTGCTAATAGAAGGTTCTGAAAGCCGTAGGCCCGTGCTTTGTTAGTTTGACGCATGCGACCGAAGAGAGAAAGCGATGCGATTGATCATGGCGATCGTCCAACCGACAAAGCTGTCGAATGTTCGAGATGCACTCCGCGAAGTGGGGATTGAAAACCTCACCATTTGCGACGCGATGGGCTACGGTCGGCAGAAAGGGAAGACTGCGACGTTCCGTGGAAACGAATATAAGGTCGATCTTCTTCGCAAAGTCGTAGTCGAAGTATCTGTCCAGGACCAGGACGTCGATCGTGCCATTGAGGCGATCAGTCGATCCGCGCTCACTGGATCGCAGGGGCAGATTGGCGACGGAAAGATCTTCGTTTTACCCGTCGCCGAAATCATAGATCTGGCAACATCCCCAGAAGAATTCGGCTGATGCGGGCAGCTGACTTACCAACTATTGTGTTATCTTTTCCGTATTGTGCCACCCACCAAGCACTTGACAGAGGAAGGTAACGCGTGTAAACTTCGGCGGATAGCTCAGCTTAATGGATGCCCCCATGCCGCGACCGCAACGTGCTGAACAGTTTGATCCTGCCGAAGTCTGTGTCGTTCATGTCGTCCAGAGATGCGTCAGACGTGCGTTTCTGGCCGGTGTGGACTACGAAACGGGTAACGACTATTCGTTCCGCAAAGAATGGATTCGTCGACGTATGGAA
>JBCCOI010000116.1:0-14919 GCA_039025515.1 Planctomycetota bacterium
CGGCGAGCTCAGCCTGCTGCCACGGAATTCAAGTCGGACTCGGCTCCGACGTCTGTGCAAAATGACCGGACGAAGCCGCGGTGTGTACCGTAAGTTTGGCATCTCGCGCATCATGTTGCGTGAGCTGGCCGACAAGGGCGTGATCCCCGGGCTCCGAAAATCAAGCTGGTAACGCTCCCGCAACGTTCCCAGCACACTCCCGCAACGTACTCATCACGCTCCGCCGTGATGGTTCCGACGACTACGTCGTTTTCAGATGGCCACGAGATCGGCCATTGTTTGAACGGCGCGAGTGTCACAAGGCAGGGCGGCGACTTCCCCGTCTGGGAGTCTTCTCTTGATGCGTTAAGTCCCAACGCTGCACCTCTCCCTCGGAAGAGCAGAAAGGGCTTTCTTTCGCGAGCAGTCTCCTCGGGGACCCCGCTGGCTTGATCACACCGACGCCTGATGCGCGACGTCAATCAGATGGCAAGTACGCAAGAGACACGAACGCCTGTTCTCATTCTCAACGGGTTTCTCGGTTCCGGGAAAACAACGCTGCTACGAAGCTTGCTCGTCCAGTCTCACAAGAAGCAATTGACCGTCGGAGTTGTCGTCAATGACATGAGTGAGCTCGATGTCGATGGTCTTGTCGTTGCTCAGACCGAGTTCTTCGACAAGAACGACGGCAATTTCGAGTCGATTCATGCTTGCGTGTTGAGCAGCAAAAAGGGCATTCAGCAACTGCATCACGCGCTGGAGAGGATGCTAGCGGAGAGTCGGTCGGACTTGCTGATCATCGAGACATCGGGAAGCTGTCATCCAATGCCGCTGATCGAGTTCTTCCGCGCGGAGGCGAACCTGCGCTTAACGGGCGTCCTTACTCTCGTCGACAGCGCGATGATCGACCAAGATTACGATGGAGGAAAGCAGATCTTTCCGATCATGCAACGGAACCTGAAGGATCAACGCAGGGACACGACGAACTTGTTGGTGGAGCAAATTATGTTTTGCAGCCACCTGATGCTAACCAAGGTTGATCGTATCGCGGAAGGCAAACTGCAGGCGATCGCCCAGGCCGTTCATGAGCTCAACCCGTTTGTTTCTGTCGCTTCGATTCCCTTTGGCAATCTTCCCATCGACGACGTACTCGCAATGCCGGAGTACGACTACCACCGAGTCGCTCAGTTGATCGAGGAGCTAAAGCCGACTTTTGAATCGGAAAGCTCCAACGATCGGCCCTACAACCTCGCGACACGAGTTATCAAGGATGATCGCCCATTCCACCCACAGCGTTTGTGGGACACATGCCAGCAACACCTGGGTCAACACATCTATCGCAGCAAGGGATTCTTTTATCTGTCCAGCCGCGACAATGTTTCGTTGCTTTGGAATCAAGCCGCCGGAGGTATCAGTTTGGAACTGGTGGGCTACTGGCGTGCCGGGATTCTTGAAGATCCCAACCACGGCTTGGATGAAATGGAAGTTGAGGGGCTGAAGAAGCGCTTAGAAAATGAAGCCGGACGGTTTGGCGATCGTCGCTGTCATCTCACCGTCATCGGCGATAAAACGCAAGTCGATTACTTCGCAGAATCGTTGAAGCGATGCTTCCTCAGCGAAGACGAAATCCGGCATTGGCAATCCGGTGGCGAATTTCCCGACCCGTGGCCCGATAGCTTTGTCACGCGGAACTATTGAATTCGACCCGTTCATCAAACGCACAGATTGTTGATCGTGAGGCTGATACACTTCGTGGCGAATTAGTTCGCTCCCTGAATCCCAACTGGTTCTCCACCCTCTTTCGCCCATTCGTGAGCAAGTCTTCGATCAAGTCGTCGCTGTTGTTGGCGGCCTCGTTGCTTGTTCTTTCGATCGGTGCGGTGGTCATTTTGCGAGAAAACCAATATGGGAATCCTGACATCATGACACCCGGGCAGTATCTTCGTTGCGGCGGTTGGAAACGCTAATTTCCAAACGTACCCATCACGCTCCGCCGTGATGCCGAGGCTTCGTCGATAGGGCGTTGCCTGTCACACACCGCGTCGATGGGGATCGCTTCGGGTCCGCCCAGGGTAGGAACGAGCGAAGATCAATCTTTCGCTTTTCTGTGGGCGATTCTTCGCAACAATCTTCTGCATGGCACGACCATAGCAGCTCATGTTTCTCTTCGATTTACTCCATTCTTGGAGCGGTGACGTGACAACTATCAGCAGCAGCGTCGGTAAGAACTGCCCCGACGCGAAAACCAAAGATGTTCGCACGATCGCGACGCTGATCAATGGGCATCTTCAAGCCGGGAAACTGCCGGGGGTGGACGCCATTCCGATGCATGTGGCTGGAAACGATCATCGGCTGATTGTGGCGATCACAAAAGTACAAAGGGATTGGTTGAACTTTAACAATCCTGACGGGCGGGTTGATCCAGGCGGGAAAACGTTCGGGGCCCTCAACGGGGCCGGACCGGAGATCCCCGACTCGGACGCTTGGTATAGAGTCATCGCTGTTGTCCGTGGTATTCTTCACAGTTCCGATCCTCCACCCGGGCACATCCCACAAGATCTCTGGCGTCTCGGCCTTGAGCGGATGGACCATCACATGCATCGTCCACGCGCGAATCGACCGGATATCATCAAACCGATTGCGATGTTCGTTGATTTTCGCAAGTCGAACGGACAGAAGCGGCTTTGGTTGGTCGACCTACGAACCCGGAAGATCATTCTTGAGACGCTGGTCGCACACGGCAAAGGGTACGGATCGAAAGACAACATTAAATTTAGCAACGTCAAAGACTCGCTCGACTCGTCAACCGGCGCATACGTCGTTGGTAGTCGGACGATGTGCACAGCCGGTTCACTGGGGATGGTCAACGGCGAGAAGAAATCCGGCCCTGCTGCGGTCGTTCATGGGTTGGAGTCGTCCAATTCCAGGGCGAAGTCGAGGGCCATTCTGATCCACGGCGCGAGCTACGTGAGTCGCAATTGGGCCGGAAATTCCCATGGTTGTTTCTCGACGCACCCCGACGACAACGCAATCATCGTCAATCGTTTGACCAACGGGGGCTTCATCTACGCTTACGCAGGTGAAGCCTATAGGAATGATGGTCCGTATTAGAAAGCCATTTGCACGGGAAGGCGTTGATCAGAATCTTCGCAAGCGATGGCTTCGCAGTACCGTTCTCATGAATACCATCGCGAAGTCGAGTGAAACGGACTGAACCGTTGGAGTGCAGGCTTTCTGTCGGGCGATTCTTGGTGAGCCAAGTTGCAACATGTATCACGATGATGGGTATGGCTACGGTAGTTCAGGTCGTTTCGGGGAGAGACTGACCAAGATCCTGATTGCGGTCATTGTTTTGGTTGCGATCGGCCTTTTGGCCTCGATATTCGATGTCTTCTCCTTTTCGACCACGGCGTTCAGTGAGATCGATGATGGGACGTACGCGAATCACGAATACCAGAACGAGTACTTCGGCATGAAAATCGAAGTGCCCGCCGAATGGCGGGTGCTCGACAAGGGAACCATCGAAGAGATCGTCGATGAGGGTGCACAACTCCTAACGGGCGATTCGAAGGCAAAAGTGTCAACGAAACAGTCTCGGCATTTACTCGTTGCGACGGAACGCCCAATTATTTATTCCGCGAGGACCGCCCCCGTTTTTGAGTGTGTGGTGTCTAGGATCCCCGGGTGCTACACACCCGAGGACTACCTTTCCGCGATGCGAAAGCAATTCGAAGGCAGCCAGATCGACGTGTCGTTTCCGGGCGAGATTGGCACCAAGTCAATCGGCGGGAAGGAATTCAAATCGCTTCATTTGGTGATCGAGAATGGAGCGTTGCAGCAAAAGTGGTTCACATGCATGATCAAGGGTTACGCCCTGGGGTTTGCAATCACCTACACGCGGCCTACGCAGGAGGGCGAGATGCAAGAAATGCTTTCGCGCGTTCGGTTCAGCCAGTGACGCGCCGAGGCGGATCGCACACGGGCGAAGCGAGGCCGGAGATCGAAATGCCCGGAGTCGAGTCTCTTCTGGGGTCACGACCCGCCGCGCCGGATTGCGACAGTGCGTGCCCTTGTCGCTGGAATGGCAGCCAGGGACTTTTCCAATCCGCGACGCGCGGTATGATTCGCGTCCATGACCAAACATATCTTTGTGACCGGCGGAGTTGTTTCTTCGCTCGGAAAAGGCCTGACCAGTGCCTCATTGGGCATGCTCTTGGAGTCCCGCGGTCTTCGCGTGCGGATGCAAAAGCTGGACCCCTACATCAATGTCGATCCCGGCACGATGAGTCCCTACCAACACGGCGAAGTTTACGTGTTGGATGATGGTAGCGAGACCGATTTGGATCTCGGGCACTACGAGCGTTTTACGAGCGGACCGCTGACGAGGGACTGCAACTACACGACCGGACAGATCTATTTGTCGGTGATCGAAAAGGAACGCAAGGGCAGGTTTCTCGGCAAGACCGTTCAAGTCATTCCGCACATCACCAACGAAATCAAGTCGGTGATTGCCCGCATGGGCGGCGATGATGTGGATGTTGTGATCACGGAGATTGGTGGAACGGTCGGTGACATTGAAAGTCAGCCGTTTCTGGAAGCGATTCGTCAGTTCGCACAGGACGTCGGTCGAGAAAACGTGCTGTACATGCATCTGACGCTTGTGCCCTATCTCAAGGCCGCGGACGAATTGAAGACGAAGCCGACGCAGCACTCCGTCGGCCAGCTTCGCGAAATCGGTATCCAGCCGGACATCCTGGTTTGCCGCTGCGAACACTCGATCAGCCGCGAAGAGAAAGACAAGATCGCGTTGTTCTGCAATGTTCCTGCGGAAGCCGTCATCGAGGAAAAAGACAAGGACTTCTCCATTTACGAAGTCCCGATTTCTCTGGTCGACAATCGGCTTGATGAATTGGTGGTCAAGAGACTCGCGTTGCCGAGCAAAGCGCTCGATATCTCGCCTTGGACCGACCTGCTACACCGGCTTCGGAACCCGCGGATGGAACTGAGCATCGCGGTGGTCGGAAAGTACGCGGAACACAAAGATGCCTACAAGTCGATTTATGAGGCGATCGATCACGCGGGCATGCACCATCAATCCAACGTCCGCATCGGCCGAATCCAAAGCAGTGATATTGAACGCGAAGGCGCGGAGCGGTTGCTGAGCGGATACGACGGTGTGTTGATTCCAGGCGGTTTCGGTGAGCGGGGGATCGAAGGAAAGGTGGAAGCCGTTCGATTCGCGCGAGAACGCAACATCCCCTTCTTCGGGATCTGTCTCGGCATGCAGTGCGCCGTCATCGAATTCGCTCGCAATGTGTGCGGCTTGGAGGGGGCCCACTCGAGTGAGTTCGACAAAGACACTTCTCATCCCGTGATTTGCTTGTTGGACGAGCAGCTCAACGTGACCGAGATGGGCGGCACGATGCGACTCGGAAGCCAACCGACCGCCATTGCCGAGGGAAGCTTGGCGCACGGTAGTTACCAAGCCCTCGAAATTCACGAGCGTCATCGCCACCGGTACGAGTTCAACAACGCGTTTCGCGAGCAATTCAAACAGAGTGGTCTGGACTTCTCGGGCACCAGTCCCGACGGGAGTTTGGTCGAGATCATCGAGCTGCGCGAACATCCGTTTTTCTTGGCCGTACAATATCACCCCGAGTTCAAGAGCAAGCCATTGCAGGCCCATCCGCTTTTCGCCGGCTTCGTCGGGGCCGCCATCGAGAAGGCGAAAGCGAAGCGGAGTCAGCACGAAGCCGAAACGGCATTGAGTTAACCATGAGTGAAAGCAGCGAAGAACCAAAGTTGGTCATCGACGATGACTGGAAGAGTCAGGTCGAAAAAGAGAAGCAGCAAGTCTCCGAGCCGGAGGAAGCATCGGGATCCGAAAGTGATCGCGAAATGCCGCCTGCGAATCTCGCGATGTTGATCAGCACGTTTTACAGCCAAGCCATGATGGCGCTGGGAGTCATGCCTCATCCGGAGACGGGCGAGAAGTCCACCGATCTCGCGATGGCGAAGCACTTCGTCGATACGCTCGAGATGTTGCAAGAAAAAACAAAGGGCAACACGAACGAAGAGGAGGACAAGATGTTCGATGAAGTCTTGCACCTGTTAAGAATGGCCTACGTGGGCGCGAAGTCGGGCTCCTAGGAATTCCGACGGAGGTACTCATCCGCTTCTCATGATCGGCCGGGCGTTTGCCGTCGGTGCTGCCGTGGCGTCGTCGGAACTCAGAAGGAGGTTCCATGTTTCGGCTTGCATGTTTGATCGGTTTCGTCGCCCTGGCCACCGGTTACCTTCCGGCCGCCGAATCGAAACCTCCCAATTTCATCGTCATCATGGTGGATGACATGGGCTATGAGGGCGTCGGCTGCTTCGGGAATCCGTACTTTGAAACTCCCGAAATCGATCGTTTGGCTTCGGAGGGGATGCGGCTAATCGATTTTCATTCGTCCGGAACGGTGTGTTCGCCGACACGCGCCGGACTGCTTACGGGGCGCTATCAGCAGCGGGCCGGAATCGAGGCCGTCATTCATCCGCGAAGCGATCATCCCGAACATCGCAAAGGCTTGCAGCCGACGGAGACGACGTTCGCCGAAGTGCTTAAGCTAGCGGGGTATCAATCGGCGTTGATCGGAAAATGGCATCAAGGTTACCCCATCAACTCGGCGGATTTTCATCCCCAAGTCCATGGCTTTGATCGTTTCATTGGCTACCACAGCGGGAACATCGACTTTGTGAGCCACATTGGAGATCACAACGTCCATGACTGGTGGCACGGAAGAGTCGAAACTCGGGAAAGTGGATACACAACGACCCTGATCAACCGTTATGCCGTTAAGTGGATTCGCGATTTCGCGAGTTCCGACAAGCCGTTCTGCCTCTATATCGCACATGAGGCAATCCATAACCCTGTTCAGGTTCCCGGTGATCCCGTCCGTCGTACCACCGAGTCATGGGAGCGTTGGAATTGGAAACAAGCTTCACCCGAAGAACGCATCGCAAAGTACAAAGGAATGACCCTGCCGATCGATGAAGGCGTCGGTCAGATTCGAGAAGAAATCGTCAGATTGGGCATCGACGGTCAGACGTTGGTGCTGTTTTTTTCCGACAATGGTCCGTCGAGTGACTTTCCGTCTGGCAGCGAGTCGTTACGCGGGGCGAAGGGAAGTGTGTATGAGGGTGGTCACAAGGTGCCAGCGATTGCGTGGTGGCCGGGCCACATCGAGGCGGCGACCGAGAGTGCGGAGGTGCTAACGACGCTTGATGTCATGCCGACGCTTCTGGCTCTGGCTGATGTGTCGACGGAGGTGCGACTGGACGGCGTTGACATTTCACCGATCTTGCTGCACCAAACAAAACTTACGCCACGCCCACTCTATTGGGCTTCACTTTCGAATCGAGGACAGCGTTCGGAAGCGATGCGTAAAGGTGCTTGGAAGCTCGTCGTTCAACATCCGCAGTCGGATCCAGGAACGTTTCAAAACGAGCGAGTTGAGTTGTATCATTTGCAGAAGGATGCGTCCGAAGAAACGAACGTTGCTGATCAACATCGGGACGTGACCGATTCAATGCTACGGTCGCTCAAGCTTTGGTACGAAGATGCTATCTCGGATTCGCCCGAACAGCCCGGCGGCTGGTGACTTCGTGCCATCGCGATTGGACGGTCGCCTGGGACGTAGACAAGGATCTAGAATGTCGCCTCGTTCCGCGTTTCTGTTTGGGCATCGGCCCCGTTTGAGTTGCTTCCGATGAATTCAGCCCACTTGCCCGCCGTGCTGAGTTCCGCGCTGGAATCAAACGAACTCTTTGTGAAGCGATACCGACTCCATTCCATCCTCGGCGAGGGGGGAATGGGAGTTGTCCTGGCGGCCGAGGATACCCGGCTTCGGCGTCAGGCCGCGCTCAAATTCATGAAGCCCGAGTTTGCCGAAAGTCCCGAAGCTCGCGAGATGTTTCTAAGCGAGGCTAGGGCCATGGCGGCTCTCGATCATGATCGCATCGTCAGAGTCTTCGACGTCGGCGAATTCCGCTCGTTGCCCTTCCTTGCGATGGAACTGCTGGAGGGCGAATCACTCGATCGGTTGCTTCACCGAGGCTTTCAGTTTTCTGTTCGGCAAACGCTTCGCCTGGGTTATCAGATTTCGTCAGGCCTGGCCGAAGCACATCGAGCGGGCATCATTCATCGTGACGTCAAGCCCGCGAATGTCGTACTGTTGATGCCCAAAGGGAATGTGAAACTGTTGGATTTTGGATTGGCGCGATCGAGCCAATTGGCGGCGGAATGGTCATCGCAACAAGGTAGTGTTGTGACTGCTTCCGAAGGGATTTCAGATGCCGTGCTGGTGGGAACACCCGGCTATCTGTCTCCCGAGCAAGCATCGGATCAGCCGATTGATGCCCGCAGCGATGTTTACTCTCTGGGCGTGATGCTTTACCGCATTCTGTCCGGTCGCTTGCCGTTTGAGGCCGCGACACCCGCGGAGATGTTGATACGACAGCTCACGGATGAACCCCAGCCGTTAGGTGTGCTGAACGATCAAGTGCCAGCGAGCCTGTCACGGCTCGTTGACAGTTGTCTGCAACGAGAGCCTTCACGGAGACCAGGATCGATGGATCTGGTGACGGACCGATTGCGTGCTGCGTACGGCGAGTCACAAACAAGTTCGACGATTACAAGTCTTGCTTCGTTGATTGACCTGCAGTTGCAGCCTCGGCGACCTCAGCGCCTCGCAACCAGGCAAACGACATTGCGACGATGGAGTCTTCATCGAACCGCATTCCTGGCCGGTTTCTTGCTGGTCTTCGCAGCAATCATCGCGGTGTTATGGATGAGAGACAGTCGACAACATTCAGCGAACCTCCGCGCCGCCAACGCAGCACCCGCAGCCGAAACGCCGAGTGTCAGCTTGTCCGAAAACAAAGCCGGCGGGTTGTCGGGCAACCGGAAGCAGACCCACGATCCGATCAACATCACCGATGAGTTTGATTCGAACGTTCCGGACGCACTTCAGGAGGCCGTCTTAATTCGAACGGGTTCGGGAGACGGTGCCGATACGTATGTCCAATTTGGGTCCGTCGAAGACTTTAGCGAGTCGACGGTGCTCCTGTGTTCGCGGACGAAGAAGAGTGAAGGAATTCCGCAGCGGCAAATCTACCTTCGTTTTGATCTAAGCGCTTTACAAGGCAGCAAAGATCAGATTGAAGACGCCTATTTATTGTTGACCGCCAAAAAGAAGTTCTTCGGTCAGCGCCCCGACTTTCGATTGAACTTCAGTGTGCTCCGCGATGACTCACCGGATGCACGTTGGTCGGCGTCCGGCGTTGAACGCATTCGCGCAGGCGACACGCCCGTTAAAGTTCCGGAGATTGATCTCATACACGCGGGTTCCGCCTCGGGACGTCTTTCCGGGTGGTTCGACGGCAGAACCTACCTGATGATTCGACACCGAAACGGCAGGTTGACGCGAACGATTGCCGAAGACACCGATAACTTGCTGACGATTGTCATCTACAATTCCGGTGAAGGTAACGGTGATCCAGAAGCAGAGTTCATCAGTCAGGAAGGTGGCGTCGATTTTTCGCCTTGCCTGGCGGTCTTGCTGAAAAAGGAAGAAGGCGGTGAGTAGTGACGGTTCGTCAGTTGAAGATGTGAATCTTAGCGACTTGCGCGAGATTTCGACTCGTTGGTCGGCCGTCAAGGACGTCAATCGATTCGTGCTGAGGTACACCGAAGCGATGTCGCGGCTGCTGCGACTCGTTTTGGAGGACGAGGATGCCGCGCGTGAGGTGCTGCAAGCGTTCTTGCTGAAAGTTGTTGAGCGCGGATTCAGGGACTCGATTCCTGAGAGTGGTCGGTTCCGCGACTATCTCGCTCGATCACTTCGCAACGCAGCGATTGACTACCTGCGTCTAAAGAAGCCGCAACAAGCCAGCGAAGAGATGCTGCAGCAGTTGGAATCAGAATGGGAAGATGTCGACGGACAGTGGCGAAAGCAATGGACCGAATGTCTACTCGATCGGGCATGGCAACAACTGGAGCATCATCAGTACGAGACGCCCAACAGCATTGCGTACGATTCGTTAAGGCTGTCGACCGACAAGCCCGAGTCGGCCTCGAGCGACTTGGCCACAGAACTTTCTTCAACACTGGGGCGGAAAATCGAACCGGCCACGTTTCGCCAGAATCTTCATCGGGCTCGCTTAAGGTTCGCCGCATTGTTGGTCCAGGAAGTCCGAGAGACGCTGGAAAACCCCACTCCGCAGCAGCTTGATGACGAAGTGACCTCGCTCGGTTTGCAGCCCTACATCGAGCGATACCTCTAGAAGCCGCTGCACAGCTGTGCAGGAACCATCGGATTTTGAAAAAAAATTTGCGGGGCGGCTGTCACAGATTGATCCGTGACCCGTGTGGTGGGTGCGTGAGATTCCGATGTTTCGTCGGTACGAAAAGCGATCTCACTCTGTACACCCTTGCCACCAAAACCAACACGGTCTCAAAGTCAAATGTTGTTGTCACGCCGATCACGTTTGTCTCGTCAAAGTTCGCGGTCAAGAAAAGCAAAGCGTCGACGTTCCCTTCGCCTGCAATCGCTCGAGAATCGGCAACTGCTCGCCGCCACGATCGATCCTCCCGCTTCCGGTCCGGGGACGGTGACGGCGGACATCACGGATCTTCCCGCCGCATTTCTTGCCGAGCGACCCGATGTCAGTAATGCAATCGCGGACGATGGCTTGAGTGATGCCGCAACGATTCAGGCGGTCGTCGATTGGCTTTCGGTTCAATTGGAAGACCCTTCCATTGATGTGGCGACAGTCTTTCTTCCGACCGGCACATTCCACGTCGATCAATCGATCGTCGTCGATGCCGGGGTTTCAATCGTTGGTGAAGGCATGGGCCAGAGTGTCATCACTCACACGGCCGACTATGAATTTACGGCCAGCGACATTACCGATCGCGAAGTCCAGGTGAACACGGTGAACCAAGCCGGCTACCTGTTCAACCTGGGGCGAGATGCTGATGGTGTGGTGGTTCGTGATCTCGCGTTGGAGGGTCCCGCCGCATTGGGCGGTCTGTTCGCGTTTGATTCGGATGACCTGCAGATCACGGGAACTCGTTTCGAGTCGTTTGTCTGGAGCGGTCTACGCACGTTCAACATCGACGGGTTTGATGTTTACGACAACCATTTCGTCAATGCGGGTGGAAGAAAAATAAACGAGGACGGCGGCTTTGGTGCCAACGGAGGCGGAATCTTTGCGACGTTTACACGAGACGCCGAGGTTTCAAACAATCGTTTCGAACGGACGGCGGATTCGGAGGTGAACTATTTCGGGATCAAGGGCCGTAAATGGAGTGATTCGCGTATTCATCACAACACAATCGGCACGAATTTCTCGATCGAGCTTCCGTTCGAGAACGACGCTCGCGTTGAGATCGATCACAACGACTTGAGCGGCGTCATCTCTATCCCCAAGTTTGCCGGCGGACCAGATTTTCCTGAGGGTGAAAGCTTCAATATTCATCACAATTACTTCACGACCAGCTACGCCATCGAGGGAGCTCGTAACGGATTAGTCGTCGACAGCAATGTGTTTGAGTTCGACATCAACGAGGATGGAGGAAATCTCTTCACCAACTTTGGTTCAACAGCGGTAACCGGTTCGTACACGTTCACTAATAACCTTGTCGTCAACCCGGGCCGCGGTCTGATCTCCAACTCAGGTGTCCAAGACGATATCACGATTGCAAACAACTTGGTGATCGGCAACCAAACGATCAATCCGAGAAGCGAGGGAATGTTCGGTTTTCGTACAAGCGACAACCAGGGAAATGAGAGCGATTTCTCGACGTACCAAATTGTTGACAACGTCTTCGAGTTCAACGGGATCAGCCGCCCACTGTTCCGAAGCTCTTTGGCCTACGAATCAAATATTGAGAACAACACGCTCGTCAACGTGGGTGATGCTGGCCAGTACGTAAATCCGGATACGGGCGCTCCGAGAGGCCCACTGACATCGCTACAGTTCAACGTCGGCGTCGATGGCGAACGTTTCGTTGATGGTGATGCGATTGCCGATCGAGCGAGGAACGCTGTCCAACCGTCAGCTGGAGATGCCGATGGCGACGCCGTGCTGGATGTCGTCGACCCAGCTCCTGCGGATTCCCAGAACGGGTTGGGAACTGTCTTGCGGCCCGGCGATCGCTTCGGCACAGACTTCGAACTCGCCGATGGAACTTCACCGCTTGATCCGGCGACCGGATTCAGCGGTATCAATGTCAACCAGGATGCGTTCCGATCGGTCTATGACTTCGACCCTTACGGAGTGCTGACATCACCGGATGCCCAGATTCAAGACGGACAGTTGGTCGTCGCAACGAACAATAGCGATGGCTTCGGTTCTCGAAACCAGAACGCGGATGCTTACGGATTTCTATTCAACGCAGCTGAGACGGAGAGGTTTACCGTTAGTTCAAAAGTGATCATGCAAGAGGGTGGACTTCCACAAGCAAGCTTTGCGGCGGTCGGAGTTCAAATCGGAGTCGGCACACAGGAGAGTTACATCAAGTTCACGCGATCTTACGGCGGCGGACGCAATCGTTTTGAAGTGCTCTGGGAAGAGGGTGACTCAAAGCAGGATGCGCAGCCGGGAAGCGGAACCAGTCAAATCATGTTCATGACGGCCGAACAAGAGGCCGCGCCGGTCTACGAATTGTTCATGAGCATCGATCGCGTTCAGCCGGGTGGGATTCTGTTGACGCCCAGTGCAGTCGCTCTCGATGCGGAGGGTGTTCAAGTGGGCGAAACCATCACCGGCACGACGTTCCGCGTCACTGGCGAGATCGCGGATGCGATCAATGGAAACAACCAGTCGCTGCCGACGTTCGATGGCAGTACTTCGTCGGGTGGTTTGTTCGTCGGTGTCTACAGTACAGATTATTCTGATCCGTTCAACCGCGTACGTTCCTTTACTGCGAGATGGGAGGATCTTTGGGTCCGATCTGATGATCCCACCGCGCCGGCCATCCAACTGAGTGCAGCGAGTGATACGGGCGTGGCCGATGGAGATGGCGTCACGTTTCTCAACAATGCATCCGAGTCGTCGCGGCTCGTATTTGAAGTGAGTGGCGTAGCCGAAGGAGACTTCATCGAGATTGTCTCCGGCGAGAACGTGATCGGCAGCGCCGTTGCTACCGGTGAAACCGTCGGCGTCTTCACCGATGGTATTACAGCACTGCCGGATGGGTCCCAGCAGGTTGTCGCCCGACGAACCGTGGATGGATTCTTGGGTCAGCCGATTTCGTCACCGTTTGATCTGATCATCGATACCCAGTCACCTTCGACATCGATTGCGTCGCTGCCAGGCGGAACTGCTCTGGAGATGATCGATTTCGTGTTCGACGAACCCGTGTTCGGATTAGACGTTGAAGCGATCACACTAAGCCGCGACGGCGTGCCAGTCGATCTGGCGGACGCCAGTCTGACGAGTTTGATGGGAGATGTGTTCCAAGTCAGTGAACTCGGTGGCGTAACCAATCAACCAGGAAATTATGCGTTCGACTTTGATCAAGATTCGGGCGTCACCGACCTCGCTGGTAACGCCGTGATTCCGGCCGATGAAGTCATTACCTTAATCAGCCCACTGCGTAGCTTTTCGCGTGGAGTAGGTGAGACGGTCGTGATTCCCCACGAATCATCGATGTTGATCGATGAAGGTGAAGTCTCTTTTCGGTTCACGGCAAACAATGTTGGACGCGGAACACTTGTCTCAAAAGATCACCTGAACTTCGGCAATGGTGGTCACCTCACCATCCGATTGCGAAATGGCGAAGTAGAAGTGCGATTGCAGAGCACGGACGAGGCCTACTTCGTCCGCGGCGGGAGTGTGCAACCCGGCATGGAATCGTCTGTCCAATTCAGCTTCGGTGCTGACGGGATGCGGCTGAGTGTTGATGGTGTGGAGGTGGCATCCAACGATTATACCGGTGGATTAGCGGCGACCTCGGGGGGACTTGGCAACACGGAAGACGTCTTGCTCGGTGGCAGTAAAGTCAAGAGCACACCGGGCCAGAACGATCGGGTGACGGATCGATTCGACGGACGGATCACGGACTTTGAACTGCGAACGGTTGACGGCGGTGTTGCCTTCAGCCAAGCCGTTACACCCTACGATTTGTCGCGAGCGGCCAATGAGTTCAATGGCGTCGATCAATTTGTGGAATTCGCGCATGAGGCTCCGCTCGAACTGTCGACCGGATCAATCGGAATCACCTTCAATACGTCCGACGCTTCGAAGACGCAGACGTTGTTCTCCAAGGACAGCACCGGCTTTGATGACGGTGGTCACCTCACCGCCAGACTGGTCAATGGCCGATTGGAGGTGCGATTGCAAAGCGACAGCCGTTCGTACTTCCTGCGATCCCAGAGTATTCAATCGGGCGTTGATTACAGCATGCAAGTCTTCTTCGGTGAAGGCGGATTCCGCTTGCTGCTCAATGGTGTCGAAGTCGATCAAGATGATTACGAAGGTGGCATTGGTTCCAACTTGGAATCACTCGTGATCGGAGCCAGCCAACGTCGAGGTCTCGAATCAAGCGATCGCTATGATGACTACTTCCAAGGCAGTCTGGGGCTGTTCTTTGTCGAAGACGCCGATGGCGAGCGTGTCGGCTCAGGCTGGTAAGAAAACTCACGAAGGAACGGCCGATATCTAAGGAACGGGCGATCAATTATGGTCGCCGATCGGCTCCGTCCGATCGATTTTGACACGTTTCCATCGGGCGGAGCCTCTTTTGTCTACAGTGATTTGCTGTCAAGTATTGAGTTGCGTTTCACGTCTTTGCGCACGGTTAAGTCGATACACTTGAACAAGTCCCGAAGGGACGATAGCCCCTTGCCGGTGGGCTCCGCCCACCGGTTTTGTCTTAACCAAACCATCAAA
>JBCCOI010000117.1:0-14855 GCA_039025515.1 Planctomycetota bacterium
CCTTCCCAGAGCCATGTTTGAACTGTTGAGCTTCGAACAACAGGCCGATCTCGAACGTGTCGCTCGCAAAGCTCTTGCCAAGGTCGACGTGAAAGGACTGGAACAAACGATCCGTCCGATTCACTCCATCGGCGACTTGATTGTCACACGGCAACGTTGGCTCTTTTCTCATCCAAAGCTGAGCGGCTTTGCAGAGGAAGAGATGGAAGACATGAAAAAAGGACTGCTCCTGACGGGCGGTCTGATACGAGATACGTTGAGCGAGGAGACACTTCAACTCAGTTCATTCTCACAAGTCCCTCTTCGTGATTGGGTGGCAAACTTCGACGACAATTTCTCACCCTATTTTGTGGCGCTGTTGAATGAAAGCGAAGCCAGGGGAGAGCTGACGTTCGGAGATTTCGATGTTCTTGATGAAAAGGACGGAGTCGCAACCGTCCGGCTGTTCATCGAATCAGACGGCTTCCCTTGGCAACCAGAAGTCAAGTTTCATGAGGTCAACGGTCAGTGGAAGTTTTTGATCGATGGTTGGGATGAAGTAGTGCGAAAGGCCGAGGAACAACTCGACACCGTCCCGGACGGTCAAATGCTTGCTGGTATGCAAGGACAAGTGGTTTCCTTCGTCGTTTCTCCGTTCGTTCAGCCGGCGTTTGCCGCTCAGTCTGCCAGCGAACTCCACGAAGTGATGGACGGCTGGATTCAGCAAGTGGCTCCCATGATTGCTCAATTCACACCGCCACCAACGCGCCCCGGTGGAATGGGGATGGGCATGGGAATGGATGACTACGGCGATATGAGCGAGAGCGACTACTACGGCGGCATGCCGGAAGGTATGGACTCCGGCATGGGGATGGGGCCCGGCGGACCCAGTCGACCGCCTGCAAGCATGAGCCGAGGGGGAATCGGTGCCCGCCCACCCGGATTGCAAGGTGGCGGTCCAGAGGCCGGAGGGCTATCGACGGGTATGCAACAGGGTGGTCCCGTCGGAGGAAAATGATCACTGCCATCACCAAAAGTGATCCCTTTCACTGAGAATGAACAAACGCTATGCGGTGGTCGGAGCTGGTCTCTCGGGACTCGCAGTTGCCCACCAACTCACGCGGTCGTCTCCCGGTTCAACCGTCAAGGTGTTTGAGGCGAACGAACGCGCCGGTGGTGTCATCCACACCGAAGTCGTCGAGACTTCCGAAGGCAGATTCGTTCTGGACCACGGCGCCGACATGTTTGCGGTGGATCCACCTGCGGCCATCGAGCTCTGCGAAGAGCTGGGAGTTGAAAACGAACTCATTGTTCCCGAATCTGAACGAGCGGGAGCGATGATCGTCCATCGTGGGGGACTCGTTCCGATCCCCGACGGTTTTGTCTTGATGCGGGCCACCAAACTCGGACAGATGGTGACCACACCGCTTCTTTCGGTCGGCGGCAAACTTCGGTTTCTCGCGGAGCGATTCGTTCCTTCGTTGCCACAACACACAAGTGATCGGCGGAACGAAGACTTAAAATCAATTGACGACGTGAGCGTTGGTGATTTCGTGCGCCATCGCATGGGACAAGAAACGCTCGAACGGTTAGTCGGTCCACTCGTCGCGGGAATCTACACTGCCGATGTCGATCGACTGAGTTTGCACGCAACCATGGGACCCATTGTCTCGATGGTAAGAAAGCATGGTTCGCTGACGTCCGCGACTCTCGCAAGAAGAAAAGGCGGACAAGATGAAACAGAACGCGGTAGCGCAGGCGCGCGATACGGCAAATTCCGAGGCTTCAAAAACGGCATGAAGCAGCTGATCGATCGTCTCGTCGATTCGATCGGCGACGATGCACTGCACCTCAATAGCCCGGTGACGGGCCTGCGTTTTCACTCGCAAGCGAACGAGTGGTGCCTGCAACGCAGCACGGGCGATGAATCATTTGACGAAGTCATTCTTACCACGCCACCCAGTGCTACCGCGCGACTTCTCGAGTCCATTTCGGGTCTCTGCGACCATGAAGACGCCGTTAGAGACGCGGCTTCCAATCTGCGCGCAATTGAGTCCGCATCAACGGCGATCGTGATTCTGTGCGTCCGAAAAAGTAAGATCCACTCGCTTCCGAACAAGTTCGGCTTCGTTGTGCCAATGATCGAGAAACGCCGAATCCTGGCGGTAAGTTTTGCCAGCCATAAATACGCGTGTCGGTGCCCCGAAGATCACACCATCATTCGCGTGTTCGTAGGTGGCGCGATGCAACCTGAGTTGTTGCAGCATTCCGATGACGAGCTGGTCAGACTTGTGCGAGACGAGCTGAAGGATTTGATTGGACTCGAAGGTCCAGAAACCTTGGCACGCGTCGTTCGCTGGAATGAAGCTATGCCGCAATACAATGTTGGACATCTTCAGCTCGCCGCAAAAATCGAGCAGTGTTTCAACGACTTGCCGCATCTTCATCTTGCGACCAACGCGCTCCATGGCGTCGGAATCGCGCCCGTGATCGCCAACGCTCGGCGGGTTGCCGGAAGCCTCTCGTGCTAAGCTGAGGAGCGGTTCACCACGGATCATCACGAAAAGATCTCGCTTCGATCGTGCCATCGTTGCTGATCAAGACGCGGATCGCGCCACCATTCGTCGTGGACAACACATCGGCTCCGGTAGCCGACAGCATCGCTTCGACCTCCGGACGACCTGACCTTCGTCCCCCGCTGACAACGACCGTTGCGGGCTTTGCCCACTGAAGAATCTCCTTCGCATCCATTGTGAGACTGCCGTGGTGAGGGGCCATCATGACGCCCCCGGCGGGCGGACGAGGTTGCGAGGACAAGGCCTCAACGCCCGGAGGTTCCAAATCACCCGGGAGGAGCAAGCTCGTATCGGCGCCTGACGGCTCCTTCGTGCCGACCCTCAGCACCATTGAATTCGCATTGTCGCTCCCTTCGACGCCCTCTTCAGGAGGATGCAAAACGCGAATCAGCAATGACGACTGTTCAAGCTGATCGCCCACAGATACACGACATACAGGAATTGCATGTTTTTCAATCGTGTTTCGCACCCGTTCCATCAACGGATCGTCACTCTCCAAAAGGCCATGGGGAACGACCAACGTCTCGACAGTGAATCTCTCTGCGAGTGCCGCAAAAGCGTTGTAGTGGTCTGCGTCCGCGTGGGACAAGAACACGGCATCCAGATGGGTGATTCCTATCGACCATAGCGCTCCGTCGATCTCGTGACTGGTTCCATGTGAGTTTCCCAGTCGCCCGCAATCGTACAGGCAGGTTGATCCCGAATCGTCACGAATGATGACGGACGTCCCATGGCCGACATCGATGAAGGTCACTTCAAGAGATCCGTTCGGCACGCCGGATGGCCGGACCGAAATAACGAGTGCTCCGGTGAACCAGAGCACAAACCAAACGCTCCGCAGCAAGCGACCTCGGCGACCGCGATCCATCAGGCTGACCAACATCACTGCATAGAACAGTGCCACAGCAATCGAAGGCGGGGCGGGTAACCAGACGTGCCCCAGCGGGATCGATCCGAAAACATCGATCACCCACCACATGTACTCGAGGGCGCCGTGACAGAAGACACCCGGGACGGCGCCGAGCCAAGGATGTATCCAATCCAAAACGACTGTCAACACGCCGGCAGGTAGCGCCACCACTAGGCCGAACCAGACGAAGACATTGGTGATCACGCTGACGAGTGATACGAGATGAAAAGTTGACCAAACCAATGGCAAACTCATCGCCGTGACGCAGCCGCTCAACCAGGCCATTTGCCAAATGAAACGCCAAGCCACGCGAGCTGACGATCGCAACGGTCCATCGGCGTGGTCGATCAAAGCATCAAAGGCCGAATCACGCTTCAAATCGAGTTCGGCCGAAAGCGTTCCCGCCGTGACGATGCGACCCGAAAGCATCAACACGATCACGGCCAAAAATGAGAGATGCACTCCGACGGAGAAGACACTTTCTGGGTTAAGCACGATCAGGACCAAGGCGGCAAACGCCAGCGTATTGAGCGGCTGATGTGTTCGCCGGAAACAGCCGGCCAACACCAGGATCGAAACCAGGATTGCGGCACGCATGACGGGCGGGCGCCCCCCGGTGACCGCGACGTAGAGTCCGCAAAAAGCGAGAATCAAAGCCAAACGCCATACTCCTCGCCAGCCGATCATGGAAAGGACTCCGGAGACTCCAATCACAAGGATCGCCAGATGCATACCGCTCACGGAAAGCAGATGGGCCGTGCCGGTTGCGAGTAGTGTGTCTCGAGTCGAAGGTTCGACAAACTCTCGTTGACCAGCCACCAGCGCCACCGCGAGCGGCCCCGTGGTTTGATCCGTGTGACGAAAAAGTGACTCGCGCGCCCTTCCGGCGATCCAAGAAATACCGCGCGAGGGATGCATGCCGGATGCAAGCAGTTTGACCGCCGACGCGTTCTGCGTTTGCACCCGCGCATGAAGGCTGCGCAGTCGAAAATGAGATCGCAGGTCTGGTTCGCCAGGATTTGTTGGCCCACTGAAAGGAAAGATCCGTCCAAAAATTTCGAGCCGGTCGCCGGGCAAACGCTCGCTTAAGTCTCCATCGACGTAGACGAGAACTCGCCCGCCAGATTTCGTCCAAGTGTTTCCCTCACGGACCGATTCTAGCGTTACGGTTAACTGACTTTGCCACGGATCGACCTCCCGATCCGTCACGAAAGCCGAAATCTGACTGGGGCGAAGCGTAACTGTCTTATCCAACGTCCCTCGAAAGACGATGATCTGCTCGTCAGCACCGATACGCTGCAGAATATCGGCTGAATGATACCAATGGTCACCCATCGCATGCCACAGGGCAAAGCCGCTGACGCAACAGATCGCATTCATGATGAGTAAGACATCTTGCCGGTTTCGTCTCGGCTCGACCGCAGCGAGGGTGAATCGCCTTCGTGCAAACTGAATGAACAGAGCAATCAGCATGCAGACAACCGGTAACCCCAACCAGACTCCCAAACTGACGAGCAGCGGTGAAGCAGGATACTGACCCGGGCTAGCCGAAGTGCCAACAAACACGTGATCCAAGATCACACCGGTGGCAGCCAGTGTGGAAATGAACACGAATGGAAATCGATGCAGCAACGAGCCGATAGCACTGCCCGACTTATTTTGGCTGCCGATCATTCGATCCCCAGAATCAATCGGTCATGTACTCAGTCCGCAAAACCCTTCTTGCGCAACAACGCGCCGGTGTCGACATCACGACCGAGAAACGCACGGTAACCGTCGCCCGGATCAATGGTGTCACCCACTGAAAACACATGTTCGCGCAACGCCTTGCAGAGATCACGGTCGTAGAAACTGCCGGTCTCCTCGAAAGCTTCGGCTGCGTCAGCGGTCAGAGCGTCCGACCAGAGGTAGCTATAGTAACCGGCTGAGTAGCTATCGCTGCTGAAGAGATGTGAAAAGTGTGGAGTACGATGCCGCATCGGAAGTTCGCTCGGCATACCGATCTCTTCGAGTGTCTCTCGCTCAAACTGATCGGGATCGATTTGCTCTTCCTCGCTGGTGTGAAGCTTCATGTCGACCAACGCACTGGCCAAATACTCCACGGTGGCAAAGCCTCCGTTGAACGTCGAAGCCTTTTTGATTTTGTCCACCAGCTCTTGTGGGAGCGACTCGCCGGTTTCGTGGTGCACACAAAAGCGTTGCATCACTTCGGGTGTGTCGAGCCAATGTTCTAGCAACTGAGACGGAAACTCGACGTAGTCATGTGCCACCGCCGTCCCGGCTTGTGACGGGTATCGAACTTGTGAGCACAGTCCGTGAAGTGCATGCCCGAACTCATGAAAGAGCGTGATGGCATCATCCCATGAAATCAGCACGGGTTCATCTTCACCGCCACGCACAAAATTGCAGTTGTTGGAAACAATCGGCGTGATGGGAGCGTCGATGTTTCGCTGGACCCTATAAGCCGTCATCCACGCGCCACTGTGTTTCCCGGGACGGGCATAGGGATCGAAATACCAAAGCCCCACGTGCCCGCCGGCTTCGTTGCTCACTTCCCAAACTGTCACATCGGGGTGAAACACGGGCAGCCCTGTCGTGAGCTTGAAACGAAGACCAAATAACTCGCCGGCGACCCAAAACATGGCGTCACGCAACTTTTCCATCTGCATGTAGGGACAGACTTCGCCGAAGTCCAAGTCGTACTTTTCCTTGCGGACTTTCTCAGCATAGAAGCGGTAATCCCAAGGCGCGATGTTGACCTTTCCCTGTCCCGCAGCTTCGCATTCGGCGTCCGCGATCGCTTGCATGTCGGCCACCTCTTCGGCGACTCGTTGGACAGCCTTGGGCCAAACCTTCTCCATCAACTCCTCCGTTGCCTCGGGCGTCTTGGCCATCGTTGAATCGAGTCTCCAATGGGCATGCGTCGGATAGCCGAGAAGCTTCGCTCTTTGACGACGAAGAGCAAGAATCTCCGTGATGGTTGCGTTGTTATCGTGTTCGTCTCCGTTATTGCATCGGTTGTAATAGGCCCTCCAAACGGATTCACGCAAACCCCGGTTCTGGGCATACGTCAGAAACGGATCCATTGAGGATCGCGTATTGGTTACGGCCCAACGGTCCGCCTCTCCACGCTCTTCCGCGGCCCGTTTCATCGATGCAATCACGCTTTCGGGTAATCCGGCCAAGTCTTCTTCACGGTCGATCCACGTGACGAAACGCTTCTCATCTTCGAGTACATTGAGGTTGAATTCCGTGAACAACCGTGCGAGCCGAGTGTTGATTTGTGAGAGCTGTGCCTTTTGCGAATCGGTCAGCTTCGCGCCGCGTCGGACAAATTCTTTGTAAGTCTCCTCCAACAATCGCGATTCCGCCGGAGAGAGCGATTCACTGCTTCGGTTCTGGAAGACCTTCTCCAGTCGCGCGAACAGCTTTCGATTCTGATAGACCCAATCTGAATGTGCGGCCAACATGGGCGCAACCACACGTTCGATCTCGCCGATGGGGCCGAGATTCAGATTGCCTGAAAAAACACCAAAGATCGCTTCCAACCGATCGAGTGCGGAACCGGCTCTCTCCATGGCGACGACCGTATTGGTGAACGTTGCCGCTTCCTCTTCCGATGCGATCTCGTCAATCTCTTCCTGCGCGGACTCGATGGCGAGCTTAAATGCGTCGACAAACTCATCCGGCCTTACGAGGTCCCACGGTGGAATACCGCCGAACGGACCAGTCCACGGTTGAAGCAATATCGAGTCATTCATAGAAGGCAGGTGGTTCGAATGCGATCTCATACCGACCGCCGAGAGTGTAACACCCAGCCGACGACTCATGTCCTGACGAGTCGCCTCATTTCATTCGTTCAGCTCCGCGATCCGGCCACGTGGCGTTTGCGTCGATCGACAAACGAGAACCCAGCCGCCGGAGCCTGCTCGAGACCCTCCAGCTTGACCCGTATCGTCAACCCCGCGAGGAAGAACAGGAACATGTGAACCATGGGAATGATCATCACGTCCTGAAACATTCCGTTGCAGAAGTAAGCGAGCAATGTTCCAAGCATCAGCAGGCCCATGCTCCGCGTATCGGGCTCACCTCGCCGATCAATCGACAGTTTGATAGCAATTGCCGCCGTGGAGATGAACCACGCGAGGAATAAGGCGGCACCCAAGAGCCCGGTGTCCACCAAGACGGAGAGAAATACGTTGTGCTGAGCGTAGGGACGAGCCTGCTCCAACGGGATGTCATAACCACGAACCTGGTGGTAGGGCCGGTGCTTGGCTAAGTAGTGTCCGTAGCCGTGCCCCAAGATGGGACGATCACGAAACATCTCCCATGCCACCACCGCCAGCAATGGTCTGAGTTTGACGGACTTCTCCGCGTCCGCTGCACTGAGATTCTTGTCGCGTTTCATTCGCAAAATCTCGTCCTTCAGACTGGTCGTCGCTAATCCGACCAGCAGCACACAGCAGGCCAATCCGAAGACTCTCAGCCATCGTGGCGCGTGACAGATTGCAACGATACCAATCGCAGTCGCTCCCCCAAGCCAAGCACTGCGCGTGAGCGTTGCGTAGAGGCCGGCGAACAAAAGAACGATGAGCAAACTATGAAAGGCGCGCTGTCTCCGCGGCGCCCGAATCCACACGATGGAGGCGGCGGCGATTCCGATCGCGATCAGGAAACCATTTCCCGATGGGTTCATCAATGGTCCACGCCCACGTCCATAGAACTCCCAGACCTCGGCGCTTGTGATGTAGCTTGGGAACACCAACTGGTGGATGCCTTGAATTTCTAAGATCGCTGTGATCGCGAGATAAAGTGAGAGTCCGATTGCCGCACCAAACAGATACTTGAGGTCAGTTCGATAGAAGCGAGAGACGCGGGCGATCAGATACATTCCGGCCGGCATTGCGATATAGAACAACCACCGTGCCATCGGTGGCGTTCCCGGCGGGACACTGCCACCGCGAAACGCGCTCCATCCAAATAGGAGCACCATGACCACAACCACCCAGTCCAAGCGATGCAGTTGCGGTGCGGCATCCGAGCGGCGGATGAGCCCAAACATGGTCAACGCGATGGTGCCGGCGAAGAGAACGCGGTCCAAGCTAATTTGGATCGGGCCATCGATCGCGAAGAAATTTGGCCCAAGCACCGTGCCGAGTCCGAGGATGCCGAGTGACATCCAGAGATTTCGCCCCCGGCGTGCGAGCGGAACGAGCCAGAGAATCAAACCCAGCGCAAATAGACAACCAAGAAAAATCATCACGCCGACTCCACGAAAGAGCTTCGGCTGATCTTGAGTGCCCGCTGCGGTGTGCGTCCGCCCGTAAGGAAAGTCGTTGCGCGAGGGAAACACCGCATGCCCCAAATCCCACATGCGAATGTGGACGCCACGACGAGAGGAACAACAAACCAACAAGCTGCGGGTGGATCCCCAAGTTTTTGGATGATCTGTTCGACAAATGCTCGCAGCGGATACTCATGCACGAGAAAGACAAAAAACGATGCACCCGACCACCGGATCATTGCTGGCCTGCTTAGACGTACACTCCACCAAAACAACGCGACGCACCCGAGAAGAACCGAGCACTGATGAATGACGAGATCTTCTATCTGATAAGCGTGCACATACCAGATATCAAAATCCGGTCGCAAAAAAACGCGTACTGACACAAGCGTCAGCCAAAGAGCGGTGAACAGGTATCCGTTTTTTGACGGCCAGTTTGCAATCCGATTCAGGATCTCCGGATGATAGGCGAACGTCGCCCCAATGGTGAAGAAACAAAGCGTCTCGATATGAATCAAATGTCTTCCTGCAAGCAGGGGCAGCGGTTGTGCATTGAGTAGCCAACAGGTCAATAGCAGCAGCACAAATGGGATCGCTGAGAATCGCGACAAGAAGATTCGATGGATGAATGGGGTAATGGTGACGATGACCAGTAGATCTCGGAGAAACCACAGTTGCTCCACGGGCGGAGAGAAGATCCACATAGAGACAAACTGAGGAACAGTCATCTCAACCGGAACGCCCCGTAAACTTTGGACGGCCAACCAGAAAGTCGTAGCAGTCGAGGCGATCAAAAAGTAGGGAATCAAAACCGTACGTCCCCGCCCCCGAAGCTTCTCGATGTAACTCGACCAACGGCCATCAAAACTTCGAAAGTAAAACAGTCCCGCGGCAAAGGCGAAGAACGGTACGGCAACGCGAGCAACCGTTCCAAACAGCCATTCTTGGGCAAGTTCGTTGGCGGTCTCGTGTTCGATGAACGGCAGATCCGGAATGTCCGTCTTGTAGTGAATCCCAACCACCATGGCCGTCGCGATGAGGCCGGCTACTTGAAAGGCCTGCTTGGTCCTGGGAGACAGATCGCTGACCACGAAACTTCGAGCGGTGCGAGGATGTTGTTGATCCGGCCGGGGACCCAAGTCAGTGATCCGCGCCGATCAGAAACCATAGCCTTCGCATAGCAATCCGTAGGGGCACAGCGGCGGACGCTGAGTATCGTGAATTCGCATCATTCGTCCGGTCGTGCGGATTGTGATCAATGCTCCGTTGCCAAGGGCTTCTTCGTCGCTTGGTCCTCCGGACCGGCACCCACCAACCGTTCGAACCACGTGCTCTTTCGCCAGACCATGCAAGGATATTCGACGAGGACGAACAAGACTGCTGCGGAGGAAACTGTCATCACGCAGACGACGAGCCCGTCACAAGCGACCACGAAAGCCTCCGGCAACCCAAGATTCTGGGCAAGCATGGGAGCAAGCTTCGGAAACAGCCAAAGCATGTACATTTCATGCAGTAGGTAGATGGAGTAGGAGAGTTGAGCGATCGGAAACCAGAACCGCGCGGAGAGAATTCTTCGAACGGCTTTCGTGACGTTGCCCTGGCCTTCAACAGCTGCGTTGATCAAGAGCACGATTGCAACCGCGAAAACATCTCGATGGTGAGCGTAGTACAACTGTCCCAATACATCATTTCCTGACCAATTGCGGAGTGACGTAAAGAACTCCGAGCGAAACGAAATGCATGCGATCACGATGCAGATCACCAGGCCTCCCAAAACCAGTGTATCCGTCAACCACGGTCGCGCGAGGAAGGACCGAACGCGGTCGCGATGGTGTAGGGTCAAGTAAGCCGAGAGTACGCCGAGTACAAGTCCTCCGTATCGGGCGTAAGGCTTGATGTAGATCAAATTGAACCGTCGCACCCAAGAATCGGCATCGGGTGTATCTGTGAACGGAGGTGCGACATCGAGGTAAAGAATAAGTGCAAACCTCAGCCAACCCGAAAAGAGAAACGCGGCCAATAACCAGAGGGCGGGACGTTTCGACCACGGGATTAGGAGGAGAATCAATAGCGGAGCGACCAGATAAAACTGCTCCTCAATAGCCAGTGACCAGCACCAGCCCATGTATTGGTCTCTGACGGAAAGGAAATTATTGACGTAGAGAATATTGGCCCAGGCGTTCTCGACATTGCCGGTAGGATTGATGTCGGCCAGTATCGCCGCCCTTGGAATGTCCCGTAAGAAGTAGACGCCCATCAACATCACGACCAAGTAGACCGGCATGAGACGCATGATTCGCCGGCCATAGAATCTGCGAAGGTTGATGCCGTTGCTCTTCTGATGCTCTCGCAGCAAGATTCCTCCGATCAAGATACCGCTGATGATAAAAAACAGATCGACCCCCATATCTCCTCTAGCGATCCAGCGGGTGAATGGACCGGTGAAGACGTTCTGCACGAAGTCAGGGAACGTCCCGAAGTGAAAAAAAAGAATGTGCAGGATCAGGACCCAGAGAACGGCAATCGCCCTGACGCCATCGATCACGGGTTCTCGAGCCGGATGACGTTGAAAGATGGCACGAAAGCCTGCACGCCGCATCGATGAATTTTCGTTGGCCACGAATGGGTCTCACGTCGAGGATCTTGTCGTACGTGAAAGTCATCTTGGCGGGCTGGAACGACGCGAAAATTCACCGGTCAGGAATCTTTTTTCTCCTCTCGCGTGAAGGCTTGGTGCGGAAGCTAGGGAATGGTCAATGCTTAGGTAACGCGATTGGTAGTGGATGAGGCGACGAAGCCGGCAGCCTTTTTGCGCTTTGATTCAAAAAGACGACCGAGCGGACCGGCCAGAATCGCTGGCAGCAGCACTAAATCTCCGATCAATGCGGCAGCCAACAGAAACACCATCAAGTAGGCGAAGTGCAGGATCGGAACGAAACTGCTGAGAGCAAAGACGCTCAGCCCGCCCGCACAGATCAGCGTTGTCAACAACATCGCACCGGCACAGTGGTCAAACGCCGAGCGGATCGAGTCGTCGCGAGAGTGCCCCTCGCGCACACCGCGACGGAACCAGGTGAGAAAATGAACGGTGTCGTCGACCGCAATTCCGAGCGCCGCACTCGCCGTCATGACGGAACCGATTTGCACCGGAACGCCAATCAACTCGATGCCGCCGAAAATGACGATCGCCGGAAACAGATTCGGAATCATCGCCGCAAACGTCGCGGGCACGCTGCGCAACACAAACAAAAGAACGACCGCGATGATTGCAAACGCAAGGACAAATGATCGGAAGAGATCGACAAGCAGTTGCCGCTGAGCCTTGTAAATAAGCGGGATCACTCCGGTGAACACGCCTTCCACATCGTAAGACTCCAGTTTGGGCTTCACTGCCTGCCGGATCGATTCACTGAGTTCGCCGTAGTCCAATGCGCTAGCGGCAGGGGCTCGCACCGAAATTCTCCACAGCGTGTCGCCGTCGAGAAGCCTCATCATTCCAGCATCCGCCAAGGCGTTTCCGAATGGGGCTCCATCGATCATCTGTCGCTTCACGATCTCTCGAACGCTTCGACCCTTTGGCAGACTCGGACTGATGTTGGCCGCAGAGAATGTTGCGACTGCGGGTTCGGATGCCTGGATGGCGGCCTGAACGGATCGGACGATTCGAATCTGATCCGCGCGATCGCGCGGATCAGATTCCGCAAATCGGATCACGATCTCCAACGGAACCATCGGGCCGATACGATCCTCCAACCAACGATAGTCCGCAATCGCGTCGCTGCTTGGTAGGAACCGATCTTGCAGTCGAACCGTCGATTCGATCGAAGGAATCCTGAACGCAAAAGCCAACATGATGATCACGCAGACCACAGTGACCGGCGCGTGCCATCGAATCACAGAGGCTGCTAGTCTTTGCGAAATGGATTTCCCACGCTTGTTCGCTCCTCCAGCCACTGACCCATTGCGTGACGGCAACAACACCAATAACGCTGGCAACAGCAGAAACATCATCAGCACACTGACGACCACGCCAGCCGCGGAGTACCAGCCAAATTCTTGGATGGGACCAATCGTGCTCAATCCCAACGAAGCGAGTCCGACGCCTGTTGTCAGTGCTGCCAGCGAACAGGGAAACCACCCCACGCGGACCGCTTCGTCAGCAGGTCGTGCGGAGGTTCCAATCGCGTCTCGATAGTAGTTGACCAAATGAACGCAGCTGCTGACGGAAAGCACATAGATGAGCGGCGGAAGCATCGTCATCAGCAAGTTCATCTTGCCGCCGCTAAAGAACACAATCGACAGCCCGATCCCAGTGCAGTAGACGGCGACTGATAGCACCGAAAACGCAAGAACCAAGCTACGAAGCCGGATGGCAGCAATCGCGAAGGAAATGATGCCGGACAGACCCGCAAGGCCGAACAGCATTCGTCGGCTTTCAGCATCAATCTTCGCCGCATCGACCGTCGGTCCACCAAGTTTCAAATCGGCCGGGCTGACACCTACGATCTGCTCGGCGAGCTGCTCCAAGTCAGCAACGGCGGCGACACGATCATCTTGGCCCGCTCCCGAAGTCGTGCATATCAAGCAAGTTGACCGCCCATCGCCACCGATGAACGTGCCGCGCAAACGCGCGATCGATTGGGCCTTTGAAAGACTCAGCGGAGGGCGGGCCAAGTCTTCAATAACGCTGCTGCCCGATCGAACAATGTCAAAGTACGTTGAACGACCGATCGCTTCGGCAAGTTCTTCGGTTGCCGGTTCATCAATCGTGCAACCTTCCCAGCTGAGGACTGCAATTTCGTCCGTGCCAAACACTTCCTGAAACTGGTCATAGGTGTCCGTTTCGGCGAATGACCGTGGCAACCATTGGCGAGGATCGTTCGATGTGCTGCGCAGAGCGGAAAGGGCTCCCCAAGCTACAAGCGGAGCAAGCATCACGGCGATGCCAAGGATCGCTAACGCAGAACGACGTCGCGATGAACCACCATTTGACGAACCGACCATTCCAGTGGACCGGTTTAACGCTCAAAGCATGACGGAAGGAACTCATCCAGCAGGTCGGCGAACGCCTCCGGCTGTTCCCAGTTCGGTGCGTGCCCGCACTCGTCGATAAATCGCAGTTCGGAACCTTTGATCCGCCGCTGAAACTCCCGCCCCGTTGACGGCGGAGTAATCGCGTCCTCGCTGCCCCAGATGATCATTGTCGGAAGGTCCAACTTCTCGAGCTCCTTTTCAACCGTACGGTCACGTGTCGCCCGCGAAACACGCAGCACGAACCGAACGTAATCCCGATCTGTGACGCTACTGTGCCAATCTTCGACGAGTTCGTCGGTGACCAGCTCTTGCCGATGCACGATCCCGGAGACAGTCTGACGCACGAACTCACGAGATGGTTTGGGTCGCATTCCGCCGATCGGGCTTTTCTCGAAGAGTCCGGCGCTACCGGCAAGCACGAGACCTTTCGCGTATTCGGGATCACGCGCACAAAGCTCGATCGCGATCAACCCTCCAAGCGAGTTTCCACAGATGACGAAAGGCTCAATCTGCAGCTCCTCGATGAGCTCAGCAACTTGGTCGCTCAACTCGGCAATCGCACTGATTCCATTTTGGCGACGACCCGGTTGATGATCGACGGGAAGTTGGGGTGCCACGACGTGGTAACGATCGGCAATCCGTTCCATTACGGTTTGCCAATGTTCGGGGGTTCCGAAAAGCCCGTGCAGGAACAGGACGGTTTCCCCTCCGTCACCCATTTCAACGATTTGACTCGGGTCAATGCCGGTGTGCGGCTTGCGCTGGCGTTGCGAGGAGGGTTTCAGTAGCACAGAAGAGCGGTATCCGATCGAGTCTCACTTCAGTCGCCGGGCGTCGCATCGGCCGCGAACCGATCGCTTCGATGCCTTGAGCCCGGACAGTTTAGCCTGCCCAAATGCACTGTCGATTCGGAAATCGGGGAAGGCCTGGCATTTTGTGCAAGCTGCGGCGAGTATTCCAGGAGCCTGATTGGCTCCTATGTACGAGTTTTTCGCGAAGATTCCGCACTCAAACGGCGGCGTGCTTGGATTCTTCACTGGCAATCATCTGCTGGAGGATGTCCTCCAGTGAG
>JBCCOI010000118.1:0-14851 GCA_039025515.1 Planctomycetota bacterium
CAGAAGCGGTCCGCTTCGCTATCGACACTCGGGTAGGTCGCAATGGAGGCGGCGAGCAATCGTCGTGCAAAGATAAATGGTCGCCACCGGCTTCACGTCGGTACAGAACCCGGCTTACAAACCCTCTGGTGATTCGAGCACTGTCAATTCCAGCACTGTCAATTCGGCATGAGCCGACGCGGCTTTCACCGTTTAAACATGCGTCCGAAGCCAAGCTTGACGATGTCCATCAGGTCAAAGTCGCCGTCGCCGTCCTGATCGAACATCCGCCCGAGTAGACTCTTCGTGGCCGGTTCACTCTCTACCGATTGACGTTCGCTTTGGAGTAAATCGCCGAGGCCACCCGCGGAGAGATCACCATCACGGCGTTTCTTGCCAAGAGCACCCATCAACAGTGGCGCAAGCATCGACATCAGTTTCACCGACTGTCCGGAATCGAGACCGCTGGCGCTGCTCACGCCTTGCTCGACGCGACCGCGTCGGTTGCCAAGAAGATGGTCCAGGATCGCCCCACCGCTCGTCGTCTTCTTCGTCAGCCCCGGTTGCTCCACTGGATCGTCGCCGGGTCCGAGAAACGAGCCGAGGTGATCGAACAACGAACCATCGTGGTCTCGGACGAGCGCCTGGTGTAGCCGTTCTTGCTTCGACGGATCGTTGGCATTGCGAGTCATCGCGCCGACCAGCGTCGGTAACGCGGCACTAATCGCCTTTTCGGTTTTGGAGCGGTCCGATCCAAGCGACCGACTGATACGGTCGACGTTCTCATCGTTCAAATATGAACCAACCAAGTCCATCAACTGTGACATTGAATCTTCCACGTGTGATAAGCAGCGTGGCACCGAGCGGCCACGTTGGAAGAATTGTAGCGGCTCTCAGGCAAATGGTAGCCGGAGCGTCCGCGTCGGCGACGACTTTGGACCCGCACGCCGGTCGCTATGGCTGGCCGCTATCCTTGCTGGCCGCGATTGTTATGGGCAGCATCGTAACCACCGCTATCGCCGCATGTTTGGCCCGTCGCCTTCTGCGTAGCGAACCCCGGAATCGGTTCCTTCGACGGGGTTGGCTCCTTCAACGCCCTGATTTTGGTCCAGCGCCGCGATCCAGATTTTAGGATCATCTCCCAAATCTTTTCCGGTCACCCCACGAAGACTCTCCATGGCCAGATGGAGCGTCGCCGGATCCTGGTCGTCGAGTGCAATCCGCAATGAGTCGAGTGAGATTGATCCTTTATGGGTGCCCAAGGCGGCGATCGCGCTGTTGCGTACGTCCGGATCTTGTGTCGAACCCAGCGTGGTGGCGAGCAGATGAGTCGCTTCGGGCTCGGAACGTTTTCCGAGCGATCGGCAGGCCTCCATCCGCACCTTCAAGCTTTCATCGTTCAGTCCACGCTCGATCAATCCGATCGAAGCTGGACTCTTGATTTCCGCCGCCGCCAAGATGGCGATTCTTCTCATCTCTGGGCTCGGGTCGTTCTCCAAAATCCTGGCCAGATGCTTCGACCAAAAGACCTGATCGTTTGCCGGCATGGACCCGATCTGCTTCGCGAGCGATTGGAGCTCTCGTCGCCGCTGATGATCGGTGACGCCGAGCTTTTCATCGGCGCGCCATTCTCGAAGAGCAAAATAGGGATTGGCCGCCTTGATGGCATACAGCGGTCCGTCATGACACCCGAGCGTGGTCAGGCAGCTCGTCCCCACCAGCAACACCAGCAAAGAGGACATGAATCGTTTGGAGCTGCGTGCTGATGCACAAAGATTGGCTTGCATTCCTTCACTCGATCAGGAACTTGGATGTTCAGATACGAGTGTGTTAGCAATTTCGGAGTGGAAAAGCCAAGAGCATTCCGGCCGCAGCACACACGTCGTGAAACACGCGACCTCCCCCGACGGATCGCCAGAACGAGAAGCCATTGAATTCAGCAAACGAATTCGGCCTTGTACTTCATCAACGTCAAACTTCAGGACTGATCCGCGCCGCCGCTATTCTTCAAGCTGCGGTTGTTCCCCAAAAACCGGGGCTATCGCCCATCGGCTCAATTAGTACGAACCCAAGACCAAACACTGACGCTGCAAAGGTCTTTCTTGGATTGAGCCGCACGGCGCTAGCCGCGGTTTCCGCAAAACATCGGCGCTATCGCCGATCGGCTCAGGTAAAACGAACCCAAGTCCAAACACTGACGCTGCATTAGAAGCGACCGTTCAAGTCACCGGCGAGGAGATCGAGTGTCTGATCGTCATCGTCATCCAGGGTCCCATCAAAGAGTCCACCGCCCAGCGATCCGGAAGAACTCGTGATCACGGAATCACGAACGTCGTTGTCCGAGAACCCCTCACCTTCGCCAGAACCCTGCAGCCCTCGCGCGATGTGATTGATCACACGAAGAGCATCCAGTGGCGTCGTCAAGAAGTCGCCGTTGACGTCCGTGTAGAACTGACCGCCGGACTCTCCTTCACCGCCACGCGCGATTGTGTTGATGATGATCAAACCATCGACCGGAGTCACGTTGCCGTCATCATTGACGTCTTCGTTCAGTCGTTGATTCTGATTCCCACTGACGGGATTGATCGTGATATCAAGGACGTTATACGTGATCTGCGAAACCGGGACAGGATTGTCTTCATCAAACAAGAGCGTGTCTTGGAACGGCGACGCGTCCGCAGGACTTCCGAGGATTTGCGTCTGCGTCGTTTGTACGACTTGGTTCGCGGTGAAGAACACGGTTGCCATCAAGTTCGGTTCGGTAACGTTTCCGTTTTCCGCCACCGACTGCAGAATCAGCGTTCCGAACTCATCAATGATGTTGTCTCGGGCAGCCGTTCCGACGGCTGAATTGGCGTTGAAGTCGACGTCGAATTCGACGCCAAAGTCAAGCTGACTTCCCGCCAGTGGTGCGGCAGGCGTCAGTAAGTCCGAGTCATAAAGCATGTCCAGATAGGCTGCGAAGACGAACTCCGCATCAAACGGCCCACGCAGGTCATCAACCAGAACCTGAACTCCGAAGACTTCGCCAGGATTCACCGACGAAATCGAATTGCCGTTGCCATCGACCAAGCCGAATGAAATTTCCACTAAGTCGTCGTCAGCGGCTTCATCACCAATGGCAAGTGTGACTTCTGCGGTGCTTCGGATTCCATCCTGTGAACGGATCAAGTAGGTGAAGCTATCGAAACCGCTTGCATTGACATTCGCGAAGTACTCTAAGAAGTCATCCTCCAAGAAGTCGGGCGTGCCATTGTTGTTTTTGACAACGGTGCCCTGCGATGGACTGGTGACGATTCCGAACTCCTCAAGTGTTCCCGTGGGTCCGAAATTGTCGTTATCGAGGACACTGAGACGGTTCGGAGCGTTTGCGGCGCCGAGTTCGACGCCGTTCGAGTCGACACCGACCATGAATGCGTCATCGATTGCGCTTGCAAAGTCAGTGCCCACCGGGACGATCCGTAGTTCGGTCCGGCCAAGACGCTGTTCCGCCGGTCGGAGGAAATCATCTTCACCAATCAAGATGGTTTCCGAAACGATTGCGTCGGCTGGATCGGAGACGAAGAATGCCGTTCCCGGCGAGACCGCATTCATTTTGATCGTGAACAGTTCGGTCGGCTCAGAGTGTTCCGTGAGATTTAGGCTAATCGGCTGGACAGAACCCACTTCGTCGATCAAGCCTGGCGTTTGCGCGTTACCAGTCTGAAGCTGTCCACCAAGGAATAGCTCTCCAAAGCTGATGTCGAATGGGAAGTCCGGGTCACCGAAATCGGTGCTTTGAGTTGCTACCAACTCATCGGTGTAAAGCAAATCCAAGAACGCCGAGGCGACACCTTCATCGTCGAACGGAGCATTGTTGAGCTCTTGCACAGAGACCTGTACGAGGAATTCGTCTCCAACTTCGACGGCTTCAACGGGCTGCATGTTGACGGCGTCGAGAATCTGAATCGTGAAATCGATTCTGTCATCATCTCTTGCTCCCACCCCAACGTTGACCGTGACTTCGGCACTACTAATCGTTCCATTACCATCTTCGATAAAGTAATCGAACTGTTCGGTGCCGATGAAGCCGGCTTGAGGGGTGTAGCTGATGCTCTGGCCACCGCCGTTGACAGAAACGAGGCCACCCTGGTCCCCTGCGGTCACACTCGTGACCTGGATTCCACCGAAGATGCTGGGGACGTCATTTTCCAGAACGTTCAGTGGGAAGCTGGTGGCGTTGGCGCTAATTTCGAAAGTGTCGTCGAGTGCAATCGGAACGTTCGACTGGAAGTTGACATTCACCGCGACGTTGGCCGTGAATGTGTTGTTAAAGGAGTCTCGAACGACGTACTGAAGCACATCCCGTCCGGTAAATCCGTTCGGCGGCGTATAGAGAAGCGAACGGCCGTCGGTCGCGATGCTTACAATACCCTGCGTCCCAGCGGTGTTGAGCTGAATGATTGTCAGCGGGTTCAACGCAGTGTCGAAGTCATTTGCGAGCACATCCAGAACGTTGCTGAGCGAGTTTCGCGAAACACTGAATTCGTCATCAACGGCAACGGCAGCCTGCGTTTGCACTTCCAGTTGGTAGTCTTCAACTTCACCCGCGTCCGCATCTCCACCCACGTCCAAGCCCGGAGTCGGGCTGTAGCGGAATCGAGCGTACGTCGTTCCGACCGCCGCGTCGGCGGGAACGTCAATGCTGAGTTCGGTTGTACCCGCGCCGAGAACCAAGTCCGTAAAGACTTGCTCGCTGGAGTCAAAAACGCCATTGCCGTCGAAGTCGATCCATCCTTGCAAGAAGGCGTCAGTTCCGGTCGAGTTCCGCGTGACGACTTCGAATGTCGCCGTTCCACCGGGGCCCAGCGGCGAGATCAAAGTCACGCCGTCCTCGTCGTCCAGGTTGTTGTTGTCATCGCCGAGAGCGTCCACACTCGGGAAGCCATTGACCTCGCGGTCGACAATTGCTCCGAGTCCGACCTCGTCGCTAAGGCCGTGGCTGGGACCACCAACTCCGACGGTCGTTAAATAGCTGTCCGGGGCATCTCCATAATCACGTGACGGGAGATTTCCGAAATCGAAGAGACCGGTGAGCGCCGTGCCGTTGAACGTCACCGTGTGTTCAAAACCCATGGCTGCGGTCGGGAACGTCTGAATGAATCCGGGTTCAACAACTTCGCGGATCGTGTACGTTCCGGGTCCGGGGAAATTTAAGACGTAGGTGCCATCAACTCCTGAAATCGAGGATGGTTCACCCAAGTCCGGACGGTCATCACCGTCGAGATCGAGGTAGATGAAAACGCCCTCGATCGGCGGCTCATTTGTATCCATGACGCCGTTGCCATTCAGATCCGCAAACTTGATCCCGGTAATGTCCGGGGTGAACTGGCTGATGCCAAAATCGACCGAGTTGTCACCGCCCGTTGCGTTGCGGTGAACGAGCCGAGTGTCGTTTCCAAGGGCGTCCAAAATTGGAGGAGGACTAATTGCAATGAACTGATCAGGTACCATCGCCAGGATGTTGAACTCGAGTCCCGGCGGAACGGTGAGCGAGTAGTTGCCGAGGGCGTCAGTGTGTGCGGATGATTCAAAGCCCTCGCGAGTGCCATTCTCATTCAGATCCGCGAAGACGAATACACCGGCTACGCCCGGCTCATTGTTATCGACACCATCACGGTTCAGATCGTTATAGACGTTCCCTGAGAGCACCGCGCCAACTGTTCCGGTGGAAAGCCCGTGAGACATACCGGCTGAGATGCGCTGGATGCCTTCGAAGAGATCCTCACCAGGGCCGCCGAGACGCGAGGTGCTGAAGAAGTCGTCATCGAAATAGGGAATGATGTCATCGGATGTGCCGAAAATACCATCCGGTCCAAGCCCTTGAGCAAAGTTGTCTAAGCTCTGACTTCCTTCATCCGAAAGAGTCGGTCGGAAGTTATCACCATCGGTGTGCCACATCCCTGTGATGTGCCCGACTTCGTGGACAATCGTGCCAGCCAATTGCTGCGAAGCTGCGTCTGCAATCGACTTGCTTGGAGCAATCTGCCCGTTGTCGTCAAACGTGTTGGCAATCTGCCAGTGAGGTTCAAGTCCGATGTAGACTTGTTCGTTTGGCCGGAAGTTGCCCACATCGATCGATTGGGCGATCCCGAAAATTCCATCGACTGGAAATGTTCCGGTGCTGCCAATCACGACTCGCGTGAGAAGAGGGTCCGAATCACCGGGATCAACATGGTCACGACTGTTGAGAATCGTGACCCCGAAATCGCCACCGATTCCCGTGTTGAGAAAGTCACCGTTCGTTCCACTTCCAATGCTACCGTCCTGAGCCAATGTGCGGAATTGATCGACAATCCCATCAACGGTAATATCAATTACTTGGTTTACATCTGCATCGGTCACCGGATTAAAGTAACCAAGCAAGTCCAGGCTGTCAGCCAAACCGAAGACATTGATGAACCCTGGAGGTCCACCAGGGAAATCAACACCTGGGAAAATGTGACCATCGAAATCCAGGAAAACCTTCTGCTGTGTTCCCAGCGGTGCTGCTTCGATGGAGGGTCGGTACGCGCGGAGACCCATCGTGTAACTAATTGCATTGGTCGTCGGCGTGGCAAAGATAAAGTAGCGCCCGTCCTCCGGAACGACCTGTGCACCCACCGCGTTTCCTACGTTCTGAAGCGGCGACCCCTCGGGGTACAAGATCCCCGTGTTCGTCGCCGTGCTGAACCACAAGCCTCCGTTGCTGTACAGAACGCCAAAACTGGCACCGGCGCCGGTGATGGAAATGTCAAGGATGTCGCCCGCCCGTAAATCGACGGCGTAGATATCGACATCCGCGTTGATGTTCCCTTGCCCATCGATCGAGAATGACATGTCGCCAACCAGGTCGATCGTGTCGTCCTGCCCCGGCCCCGTACCCAAATTGACGAATTGAGCCTGCTGGATGGTGTTATTTTCGCCAGCGACAGCTTCGATTTCAGCGACATCTTCTGCTGCAACGGTACCGACGTTCCGGGGCAACTGCGGAGCGAAGATTGCCGGATCGACCGGTGGAGGATCAAAACCGAGACCGCCGGCAACCGCCAGCAAGCGGCGAGACTCAAGCGATTCCATCTTGAGCCGGCGGCCACGCTCGGAAGCCGAACGAAGACGTCGCGACGCCTTTCGCTTTCGTGACCGGGGTGCCGTGCCAGTCGCGGGGAGTTCGACGGACTGAGGCAGTTTCGATTCGTTTCGTTGGGTCATCGAGGGTCTCTACCAATCGTTGCCGGCGGACCAAAATTGGGCGTTCCGGCGGATTCGTGGGGCGGTCGTGCAAACTCTGAAACGGCGAGTTTAATCGCTCCGCTTCAGCTCTCTAATTAATTCAGTCAATTCGCTTACGGCCATCGCGTCGGAACGTCGTGATCGGCGACACGATGGAGTTGCACCCCGTATCCATCGGATTCTCAATTGTCCGAGAACCCTCAAATACGTAGTGCTCGCCTAATCAGAAGGATAGGTAAAACGCGAACTCTGGGTTGATTAGACAAGGAGTGGCCGCGATTCTAGTTGGGCCGGTCAAGGTGTCAACGAATGCCACCACCTCCGACGCACCGATCCGGGCCAAAGTTCCGCGTCGAAAAGACTAGAAATCACGATTGGAGCGAAGAAATCGATGCGGGCTCCCCACCGAGGGGTTGGAGTTTCGCCGAGCTTGCGGGTTTCGCGGCGACAAAAACTGCCGTGCCCCTCCGTGCTCTCCAACGACGTTGGGTCAAACGGAAACCCTCAGTTTTTCGTAGGCTTCAGCCAGAGCGGTCTCCGTTCCGACATTGCCGGGGAAAACGACGTACGCGACCGGTCGATCCTTCGACGGGATGTTCAACGCCCAAACCGGAACGCCTGGAAGAATCTGCCCCAGCACGGAAGCCCTGCGCACCTTGAGCGCTTTGGTTGCGATATCACTGGAGGTGATTCCTCCTTTCGCAATCAGAAATCGAAGCGGCGTCGACAACGCGGCCACAATCTTGACGAGCGTTTCGGAGACGCGGTTGCCGATTCGAAGGCTCGCGTCTCCATCCGGCCCCGTTACCAATCTCCGGGATGTATGGAGCACGACATCGCGACTCTGACGCAGATGTTGCTCCACGTTTTCGATCACCGACCCGACGTAAGCGTCGTCGTCCTGATCAAGCAGTTTGTCGACGTCGAGCTGAACTTGGATCGGGGGAGTGTCTAACCGCAGCAGTTCATCAAGTTGCTTTGTCGTTTTGGGAACGTAGGAGCCGACAACAATCAATCCTGCTTTTTGATTCGCGTCGACCATCTCAGGCCCTTCCAACAGCGGCCGTTCTTCCAGGCCCGCGAAGGCTTGGACAAAGCTGGCGGCCGTTCGAAAAATTAACGATGCTCCATCTGCCATTTCGGCGAGAGCTTGGTGAGCAGCCAGCGCGAAGACTCGGGCGTCGTGAATGGAGACCGCATTGACGACCAAAACAGATTGAGGTGCGAGGCCAGAGATCTCATCGGCGAGTGAATCGACCGAGCGTGTTCGCAGGTCTTCGATCGAAAGCGAAACCGTTTCACGAGCTTCAAAACCCTGTCGTTTTTCGGCGACCCATTCTTGCAAGTTGGACTTTGAAAAACCAAAGGTTGCATCTTTGGCGAACGGAGTTTCGGCCGCAGGCGTCCAGGTCTCTTGCTCAACCACGTAGTGGGTGTCGTCGACGGTCAGCCGTCCGCCTTGCAGAAAGAAAGGCATGATGACTTGAATCGAACCGGGAAGGCCCAGCCCTGACGCGAGCGAGTCAACTTCTGCCGGATAGTGGCCTCGCAAAGTCGAGTCGCTTCGGCTGACGACGACGATCTTGCGCCCCAATTCTTCAGACGCCCGCTTCAGGTTCCTACCAATCTCTCGCGCGAGATTGGTTGCGTCTGCGGAACCGAGTGCCCGGGAGTTCGTGAGAATGAAGAAAAGGGATTCGCGGCGGCGTAGCTCGTAACGCAGGGTCTCCACGTCCCATGCCGTCAGAACATTGGTGTCGTAAACCGTCTGGGTTCCCGTCGGATCATCATCCAAGACGACGATCGTGAGTTGCGAGCGCTCGCAATGACTGCGGATTCGGGCCGCAAGAGATTCTAAGTCGTGGTCAAACGTGGGCAGTTTCGACAGCAGGTCTGTCATGGAATGAGGCCTTCAATTGCAAACGCTCGACAGGGCGCTCCATCTCCACCATCCACTTTCAACGGCATGGCTCCAAAGACACAACGGCCTTCTTGCAGTTGCGCGAGGCCGGTGAGCCCCTCGACGATAATGATTCCAGCGCCGAGCAAGATCTTATGAATTCGTGTCACCGCTTCCAGGTCATTGACGTCGGCCACCGACGGCGGCTCGACCCCGACCAGACGAACACCCCTTTCGACCATCCATCGCGCTAACTCTTCGCTGATCGGCGGAAAGCAATCCCGGTAATGGTCTGGCGAATCCACATGACGACTCCAAAGCGTACGGAGCAGAATTGCGTCGCCGGGTTCAATGCTCTCGGCAAAAACGCCCAGGTGCTCGATGAGGATCGGGGTCTTGTCTGCGAAATGATCAAGTGAGATCAGCCACGCCGGACCAATGCAGTCGCTTAGCGGGATCTGGTCGATCGTCTGGTCGCCGGCCTCGAAGTGCAGCGGCGAATCCATGTGTGTTCCACAATGTGAATAGAGATGCAGCGTCCGTGCATTCCAACCGTCGCGCTTGACCGTGTATTTCGTTTCAAAATCGACGCCCCTCATTTCCTCTCGAAGGGTCAGCGAAAGATCGATCACGTTCATGAAATTCAATTCTCCGAGCGTTCATTCAACGAACGAGCCTTAGGTTTGGGAACGCACACACATCTTTGCGATGCGCAGGAAACGCGGTCGTCACCGCTGGTAAACGCTGTTGTCCCGGCTTCAGAGATCGTCCAGGTTAGGAATGGTCGATCAATGATTGTCGCCGATCGGCTCCGTCCGATCGATTTTGACACGTTTCCATCGGGCGGAGCCGATGGGCGACTTTCGACAACACGCCAGCTATTTATGTGCCGTTCCTTAGGTTGCAGTTACCCCGCGAGTCCCATGTTGCCCCAAAGGGGCAAAGTTTGCCTCGCCTAGTGTCTGGGCTATGTAAAGTCCTGTCCCTTCGGGGCGATGCGAAACTGGTCGTGAAACAAGTCACTAAGCTGGACGAACTCTTCAGCCGGCCGCGCGATCAGCCGTGGCTCCATTCCCCAGTACTACCCAACTCAGATGCGGGTTGGCTGGCGTTCCCATCTCGGAGCGGCAAGCCTTTTTCGCGTTGGGGCTGAGGTCCCGGGCGTCGGCCCCGTAGCTTGCCCCGCTGTTCGGGGACGTAGCGGTCGTTGGTGGGCTGCAGCAGTTTGCTGATCGCCAATTTGTTGATGCTCAGGTTGCACTGCACGGCTTCTTCCTTGAGAAGTTCGTGGAGTGATCGTGGTATTCTAACGGTGATCATCCGTTCCGGTTCGGCGGCGTTCGATTTCGAGTCGTCTTGGCTGCGAATGGCTGCCACCATTTCGTTGAGCGTTGTGTAATGCTCGGACGCGATGAAGCGTCGCAAATTTGGTTCCTCAAGCCTACCGCTCTGCCCGCCGAAGAGCTCTCGGACCAAACCCGAAGGACCCAGAATCTCGCGAAAGAAGATCACCCAACTACCGGTTTGTGCGAACGCTGCTTCCGCGCATTGCATCACCTGCGTGCACCGCTCCTCATAACTGGCGGATGGGTTCACTTGCGGTAAGTCCAAGGAACGCGTGGGCAGATTTTCCGCGCCGGCGTCGCTGGCGTATTGCAAAACCTGACCGCTTAAGGACGCTTCGCTCGCTTCCGTGATCTCATGGTTTCCGGCGAAAGCGTCTCGCTGGGGTTGTCTCGGTTCGGTCATGGACCTGCATCCTTGTCTTTGCGTGGCGATAGGACTCCTCCCGCGAGCTGCTTCCTCGGTCGGATGCGTCGATCCTCAGTTGCTGTCAAATGGCCTTCGCTAAGGTTTGCTTTCAAAAGGGTTTGCGGCGATTCGGCCGCACTGCCCAAAGATGCGGCACGCCTCAAAAAGACGGGCTCGCGAGAGGTGCACGTTTCCTGGGCAGCCGCAACCGAGCCGTCTCTCAAGTGTCCAGGTGAATAAACCTGGGGATTGGAGCCGTTTTCGTCGGGTTGGAACACTTGCGTCCGGGGCTATGGATTTGATATCGCCCAGGACACGCGTCATCGCGCCACATTCGATCCCCATCGGCGATTTTTCCATGAACCGCTCATTCCACCGTCCACCCTCCCGCGTCAAGCACATCCTGGTGACTTCGATGCTCGCCTGCCTTTGCGGCTGCTCGCTCATGGACAAGTCGGGCGACGGAGACTCTGACGTCAAGATGCTGCTGGATGCTCCGGAGCCGCCCGAGTTTGTTCGCGAGGCCGTCGCACCAAGGGGCCTCAATCCGATTCGCGTCACCGGTGTTGGGCTCGTGAATTCACTCCCCGGAAGCGGGGGACCGACGGATCCATCGGGTTACCGAGAAAAGCTGATTGAGGAAATGCGTCGCAACGACGTCAAGGAACCTAATGCCATCCTCGAACGAAAGGACAACGCGCTGGTTACGGTCACCGCAATTGTCCCGGCGGCGGCCAAGCGCGGCGATCAGATCGATCTGATGCTGTCCGCCCCACCGACCAGCAACGCCAAGGATCTGCATGGCGGCTGGTTGCTCGACACCAGAATGAGAATGCAGCAGGTTATCCAGGGCCGCGTCCGCAGTGGAGACCTTTTGGCTCTTGGGATGGGAGAAGTCCTGACACGTGGGGCGGTCGAGGGCGAGGCCGATGCGAGCAACCAAACGCAAGGCTACGTGCTGGGTGGAGCCGTCGTGCAGCAATCGCGAGATCTGGGACTGGTGATCCGTCCGGAATTCAAACACGTCGAAGTCTCGAAGGATATCTCGTCCGCGATCAATCGCAGATTTTTCTTCTTCGACGGGACGACGCGACGCGGCGTCTCCAAACCGATCGAAGACGACTTCATTGAACTCGAACTGCACCCGCGATACGAAGGCGCCCTGGGGAGATACGTCTCCGTCGTCAATTCAATCGTGATCGACCCCAGGCTGGCGAGCCGCCAAGAACGCCTCACAAAACTCGCTTCCGAGCTTACGGACGTCGGCACGGCCGCGGATGCGGCGTTGCAGCTTGAGGCACTCGGCGAGAGCGCGATCCCGACGCTGCTAACGGGACTGGAAAGCCAGAACCCCGAGATTCGATTTTACTCTGCGGAGGCCTTGGCCTACCTGGATCGCGCCGAAGCGATTCCCGTGCTGGTCGCCTCCATCAAAGAAGACTCAGCCTTCCGCCATGCGAGTTTGCTGGCGATGCGCGGGATGCAAGACGCTCGAACAGCAGACGCGATCGCAGGCTTGTTCCAAGAACAGAGCATCGAAACGCGATACGGAGCATTCGATGCACTGAAGCGGCGTCCCGACGGGAATTCGCTTGTCGCCGGAGAGCACGTTTCGAAACAGATGACTTTGCATGAGATCGCGTCATCTGCCCCGCCCGTCGTCGTCGTGTCGACGCGGAAGCGTCGCGAAGTTGTCTTGTTCGGTCAGTGCAATCCGTTGGCCATCGACACAGCCGTTATCGGTCCTGCGGGATTGATCGTGAAAGCGTCGCCCTCCGACCCGGGCCAAATTCGCATCAGCCGGTTTCAATCGGGCTCTCCGGATCGACGCACGACGGCACCGGCGACCGTCCCGGGTTTGGTTCGCGGAATCACGTCGATTGGTGGTGACTACGCCGACGTGATCTCCGTGCTGCGAAAAGCGAAGTCGAAAGGATTCCTAGGGAATCAATTGGCGATCGATCCGCTGCCCAAACCGTTGCGAACCTACTATCGTGACGAGGTGTCTGAGGAATCCTAAGAGAGGTTCTAGCAAGTCGAAGGGCAGCATGATTGAGCTGGGTGTGAATGTGGATCACGTCGCGACGGTCCGGCAGGCGCGGCGAACCTATGAGCCTGACCCGGTGATCGCGGCCGCGTTGGCCGAACAGGGCGGAGCGGACGGCATCACGTTTCACCTCCGCGAGGATCGCCGACACATTCAAGATCGCGACGTCGAACTGCTGCTCCAAACCGTGACGGTCAAGACCAACTTCGAGCTTGCCTGTGCCGAAGAAGTTTTAAAGATCGCGCTCCGCTTGAAGCCGACCTGGGCTTTGCTCGTTCCCGAAAGCCGTGAAGAAGTGACCACGGAAGGAGGCCTCGACGTCGCAAACGAAGGCGGTCGAGTTCGCGGAGCGATTGATCGTTTGAAAGACGCCGGTATTCTTACCAGCCTTTTCATCGATCCTGAACCCACCGCCGTTCAGGCGGCTGCCGCGATGGGCGCCGATGCCGTCGAATTGCACACCGGACCCTATGCTCTGGCCAAACGCACCGAAGACGTCGCGCGGGAACTCGATCGGCTCCGGCAAGCCGGCGCGGCCGCGACGTCCGCCGGCATGCGTCTCCATGCGGGACATGGCTTGAATTACACGAACGTTCGCCCCGTGGCCACGCTGCCCGGCATGGTCGAGCTCAACATTGGCCACTCGATCATCAGCCGTGCCGTCATGGTTGGGATGCGAGACGCTGTTGCAGAGATGCGTCGTATCCTCGACTTGCAAACTCGAAGCAACCAAACATAAGTCCGCAGTACACAAGATCACCGATGATCGTGTATCCATAGAACGGCAGAGCGTTCACAAAACAGCTCATCAGCCCGTCGGCCGTGTTCGGATACCATGGCCCCAACCAGACGAAGGTATTGCTGGTCAAGAAGAACAAGGTTGACGCCGAAACCGCCGCCAGCGGGACTCGCTTAAGCGCTGCACGTCCTGCCCGTGACCTCACCCACCGACCGATCGGAACCGAAAGCGTGACTGCGGCATAGGTTCCCGCCATCACCATCGGGTGATAAAGCATGACCGAAGTGCTGCCAAACAACTGTCCCAGCAAATCACTCAACAAAAGTGCGGCGGCTGGAACCAGGTAGGCTCGTCGCGACTGGAGATAGCATCCTGCAAACAGCCCCAATGCCCCCAGGCAAGCAACATTTGGCGGGTGCGGCAAGAAACGTGAAAGGGCAGCAACAACGATGAGCAGGTAGATCATGATTTCCAATAAACCGAGGGAGGAATCCTTAACCGGTTTTTACACAATCGGCGTCGCTTTTTCCATGAGCCCCGATCTCGCCGCTACGGCAGGATCGTGGCTCCGATGGCCGTCGCGGTCAGCTGCGCCGCGACGGCTTTCCGCTTGTAAGGAGGGCGTTGTCGCAGGGCGGGCACGCAGTCCCCGGCACGATAGTATCCAAGGCTGTACTCGCACTTACACGGTGAAGCGATCGTGCTCAGGTAGGGCAGCATCGCAGTCTGGGCAACAAATCTCGTCGCGCTTGCCAGCGGCTGAAAAACCCCAAGACGCACGTGACCGTGCCGTTCGAGCATCCGGTCTTCAAAGTAGAGCGGATGCGAGAACGTGTTGGGTGCTGCCCATGGCGCGAACGTCACCGGCATCGCCAAACCACGATCCTGGCCCGATTCAGGAAGCGGCATTTTCGCGGCAGTCTCTTGACCTTGAAATCCGTCGGGGATCGAGCCGTTACCGATCGACTCCTTGCTCGTGGTCAGAGCCCGCAATGGCGGTAACTTGAAGCCGCCGGGCCCGCGATTGGCGATGCGTCCTTCGAAAATAGACTTTGAGGCCGTATCGCCCAGCGAGCCAGAATCCTCTGGAAAGTCATCGTCGGCAAGCATCTCGAGCGCGTCGCGGAGCGTTGAATCCTGGTCTTCGGACAACTCAAGCGGCGGCGGCTCCGTCGCGGCTGCC
>JBCCOI010000119.1:0-14779 GCA_039025515.1 Planctomycetota bacterium
AGTTTGATGTTCGAATAGAGTCATCAAGTCATCTTTTCATTGTTCAGCTCAGTTCCATCGGCGGGCTTCCCGTTCTGGGGATTCCTATGAAGGAAGTCTCGGATCTCTGCGAAGATGTGACGCACGTCGTTGATGAGTCTTCATCGATGACTGAACTTTCCGACAGGCTGATGGGTGCACCCAGCGAGTTCGAGTGCATCAAACTCCTGGAATCCTGGGTAGCTACCCGCATTGCGTCGTCTTCCACGAATAAAATTATGGAACAAGTCATCGCGGAGATGAACAAAACTTCCGGCAATTGCGCTGTGTCTTCACTGGCCAAACAGGTTGATCTCTCGCGCCGTCACCTGGGACGACTGGTTCAGCAAGAAGTGGGACTTTCGCCGAAACAACTTGGAAGGGTAATCCGGTTCGATCGAGCAGTCCAACTGGGTCGCATTCGTCCCGGGCGAAGTCTGTCTCGGATCGCTTTTCGATCCGGATATTCTGATCAAGCTCACATGACTAGGGAGTTCAGGCAACTCGGTGGTATCACACCTTCTGCAATTCAGAGAGATTCAGGCGCGTTAATCTGGTGAGATGTCCCATTTGTTCAAGACAGCGAGCGATGCATTGCTAACGTTCTGTAAAGCCTGAAGTTGCCTCGTTGGACGGATGCCCGTTCTGGAGAAGACGGGCTTCGTACAGACTATCTTGGACACTGGGTGAATGGACGAGAGACTAGAAACGCTCACTACAAGCTTGCCGCCGAATCGACCGCTCCGGATCTGGCCCGCGTTGACGATCGTTTTGTTGCAGTATGCCATGATGCTCCTTCCGCAACTCTGGGCTCAGCTCGCTTTCAATCAGCAGTCGGACGGAACCGATATCCGGGTGGAACCAGAGTTCTTGGACAATCCCCAGACGGTACTCAACAGCAAGCTATTGGGACCAGCTATCGGATCACTGCTGATACTCTCATGGTGGCTCACGATCAGCAGGGCCCGCTGGCACTTCCGGATCATGATGCCGTTGGTCTACTGCGGAATTGCGTGGGTCACGTGGCAGTTCACGCATGATTCCATGGTTTTTGCATTCTTCATGTTCGTGATTCCCTTCTCAACCACATCCGCCGTCGGGGCAATCTTGATTTTCCGAACGAAAGCCCAGGCAAAACAAATGGCGCTTGCAACGTCCGTCGTGGCAGCAAGTTTTCTGATCTCGACTCAGTTCAGGATGAACGGCGTGGATGGCGACCTTCGTTCAAGTTTTGAGTGGCGATGGAAAAGAACCGATGAGCAGATTTTTTTGTCGAAGCTCGATTCGAGTGTGGGAGAAGCAAGACTGGATCGGGGAATCATGGCCGATGCACTGGACAGCGCAGAATTTCGTGGAGCGAAACGTGATGGAACGGTTCGCGGCGAGAACATCAGAGTCGATTGGCCAGAGGTCGGACTGCGTGAGCTTTGGCGGCGGAGAATCGGACCGGGCTGGTCCTCTTTTGCCGTGGTCGACGAATTGGTTTTCACGCAAGAGCAACGCGGTGAATTGGAAGTCGTTACAGCGTACGATTCGGCCAGTGGTCACGAGCAATGGCGCAATGAGTATCGAAACCGGTTCGTTGAAGCGATAAGCGGCGTCGGCCCGCGCGCCACGCCTACATTTTCCGACGGAATGGTCTTCTCGACGGGGCCGGGTGGAACTGTTCAGTGTGTTGAAGCAAACTCAGGTTCACTCGTGTGGCGGAGGAATCTCATCGAAGACACGGGTGCGAGACTTCCTATGTGGGGATTCTCAAGTTCGCCGCTCGTCACGAGAAATAGCGTCATCGTATTTGCCGGCGGCGTAGGTAAAGCACTCATCTGTTATGACCGCGCTCAAGGCGATATCCGTTGGAGCAGCGGAACGGGCTCTCTTTCCTACAGTTCACCACACCTCGCGGATCTGTGCGGGGTAACTCAAGTATTGATGATGACGGAAATTGGGCTTACATCTTACGACCCCGAGACCGGTGCAGTGCTCTGGGAACACGAGTGGTACCTCGGAGGAGGATCGGCTCGCATTGTACAGCCAAAGGTCATTGAGAATGATATTCTGATCGGTACCGGCTACGGAGTCGGAACACGCCGGATCTCCGTTGTTCTAAAAAACGGTCTGTGGTCGACACAAGAACGTTGGACTAGCAAAGCTCTCAAACCGTACTTCAATGATTTTGTCGTCGTTGGTGATGCGATCTATGGTTTCGACAAGAACATCTTTACGTGCGTTGATCTCGAAACCGGAAATCGACTTTGGAAACGCGGCAGGTTTGGGCATGGTCAAGTGTTGCACATCGAGGAACAGAACCTTCTGTTGGTCCTCTCCGAAAGTGGCGATTTAGTACTGATCGAGGCTGACCCGAGAGAACTGGTGGTGCTGGAAAGATTCCCCGCCCTCAACGGAAAAACTTGGAACCATCCAGTTATCGCCAACGGAAAACTGTTCATACGCAACGATGTCGAAGCAGTCTGCTACGAGATCTCAAAGCCCTCATCTCCTGAGTAAAGCAACGATGCAACTGAAGAATCAGTCACCAATTCCGATCGCTTTGATTTTGTTGATCTTGATAGTAACCGGACTCCCTTTGCGAGCTGAAGAAGATATCGATAAAGCCTCTAGGACATCGGTAGACGAAATTCTTCAGTCCTACGTCAACGATTTCAAGTTTGATCGACACGCCTCCAACGCGATTTCATTTGGGATCCACGTTCCCGGCTGTGGAATGTGGTGCGTAAGAGTGAAGGGCGAAAGTACTGGCGAGTCTTGGAGCGTGAATCTGTCGCGGGGTGCTCCCGCCTCGCCAACCTTCGTTTATCGAATCGAAGAAGAAACGCTCTATGCAATCCATTCCGGGAAGATCAATGCTTTGACGGCTCAGGGAAAAGCATCGGCCGGCGATTACACACCCATGAGCGTGACACAAATGGACGGATACCAACCGACGTTGGCGGAGATCGGCGAGATCAATCCGCTATCCTTTCACTTTTGGACGCGCGGGTTCCCGGAAACGATTCCATTCCGATCGAATCTCACTCGATCGGCTCACGGATCAAACTTTGGAGTCTTCTATTATGAACCGGGGTTGCGAACTGGATGGTACAGCGTCAAACCCGGCGAGAAAGTTCATGCGGGGCCAGAGGAGCGGCCCGTTCCTTTTTCAATACTAGCAATCGCGACGCAAGGCACGACGGAGGGTGAAATCGACGGAGCCCGCGTTTCACTCTCAGAGGGCAACGCAGTCTTTATTCCTGCGAATGCAAAGCACCATTGGTGGAACGAGTCAGACGCACCATCCGAGGCAATCCTCGTGATGTTCGGCGACGGTGCGTAACCTGACTCCTTCCTCAGACTGACGCAACCGCCGCAACCCAGGATCCGGGTACACTGTGACCAGGTAAGAGTCCGGCGTTCGTCCGAGTGCCATGGTCACCGTGTGACGCGAGTTTGATTTAATTTTCAAACTTGGTCACAGCCATTTGAGAGCGGAATAATGGCAAAGAAGAAGGCAAAGTTTCGTTCGAATTGGAAACGCCCCCGGTTCACGGGAAGCACGCTCTGCTTTACGGGGAAACCGGATGCCTACGGCGCAAAGCGATCCGAGTACGAAGCGTGGGCGCGTGAAGAGGGCGCAGAGATCGCGGACGCCTTATCGGCCAATGTCGACATCCTGATCGTTCTCGAAAAAGGCGCAACGGCCGCAGCCGTGAAGAAGGCTCAGTCGCTCAATCAGAAAAACGCTTCGATTTCGACCATCAGTGAACGCGAGTTTCGTGAAGCGTTCACACCAGAACCTGACGAGGTTCTTGAACTGATCGCGGCCGGCCCAAAGGGACGTGCGCGGCTCGCCGACTTACTCGGCCACAGCGAATCGCTCTATTACAAACGCCACGGCGCGATTGACCTGTCCGGTTCCAAACTTCGCGGAGCTGACCTGACCGAGGTGATGCTCAAAGCATTCACGCTGGACAATGCGGACCTTCGCGAAACGAAGCTGGACACCACGGAAACGGGCTTGCTGAAGAACGTTTGGATGGACAAAGCCCACGGCGACCATTTTCGTCCGACAGGAATGCAGGGCTGTCGTTGCAAGAACGCCGATCTACCCAACCTCTTTATGGGATACAACACGTATGGTTCGAAGAACAACGTCGTTGATTGCGACTTTGCGGGAACCAATCTCCAAGACGCCTATTTCGGATACATGGAGATTAGAGACTGTTCGTTTAAGAAAACCAACTTGGCAGAAGTGGACTTCTCAAATGCCAGGTTGATCGGAGTCGATTTCGCGAGTTCGGATCTTTCCAAGGCTGAACTCAATGGAGTCAAATCCAGCAGTTGTATCTTTCATCGAGCGAATTTTTGCGAAGCGTCGCTCCACCATGCCGATCTCAACGGCGCTGACTTGCGAAATGCCGATTTCTCAGGCGCTCAACTGCTGAGCACCGATTTCAATGGTGCGGATATCTCTGGTGCGAACTTCAAAGGGGCTATTCTGATCGGCGCATCCTTCGATGGTGTGGATCTATCAAAGGCGAAGAATCTGGAACTTCCTCCAAAGAACCCTGTGAAGCTTGGGACGGCGACTCGCGACCTTGGCGATGTCGCAAAACAAGCCGAAGGCCTAAACATCACTGCGAATGTGGATCTAGATTCTCATACCGTCCGGGTTCAAATCGATAAGGGAAGCTACTACCAGCGGAAGCCATTTGTCTCGAGGTATGAAATTGAAATCGGCGACAAAAGCATCAAGGACTCGACCGAGCACCAGACCTTCCGAATGGCATTGACGGCCGTTGGTGAAACTTGGGCACACGGAAAACTCAAATTTGACACGATCAAAGTCACTTCATCCAAGAGCCCGATCAAGGGGAAGGCACTCTCCGTGTTGGCGGTTTCGTCCCTTGCCGAGGCTTTTGGTGTCGATGTACCAAGCGACGAAGAGATCAAAGCGAAGCGAAAACAATCTCGGGAGAAACTGTCCGACATCAAGGCCGGCCTTCTGGAACAACTTCGAGGCGGGAAAGAAGGCGTTGAAGCGTTCAACCAACGTGATGCAGCATCGCTTGTGAGGAAGAAACATCACCAGCTTCGCAAAGAAGACTTTACGAACGCAAAACTCGCAGGGGTAAGTGCACCCGGTTTTGATTTCCAAGATTGTGACTTTACGAAAGCTTCGCTTCGGCAAGCCAACTTGACGGAAACGATCTGTGGGAAATCAAAGTTTTGTTCCGCAAATCTCCGCTCGGCAGATTTCAAGTACTCGGAGCTTTCTTTCTGCGATTTCAGTAGTTCGCAACTCCAAAAAGCAGACTTGCAATACACCGTGCTGCGCGGCGTCAATTTTCAGAACGCTGATCTGACTGGAGCGAGCTTGTTGGGCTCTGATCTCCGAGGCGCAGTTTTCACCGGTGCGACGGTCGACAAGGTCGATTGGGGTAACAGCAATTTTGATGAGGAAACTGTGTTTCCAGAGGGTTTCGAAATTCCCGATGACTTCGACTATGTCGGCATCGGCTTGGACCCACGCAAGGAAGTCGACTTACCGTCGGCGGCAAGCGTCGGAAACTTCGACGATTTCATGGTCAGACTAACCGGAACCGTAGATCAATCACGGCTCAAAAAATCACTCAAGATGCTGAAGGCGGATCGGTTTGAGTTGTTCTCGGAAGTCACCGAAGATTCGTTCCGAGGCGTCGTGAAAAGCCAATCAGATTCCTCGTTGGTCTACTCGTGTCAATTGACATCGGAGGGAGAGTTTTGTTGTTGCACGCAAAATCTCAATCCCTGTGGCGGCCTCCGTGGGGCGTTGTGCAAACACCTCTTAGTCTTGATCGTCGGCTTAACGAAAGGCGGTCAACTTGATGCCAATCTTGCCGCCTCGTGGGCCCATGAAAGCTTGTCGAAAAAACCAAACCTCGACAAAGATCTTATGTCGGAGGTCCTTCTAAAGTACAAAGGTGCCGAAGCCGGTGACGTCGATTGGCGTCCCATGGAAACGATTCCGGAAGACTACTACGCGCTATAGCTGCTACGGGAGTGTGACCGAAAATGGATTTACCCGATGCCCGAAGTTGACGAATTCGTCCAAATCATCGAGCACCTGCAGCGGCTATTCGAGAAGCTTGCGATCCGAGGGCTTCGCACCTGCGGCCCGGAACAACTCGCCGAGCTTCGATACCTCCATGAACAACTGGAGAACCTTGGCGCCACCCATCTCGGGCACTGCATGAAAGAGCTGATGGACCAGATCGAAAGCGGTGACCGAACGGCTGCGGCTTCGTTGCTCCGGGCACAATCGACACTTCGAACGTTCGAACGAGTGCTTACGTTAGAGGTTGTCGAGCAACGGCTCGCGAACGAAACGGCAGAAGGAAATGAGTGAATGGGCAAGAGAAATAGAGTGAGACAGCCAAACGATGCGCTCAAGGGAAAGAGCATTGCATTTTTTGGGGAGTTTGCCAGCTGGCCCAAATATCACTCTCGGTCGCCGAGCGGCGTAGCGGCGCAAGCTGGAGCGAGAATCACGACGTCGGTTGATGAATCGCTGGACATTCTCGTCATCGGCGAAAAACGCGCGAAAGGCAGAGCTGACGCGATCCGAAAAGCCGAGCGAATCAACACGTCCGGTGTGCGCGAGGTCACCGTCCTGGACGAGTCCGCGTATCGAGACCTGGTTCGATACGATGTGACCGGCAAGACGTTCTTTTTCTGTGGTCGTTTTGATTGTTGCCCGAACGGCTTCGACGCCAAATTGCTTGGGCAGATGATTGAATCGGTAGGAGGCGTCTTGGCCGATCAGCTTAATGAAAAACTCGATTTCTTGGTGGTGGGGAACCGCCGCGGGAAAGGCAAAACGGCGGCGCAGAGAGTCGGTACGGCGTTACAGAACGATGGTGCCACGCTAGAGATTCTCGATGAAGATGGTTTCCTCGAACTCGTTCGGAACGAGGTACCCACCAAATCAGATGAACTCTCGTTTCCGGGGTTCATGGGGAATCTCTACGGAGTCATTGACAAGAAAAAAATTCAACGTGCCATGAAGATGCTCCAGTCCAGCAGCTTCCAGCTTTACTCGATTCTCGACGATCAACATCTAGTGGGAATCGTGAGAAGCCAGACACGTGACGACACGACCTACGTACCCTACGTCGATGCGAGCGGTCGATATGGATGTGTTACGACCGACCTCGATGAATGCATGGGGTTGCAAGGCAGTCCATGCAAACATCTGATGGTTCTGGTGATGGGATTGGTACGTTCTGGTGAATTCGATGCCGGTCAAGCGTGGAGCTGGATCCGAAAAATTGGAAAGCAGAAACCCAAGGCTGATCCTGAATTCACGACGGAGATACTGCTCCAGTACAAGGGCGTCGAAGCCGGTGAAGTCGACTGGCGCCCCACCGAGACGACTCCCGAAGATTACTACATGCTGTAGCTCATGAAGCTTTCCAAGGATGACACCAACAAGCTTAAGCGACTACTCGAAGAAGTATCGCGCGCCGTCGAAGAACTGCTGCTCACGGGATTAACAACAGCATCGAATGCGACGCGCCAGACGCTGGAGGTGTCATTCCGAGAAGCATCGCGTATGAGGCTTCTGAGACTCGGGTCGACGCTCCGTGCGTGCGTCGAAGAACTCGGACGATATGCCGAGCAGAATGTACGTTTCTCGGCAAAGCGGTTGACGTTCTTCCTCAACCGAGCATGGATGATCGCGCGTGGGCTCTTGCGAGCGGTCGAGAAAGACGATCAAGCTCAGTTGAATCGCCTGTTGTGGACGCCCGATAATGCTTCAATCAAGAATCTTGAGTTGGTGACCGTAGGCGTTGCAAAGAAGGAAGTCGAAAATACGTACTGTGCCTTCGAGTTCCGGTTACGGTCACTTAAAAAGGCGGGGAAGCTGATCGAGAAACACCACAGACTAATTTGGTCCTGCATTTTTCCTCTCAAACCCGGAAATGAAATCCCGGCCGAAGGCTTCTTGCACCTGCCCCACAAGCAGAAGTTCAAGGCAAACGACTTCTTACTCGGCAAAATTCTTCACGTCACGGATTGCCTAGTCTCCGTCGATGCATTCGGCGGAGGTCGAATCAGTTTGACCGACAAGAGCACCGTAACCACGGGAGAGCCATTTTCCGATTGGAAAGCCATCCTGCGATGGGATAGACAAGCGGCTGCTACTCGCCTTCGTGAACACGATACCAGCCCATTCGACTTGGAAGTTGAAATGCAGGAGGAAGTGGTGCTCGAGCAATGGTCCCTCGGAGAGGAAGCTAAAGAGGACCGCGAAGACCAACGCGTCTTTCCGTTATCCTCCGGAGATCTGACTTTCGATGCGGTGGTTTCAAAATCGAGCGAAGGTAAAACGTTAGGAAAGAAACTGAGCAGCTATCGCAAAAAGAAAGACCGACCGCCGATTTTCGGACTCATGCATTACGAGATGTGTCGTCTCCTCTTCCAACCACTGACCGCGTTTGAGAATGAAGCTCCGCTACATCTCATGATCTCCGACGAAAAGATTGACCGCAGTGCTTTATTGCGGTCGCTGAACTTTGGTTGAAATACAAAAGCTTCAAGCGCGCCAATAGGTGAATTCATGGCGAAAAAAGCCAGCAAGCGTACTCCCCGTTCCGCGGCAAAACCGAAGACGACAAAGTCGTCAGGCCAGCCGCTCGACCTAGTACGCGAACCTGCTGAGAAACGATACGCCGAGCAAATCGAGGCGCTGATTCAGAATGACGAAACAGCTCCGCCGAGAGCGTGGCGGATGTCGCCCCGAGCGGTACTCGAATACGTCGTCGGCGGAAAAACGCTTCGAGCCAAAATCAATGGGAAGACGCAGGATGTTGAGATCACCCGAAAGTTCTTTGGTGAAGACTCGCTGGTGGAAAGAGCGATCGTCACGCTGGCGTCCGAACGCGCGCTCCTGCTGGTCGGAGAACCGGGAACGGGAAAAAGTTGGCTGTCGGAACACCTCGCGGCGGCGATCACAGGCAACTCAACCCTGACGATCCAGGGTACAGCGGGAACGACGGAAGAACACATCAAGTACTCGTGGAACATCGCCCGCGTCATCGCGGAAGGCCCGACGCCCGACAACCTGATTCCCTCTCCCACGATGGTCGCGATGCGACACGGTGGTCTACTGCGTTTCGAGGAAGTCACCCGATGCGTGCCCGACGTGCAGGATTCTCTCGTCTCGATTCTGTCTGATAAAGCGATCGCGATCCCAGAACTTCCCGATGCCAACATGGTTTGGGCGAAACCTGGGTTCAATGTCATCGCAACCGCCAATTCACGAGACCAAGGCGTCAATGAACTCTCGGCCGCCCTCAAACGACGCTTCAACTATATCCACATTCCAGTCGTGGCTGACCAAAAGACGGAAGTCGAAATCGTGCAGCAGCGGTCGGCGGAGCTGATTCAACAGTACGAGCTGCCTGTGACGATCAACGAACCGATCATCAAGATGTTGGCAACGGTCTTTCGCGAAATTCGAAACGGAAAGTCATCCGAGGGCGTCAGCATCAAACAGCCATCCACGACGCTTTCAACCGCCGAAGCCATCGGCTGCGCACTTGACGCCGCGTTGTATGCGAAGTTCTTTGGGTCTGGAACGGTCAATCCCGCCGACGTCGCTCGCAACATGATCGGATCGGTGGTCAAGGAAGATACCGCTGACCTCGCTGTGCTGAAGGAGTATGTGACCATCATCGCGAAGAAGCGTGCCCGAAAAGATAAATCTTGGCAAGAATTCCATGATGCAATTGTTTCGCAGATTCACTAGGGAATGACGAAAGTCACCGTCACCAATCGCCTATGGAAAGTACCGTCGACCACGTCGCCGACCAGGCCGGACTTGACCCCCAAGTCATTGCTTCCCAAGTAGAGGACGTACTGTCCAAGGAACTTTATTGGTTTCCCGTCAGGCACCATTCGGCGGCCGTCGCGCACCATCTCGAACTCGCGATCCATGACCGTAAACCGAAGCTGATTCTGATCGAGGGCCCCTCCGAATCGAATGAGCTCATCAAGTTTCTGATCGACGGAAAGACCAAACCGCCCGTCGCCATTTACTCCTCCTTTCGCGACGACGACAACACCCTTGGTCTCGCCGGAATCGCTAGCCCTGCGTCGGACATCCCGGCCAGGTTCTCATGCTGGTATCCGATGCTCAGCTATTCCCCGGAATACGTCGCCATGCTCGCTGCGAAGAACGTCGGTGCGGAAGTGCGATTTATCGACCTGCCGCACCACGCGATGATCAAACCCGCAGATGTCTCCGAACCTGAAAGTGGCGAATCCGTTGACGAACCGGCATCCGCGAATCCATCGGCCATCGAACGCGAAGACGAGCGGATCTTTATCGAAAGCGGCTTTTACAAAACGCTGGCACGTGTTGCCGGATACAGAACATGGGATGAAGCCTGGGACACACTCTTTGAAATTGGCGATTGGCAAGATGACTATGAAGCATTTCGCCGAGAACTCGCGACCTTCTGCGCTGCAGTACGCGCGACCACGAACCAGAATCGAATCGAAAGCGATGGAACGCTAGAGCGAGAGAGATTCATGAGCCAAACCATCGCTCGAACACTTCAGGAGACCGGCCTACAACCACAAGATGCAATGGTCGTGTGCGGAGGCTTTCATCTGTTCCTTGATGAGAACGATACCCAAAGCCCTCCGCCGACTCCGGATGGAACGCTCTATACGACCATCGTGCCGTATTCTTTCTTCCGCGTTTCAGAACTCTCCGGTTATTCGGCTGGGAATCGGGCTCCACAGTTCTATCAGCTTTCGTGGGATCTCTCTCGTAAGGACAGGTTTGACGATCTGCTCGCCGAACACGTGGTTGCCGTGCTCAAACGGGCAAGGCGGAATGGCGAAAGTCTTTCTTCCGCCGATGCAATTTCCGTCAGCCAACACGCACGAATGCTTGCGCAATTGCGAGGTCGACAGACACCCGTTCTGGATGACATCCAAGACGCATTGATCACTTGTTGTTGTAAGGGCGATCCGCTCGAAGAAGGTGTTCAGCTTCTTAAAGCCATTGACGCCGTCAACATCGGGACCAAAGTCGGTCGAGTAACGCCCAAACTGGGACGACTGCCGATGGTTAATGACTTTTACATGCAAGTCGATCAGCTGCAACTCGACGAAGTCACCGGAAAAGAGAAAAAGCTCTCACTGACACTCGACAAACGAGATCCTTCCGATGAGCGTCGCAGCGTCTTCCTGCATCGACTGCTTTTCCTTCAAGTCCCTTTGGGAAAACAAATCGGAGCACCAAAATCAGAGTTCGCGACGGGAACGCTTTTCAAGGAACGATGGGCACTCAAATGGAACCCGAAGATCGAACCCTCGCTTGTCGAACAAAACTTGTATGGCGACACGATCGAATCGGCGGTCTTAGCCAGGTTGAACGAGCAGATCGCCGATGCGTCCGGACACGCAGAACGGACCTGCGAGTATCTACGCAAGTCCATCGAAATGGATCTGCCAACGCTTGTACTCGACGTGCAGAACGCTTGCGGCGAAGCGATCGATACGGATTCTCGGTTTGTTTCCTTGGCCTCCGCCATTGGACATCTCAACATCGTCCAAAGATACGCGGATCATCGTGGTCTCAACATCGATGCACTTCATGACCTCATTGTCCGTGCATTTGATCGAGCCTGCTACTCGATTCCAGGTGTCTCATCGGTTCCTGAGGATCAACAGTCCGGTGTCATCAACGCCCTGCTACTGCTGGCCGACTTATTACTCAAGAGCGACGACGATCAATTCGAGAAGACCGTTTTTGCCGAGAATGTTCGAAGTGCGCTGAGCGAATCGAGCGTCCCGTTCTTACGAGGTGCGTTTCTCGGGATACTCGCCGAGATTCGCGAGATACCAGCGGAGGAGTTGGCTGCTGAGGTAACCGCCTACGCCTCCGGGTCTGCCGAACAAATGATCTTCGCGGGTGACTTTCTCGATGGTGCCATGAGCGTTTCACGAACCTCCATCATGTTGGGTGCGAAGGCGATCGTCTCTGCAATCGATCAACTGCTACGAGCAGCCGATTGGGAAACGTTTTTGACGATGATCCCCCGCATGCGTGCTGCTTTCGAAAAGCTTCATTCGGCACAGGCGGATTCACTGTCCGGCCGCGTCGCACAGCTCTACGGACTGGCGGAGGATGAAGTGGAACTCCGTAAGCTGCAAACATCCGTTGGTTCAGCCGCTTTGATGACCCGCGTGGATCAGAAAGTCGTCGAAATCATGGAACGATGGAGCTTCAAATGAACCAAACCGCGAAGGATAAACACACGCTAGCCCGCTGGAGACTCGTCCTTGGAGAGGCTGCGGAGTCTCACGACATCACATGCGGCGATGACGCCGAATGCAGCCGCATCGAGCAGTTGGTCGGCTTCCTGTTTGATGATGGTGCCCAGGCTTCCGGCTCCGGCAAACCGAAAACACGGCAAGGCGGTCTCGGCCCAGGCCGAACACTCAGCATTCCTGAATGGGTCGATCACGTCGCCGAGCTGTTTCCTCAGAACGCGAAGGAAGTTCTCGAGAAAGAACTGGTGCAGCGACGCGGGATCGGCGAGCTGCTCGATCGGCCAAAATTGCTTGAAAAGATCGAGCCCAACATGGAGTTGGTGAAGACTCTGCTCACGCATCAGGATCTTCTCAACCCAAAGACCCGCGTTTTGGCTAGAAAGATCATCGACAAGGTCGTTCAAGAGCTGAAGGAGAAGATGAAGGTTCAGGTCGAGCAGTCGATTACCGGGGCAATTCGACGTGACAAGCATTCACCGAGACGCGTTTTTCGCAACCTCGATCTTCCGATGACTCTGCGGCGCAACCTCAAGAATTACGACCAAGAGAGCGGAAAGCTGCTGGTCGACCAACTGTTCTTTTTCGCGGCCGAACGAAATAAACGCCCATGGCATATAATCGTGACCGTCGACCAATCGGGTTCCATGCTCGACTCCGCGATCTTTTCCGCTGTGATGGCATCAATCTTTGCGGAACTGCCTGCGGTGAGAACATCGCTCGTCCTCTTTGATACCGAGGTTGCTGATCTTTCGGATCAAGTCGGGCAGCCGGTTGATGTTCTGCTGTCGATCCAGTTAGGTGGTGGCACGGACATCACACGGGCACTCCAGTATTCAAATCAACTCGTACGCGAACCAGCCAAATCGATCGTGGTCTTAATCACCGATTTCTATGAAGGCCGGCCAGAAAGTGATTTGATTCGGCAAGTGCGAGAGATGTCTGATTCTGGGATCCGAATGATCGGCCTCGGGGCATTGGGCTACGACGCGAGACCAGAATACTCGAAGCCAACGGCCAAAAAGTGTCGCAAAGCAGGGATGGACATTTTGGTTTGCACGCCAGAGAAGCTGGCAGCTTGCATGGCCCAAATCATCAAGAACTAGCTGAACTCTTCATCAAGGGTGACCGATTCGATGCACTCGATCCACAATGCTCTGTTCGATCAGATTCCGGCCGTTCGCTACGTCGCCGTACTCGACAAAGACGAGCTATCGCTACATCAGCGGCACGGTGTTTCCGACGCGAGCAGCAATGAATCGGATCGATACGAAGAACTCTTCGTCAATCCTGCGATCCTGCTTTTGGCGAGCAATCGCGGTAAGGTGGATTGCGGAGGCATGGAATACGCCGTGATTCGTTACGGGAACTTTTTCCAGTTTATCCGAGCAACGGAGACGGGCCACATCTCGATCGCAATAGAACCCAACGCCAATCTGGACCAAACCATCGATCAAGTCCTAGCGGTGTTACCGTGATCTCGATTGATCAATCTTCCGAAATCTCGCCGCTCAATTGACGGAGCACTCTTTCATCCACCGTGTCGTTGATCGCCCGCACGGAACCGTCAGTCATCAAGAACATGACTGAATCTCGCGATGATGGACCGCCGAAGCCCTCTGGATGTCGGTTCAAGCCAAGATCGACGCGACGATCCGTATTCGGCTTTCCCCAAGGTTCAAACCGAGAATTCACTTCTCCGATCATGATCACGGAAGACCGATCCTCTTTGAGATCGTCATACGAAAAGCTCCGAACGTTCGAGTTGGCTTCAAAGTGGCTCAACCCATAACCGTCGGCATCATGCTGCGGAGCGTTCTCAAGAGTCGGGTTTAACAAGTAAGGGACCACCCGACTGAATTGATCACGATTATTTGGGTGATCCCAACTCTCTTCGCTGTCCCAACCGAACTTCGAGCTGGCCAGAAACGGCAGAATCCTACTGGGCCAACTCTCAGAATTTGGTTGAGACAGGTCGCGAAACGGAAGTCGTTTATAGGTCGCACCGTAGTTTTGTATTCCAAATGATAACTCGTACATGCCGGATTGTAGTGCCCGATGTTCATCCTCAAACCGTCGCAATTGCAATTTCTCGACATACCAAGTGTCCCTTGACCTCCAGAGCCAAGCAGCCTGATGGGAAACTCCAACAGCGCTCAAACCGGCACAGAACATCACGACAATCAACAGTCCGCAAGAAGCGCTCGCTCGGAAACGCCAGCGAGTCTTCGTTTCTTCACGGCTACGCTCCCCACAAATCCAGCTTCCCAACAAGTGGATCATCAACACAATGCCAAGGAATGAGGCGAACCCAATCGATACCAGTGTCCAATTCACCTGGATTCTTGGGATCACTCGCCCCGCAAAGAAAAGCCAGCCAAGAAAGAATTCTGAGACCAATGAAATGGCAACAAGGCAAACCACGATCATGATCGTA
>JBCCOI010000120.1:0-14729 GCA_039025515.1 Planctomycetota bacterium
ATCCCGAAACAATCCCGGGTTTGCCTTCACCAGTTCTTCGCCGGTCTCTCGATTGAGCGTCGGCAACTTGATGACCTTTCTAGCAAGCCAGCGGGTGAAATCGTTTGCGAAGTTGCTTCCCTTGTGCGGCGTACCGATTGTGATCACCCGCCTCACCGATTGATTCGGTTTGAAGAACAGAGTGCTCACGAGTTTGTTTCTCTGTTCGGGAGCGCCCTGCAGTTTTTCTGCGGGCTGATCCGTCACGATGCTCCAAAAATCGTTGCCGCTGTCAATCGTTTGCATGCGGCTGATCAAGCCACCCATACTGTGGCCGACCAGAACCATCTGATCGACCGGACGATCACGATGCCCCGGATCAAAGTCCTCTCGAAGAGCAGCTAGATCGCTTCGCAGTTGAGTCGCACTTAGCCAGAACGGCTGCCCCGACGGATAGAAATAGAACCAGAACTGATATCGTTCTCGGATCTCGGGAAAGCTTCGAAGGTCATTGAACATGTCCATCCAAGTTCGTGGGCTGGACCAAAGCCCATGCACCATCAGAACGGGAATCCGATCCGGATCGTAGGGCTCCAGCATGTAAAGCCCACGATGTTTTGCGGTATCGCGTGGATTGATCAAGCCCTTGGTTTCAACGTTCCGTTCACGAAATTTGGGCGTATCGAGAAAGAACGCCAGTGGAGTGGTTAGATCCGTTTCCAACGGAACCCAATGATCGGCAAGTTTGACCTGGTTCGCGTTGAGCGGATCAAAGAACTCAAGCACACAGACGTCTTCCGCTTGGCCTTGATCTCCCGAAGCCGGCCGGGCACCGCTCGAGGATGGACATCGCATCATGGCCGTGACCGCGTAGCTGAGTCCTTCGGGATAGTACTTTTCACGCGGATCTGCACTGTCGTCTGCTTTTCGAACCGCGATCATCGGAACGCCGATCCCGAACGTCGTGTGCTTGCTACGAAGGGTTTCAATCTCGTAGTCGCTGACAAACTCGTACCGATCGAATTCGGCGGAATCCCAATTCCCTCGCAGTTCTGTTCGGACCACAAAGTTCTTGCCCGGCGTTTGCACGCGGTAAGTCCGACCGGGCTGCAACTTGTTTTCGGCGCAAAGCAATCGCAACGTATCTTCGAGAGATTCGTTGTAGAGGTCGCACGTCGCGCGGAACTGGGGATCGTACTGGTTTCTCGTTTGAGAGAGCTCGTCTGAGAACAGATACTCGTAGCTGCTGGTCAGCGCGAGCCCGAAGTAGCCGAGAGCTTCAGAATCGCGTGACGAGCGTTCTGACTTCTTTCCCTCCACGTACGACAACTCCGCCAGAGCGTGGATCAGTTCGGGATCACGGTTTTCCTTTACCCTCTTTTGAATGTCGCGAAGGCAAACGTGGGCGTCTTCGTGGTAGGTATCGCGAAGCCCATACTTCCGCAGTGTGTTCCACGTCCGCTCGCCAATTTGTGGCCCCTTTCGTGTCATCAATCGCAGTGAGGTTTCGAGCGCATTCTCCCGCACGTTGCGTGGAGACAAGTAGCGAACGGGCGAACACCCGAGTGCAAAAAGAAGGAGAGCAAATATAGGGATTGCGACGGGACGAAATCGGGGCGAATCACAAGCGCACGCGTCCGCAGACCCTACGGCATTCCGCCGTAGTCCTGACGACTGCTCACTCGTTCGCCGCGTCAACATCCTATCGACCGGAGGCTTTTTTGAAGTCTGAAATTTCGCGAGCGTCTATCCAATCGCTCACTTGAACTGCCGCATCGACGGCGTCAGCACGCTGCACCGATCCGCAAACTGAGCGGCCTTTATCAAGCTTGCCGCTATGCGACCCGGGCGGCACGTCTATCGCACCTCGCCCGACTTTACGAGTTTTCGCTAGCCGCTGTCAAACTCATCCGATTCGCCAGAGTTTCACAGTCTTTCGTTTCACGCCGCCATGATGCGTTGAGCCAGCAACTGACCCATTCCGCAACGGGACAACGTTGCCGGCAATCGGGCTTCCTGTCAGCAACCGGGCAGTGCTGCCCGTAACCGGACATCACCCACTGGGGACGTTCCGCCAGAATCGGTACATTCTTTGTCCGATTCACAACGCCTCAATCCAACTTCCATTCGATTTCGATGCCAGAGCTCCGCCGAAAACCCGTCGTGCTGATCATCCGTGACGGCTGGGGCAAGAACCCATTTCCCAGGTGGGACGCGGCCAACGCAATTGTCCAAGCGTCGACGCCAATCTCCGACCGACTCATGGCCGACTATCCAAATGTCTTAATCAAGACTTCTGGAGAGGACGTCGGCCTTCCCGATGGTGTGATGGGAAACAGTGAGGTCGGACACCAGAACATTGGTGCCGGCCGCATCGTCGATCAAGAAGTCATGCGCATCACAAGATCGATTCGCGAAGGCGCATTTTTTGAGAAGCCAGTGCTCGACGGTGCGATCGAGCACATCCGGAAGACCGGTGGCAAGCTCCACGTCTTGGGACTGATGTCTGACGGCCGGGTCCATAGCGATCTGTCACATGCTTTGGCCGTCGTGGAACTCTACAAGAAACACGGTCTCCCGCAGGACCGGTTGGTGATCCACGCGATCACCGATGGCCGCGATACAGCCCCGACAGGCGGACTAGATTACGTTCAAACGGTGCAAGACAAACTCGATGCCGAGGGCGTGGGAATCATCGGCACAGTAGTCGGACGCTTCTACGCGATGGACCGCGATCTTCGATGGGAAAGAGTCGAATCCGCGTACAACGCACTCACGAAGGGCGCCGAGCGAACGGCAAATTCGCCGAGAGAGGCGATCCAGACCTATTACGATTCGCCTACCGAACCAAGCCGAAGCGGTGACGAATTCATCGAAGCCACCTCGATCGTTTCGCAGTCAGGCGAGTATTCTGTCGTCAACGACGGCGACGCCATCGTCTTCATCAACTACCGAGGTGACCGAACACGAGAGATCACGAAAGCGTTCGTCTACGATGACGATGCTTGGTCGAAGATTGACGGCGGCGGCTTCGAACGGGGCGTCAAAATTCAAAACCTCTACTTCGCAACGATGACCGGCTACGAAACGGGACTTCCCGTCGAAGTCATTTTCGAGAAGCCCGCCAAGATGCCGAACATCCTGGGCCAATTCATCAGTGACCAAGGCTTGAAACAGTTTCGATGTGCCGAGACCGAGAAATACCCGCACGTCACCTTTTTCTTCAACGACTACCGCGACGATCCTTTTCCAGGACAGTCGCAATCGATGGCCCAGTCACCTCGTGACGTTTCGACCTACGACCAGAAGCCCGAAATGTCGGCTGCCGAAGTGACTGACTACGTTCTGAAAGAAATCGAGTCCGGCGAAAGCGAACTTCTGATCGTCAACTTTGCAAACGGTGACATGGTCGGGCACACCGGCGTTTTGGATGCCGCCGTCAAAGCTGTGGAAACGGTAGACGAATGCGTCGGAAAAATCGTCGAAGCGACGCTTGCAAAGGAGGGTGCGTTGATCATCACCGCCGACCATGGCAACTGCGAACAGATGATCAACCCGGAAACGGGAGGGCCTCACACCGCACACACCACCTATGACGTGCCTTTGATAATCGTCGATCGGGAAGTGAGCGGAAAGGAACTTCGCAAAGGCGGGCGCCTTGCCGATATCGCACCAACGGTACTCGCATTATTGGGCCTGCCGAAGCCGAGCGAGATGACCGGTGAAAGCTTGGTTGAACTAAGTGATTGAATACGTAGCGACTGCGTTCGCTTGCCATCACCGACGCCGGGCCTGCTGATTCTCTTGATCCCCATTTAAGCCGTCTGATTCTCACGATGACCGACTCCTCCAAAGCTTCAAGCATCGTTTACACCTTTACCGACGAAGCCCCCGCGCTCGCGACCCATTCGTGGTTGCCAATCGTGCAAAAGTTCGCGGCCGCGGCAGATATCGGGATCGAAACAAAGGACATCTCTCTCGCCGCCCGCATCCTTGCAGCTTTTCCCGAACACCTTGACGAAGGTCAGCGAAGGCCCGACGCTCTCGCGGAGCTGGGTGAGCTGGCAAAAACACCCGACGCCAACATCATCAAGCTGCCCAACATAAGCGCGTCCATCCCGCAACTCACGGAAGCGATCGCGGAGCTCCAAGCGGCGGGTTACAACGTCCCAAGTTTTCCGGGCCAACCAAAGAACGATTCGGAACAGGCGATTCGGTCACGCTACGCGAAAATCCTGGGCAGCGCCGTCAATCCCGTACTGCGCGAAGGCAACTCGGACCGCCGTGTCGCACCGCCGGTCAAGAACTACGCCAAAAACCATCCGCATTCGATGGGCGTTTGGAAGAAGGATGCCAAGGCCCATGTCGCACACATGAGCGAGGGTGACTTTTATGGGAGCGAAAAATCACACGTTGTTCAAGCATCCGATGAATTGACCATCAGCCATCACGCAGAGAATGGCGAGACTCAAGTTCTTCGCGAAGGCATCGCGGTAGACTCCGGGGAAGTGATTGATGCGGCCGTAATGAGCGTTCGGCGACTTGACGCGTTCTTCGATGCCGAAATCGAAGATGCCCGCAAAAAGGGGCTACTGCTTTCACTTCACCTGAAGGCAACGATGATGAAAGTCTCGGATCCGATCCTCTTTGGGTACGCCGTCAAAGCCTACTTCCGCGATGTCTTTAAAAAGCATTCCGAGACGTTCAATCGTTTAAGCGTCAATCCGCGAAATGGTGTCGGCGGAATTGAATCAAAGATTGCAACGCTTTCCGAAGAAGCGGCAAATGAGATTCGCGCGGATTTGAAGGCGACGTACACCTCCGAGCCGATGCTGGCCATGGTTGATTCGGACCGTGGCATTACGAACCTACATGTTCCAAGCGATATTATCATCGATGCTTCCATGCCGGCCGCCATTCGATCATCCGGCATGATGTGGGACCCGAACGGCAATCTAAAGGAGACGAAAGCTCTCATCCCAGACCGCTCCTACGCTGGCGTCTATCAAGCGGTCATCGATTTTTGCCGTGAGCATGGCGCCTTCGACGTGACAACGATGGGTACCGTAAGCAACGTCGGCTTAATGGCGAAAAAGGCTGAAGAGTACGGCTCACACGACAAAACGTTCGAGATTCCGTCAAACGGCACCGTCAAAGTCACCAGTCGCGCTGGCGAATTGCTCCTGGAGCACGAAGTGGAGACCGGCGATATCTGGCGAATGTGTCAAACAAAAGACGTGGCGATTCGCGATTGGGTCGCCTTGGGTGTCCAGCGTGCCAGACTAACAGGTGCACCGGCAATCTTTTGGCTCGACGAAGCACGGGCACATGATTCAAACCTGATCAAGATCGTTCATGCGACCCTGGCCGACTTGGAAACGGATGGCCTGGAGATTCACGTCATGGCCCCCGTGGAAGCGACCAAACTGACTTGTCAGCGTGCGCGAGACGGAAAAGACTCCATCGCGGTTACCGGAAACGTGCTTCGCGATTACCTCACGGATTTGTTTCCAATTCTAGAACTGGGCACGAGTGCTAAGATGCTCTCGATTGTGCCGCTGCTTGCGGGAGGCGGACTTTTCGAGACCGGTGCGGGAGGTTCGGCACCGAAACACGTTCAGCAGTTCGTTGCCGAAGGACACTTGCGCTGGGACTCGCTCGGTGAATTTCTCGCATTAGCCGTTTCACTCGAAGACCTGGCAAGAAAGAACGACAACGCCAAAGCCCAGGTACTTGCGACAGCATTGAATGCTGCCACCGACAAGTTTCTCGACGCCGACAAGTCGCCGAAGCGGTCTGTCGGTGAGCTCGACACACGCGGAAGCCACTTTTACCTCACCTTGTACTGGGCGCAAGCACTCGCGACGCAAGAAGCGGATACGTCGCTACGATCGAAGTTTCAGCAACTTGCACAGGCACTTGCCGACAATGAGCAGCAGATCGTTGCCTGGCTTGCGGAAGCTCAAGGCTCACCTGTCGATCTGGGCGGCTACTACCTTCCCGCCTGCGAGAAGGCTTCGGCGGCCATGCGACCTTGCGAAAAATTCAACGCAGCGATCGAAGCACTCTGAGCACGATTTCCATCGAGAGAATTGCTCTAAGCGATAGCCTCCGCCAGTTGCTCATCTTCGAGGTCACCCAGCCCCATGCTCTCCGCTGCCCGCTGCAGCTTCTTCATCGAGCGGTTGAAAAGCTGAACCGTGCGAGTCGTACTCAGACCGACGTCCGCCGCAATTCGGCTGAATGACTGTCCGTTGTGGTCACGATCGATACCGAATCGTGACATCACAATAAACTTGTCTCGCGATTCAAGCTCCTCGATCAAAATCCGTGCCGACTCCAACGCCTCGACGGCCTCCCATTCGGCTTCAAACGAGTCGATGTGACCTTCTTCGGCGAGCTCCGAAAAGCCTTCGCCCACGGAAACAAACGTCTGCGAGTAGCGGCGGTTTTTGTTCAGCAACGTCAGCATCGCACGACCGACCGCTTGATACGCGTACGTGCTGAACCGAAGTCCGCGGCGGAAGTCAAAGAGTTCGACCGATCGCATGAGTGCTGTGTTCCCGATTGCGACGAACTCATCAAGCTCGATAATCGACGACTCCGAATATCGCTTCGCGAGCGCAACGACCAAGCGGAGATTCGACTCAATCAGCAAGTCGCGACAACGCTTAATCGCGAATCGGATGCTCTCCAGTTCTTCCTCGACGTCCAAGCGTGCCGCGTTCAGCCTTTTTCCATTGCGACCCTGGCTCATGTCCTCGAGGATCTCGACAAGCGAAGCTTCGCGGAATCGCAAGTAGTTGTATCGTCGGAAGTAGTGCAGCTCCTCCTTTGCTGACAACAACGGCGTGCGATAAAGATGCGCGAAGTAGGAGGGTAGATTCGATGGTTTCGCGTTTGACTTCCTCCGATTCGCTGGCCCCTTCGGCGGTGCCATCAGTGCTTCCGCAATCGCGTCATCCAAAAACCCTTCCCAAAAGAAATACTGACCTTGTGGTATCGAATCTTCGGATGGTTGTGCTGCCTTCCGACGAGTTGCAGGCGGGCAATCCTGATCGGATGGTCGGCGAGAATCAGATGCCGTCCGCCCGGCGGCTCGGGGCCGAGGCTTCGAATGCTCGGAAGCTTGTAGGATCATCTTAGGACTCCATGTCTGACTGTCAGCGGACGTGACCGGAAGATCAAAGGGCGCGTGGGGCGTTTGCGAGTACAGGGCGGGAGCGATCGAAACTTTGCTGTCGCTCGATCTCACGGGCGACCGATCGGGCAGCCCGTTCGGCGACTCGGGAAATGCACGCTCCGATGGATTCGTCCCGATCCTTGATGACGACCTCTCGGGCTCGCTTCAGTCGTACAGTGAGGCGACAGAATTTATCGACGCCTCCACGCGGACCATTTTCGTCGGCAACAACGAGTTCGATCCGCGAGACGCGGCTGTCAAAGCGAGACAATGCAAAACGAATTCGACGCTCGGCGAGCTCTTGCAAGGACTCATCTAGCAAATCACTTCGGTCGGTTATGGAAATCAACATGCAGGCCCTCTCAGATCAACCTCAAGCTCGATTAATCACACTGTCAAACAATACGGCTGATTCGTATAGTTTGACAAATAGAAAACCATTCGCTCATTCATTGAAAAAACAAAAGAATATTCCGTGGCAGATTGGCTCAACTACCACCACTTGCTTTACTTCTGGACCGTGGCCAGGGAAGGCAGTATCACGTTGGCAGCCGAGACGCTGCATCTTTCCCAGCCGACACTGAGCACGCAGATCGGCAAATTGGAAAAATCACTCGGTGTCAAACTATTCGATCGCAAAGGGCGGAACCTGGTGCTGACCGATACCGGTCAGGTTGTTTATCGATACGCCGACGAAATATTTGCGCTCGGGCGTGAGCTTCGAGACGCGGTGCGCGGGCGGCCGACGACGGATTCGATCAACCTCTTCGTCGGTGTTCCCGATGTGATGCCCAAGCTGATCGTGTATCGCCTGCTGAAGCCCGCACTCGAGATGGACGAATCGGTGAAGTTGGTGTGCCACGAAGGGAAACTAAACGAGCTGCTTAGCGATCTCGCGCTGCATCGTCTCGACATCGTGCTTGCTGACGCGCCGCTGACTCCTCATGTCAGCGTTCGTGCATTCAATCACTTGCTCGGACAATGCAGTGTGACTGTTTTCGGTTCACCGAGTCTCGCGAAAAAATATCGACGCGGTTTCCCGCAGTCCCTACATGGAGCACCAATGCTGCTTCCCACCCAGGTCACGACGCTTCGAAGATCGTTGGAGCAGTGGTTCGACAGCAACGATATCCATCCGTTGGTACGCCACGAATTCGATGACAGTGCCGTCCTGAAGGTCTTTGGGCAAGAAGGCGAAGGCTTGGTCGTCGTCCCGTCGGCGATGGAGCGAGAGGTCGAAAAGCAGTATTCGATGAAACCGGTTGGAAGAATCGACGATGTTGTCGAACGCTTCTATGCGATCTCGATCGAACGTCGCCTCAAACATCCCGCCGTGGTCGCGATTTCTCAAGCTGCGAAAAAGGATCTTTTTCGCTCCAGTGACTGAAAAGCTCGATTTGAATGCCGTCGGTGCGCGGCAGCTTGTTGCGATCCGCCCAACGCGTTGCGATAATCATTGGTTCAGGTTCAGACACTCCTCCTCTACTTTGTTCCCCGACAGAGAGACCGAACATGGATCGCCGAAACTTTCTTGCTGGTTCTGCGGCGGCAGCGTCAGCGATCACCGCGGCTCATCACGCTTACGCCACACCACGACAGACCCCGCGACGCATCGGGCTGATTGGCTGCGGCTGGTATGGCAAATGCGATCTGCTGCAGTTGATGAACATCGAGCCCGTCGAAGTCGTTTCCTTGTGCGATGTCGACTCGCGGATGCTGGAGGAATGTGCTGACCTCATCGAATCTCGGCAGGTGTCAAAGAAGCGTCCCCGAACATACGCGTCGTACGAACAACTTCTCGCCGAAAAAGATCTCGACATTGTCTTAATCGATACACCAGATCATTGGCATGCCTTGCCGATGATTGCCGCCGTTGAAGCCGGAGCGGATGTCTACGTTCAAAAGCCCACCGGCGTCGACGTGCTCGAAAGCAAGGCGATGCTTGACGCAGCACGGCGGACCGGCAAAGTCGTACAAGTCGGAACGCAGCGTCGAAGCACACCGCATTTGATCGACGCAAAAAACCAAGTCGTCAAGCAAGGGTTGCTCGGTGATGTCGCCCACGCGGAAGTCTGTTGCTATTACCACATGCGAGCCAGAAAGAACCCGCCAAATACAACACCGCCAGATTACTTGGACTACGACGCCTGGACGGGTCCCGCCCCGATGCGTCCCTACAACGAACTCGTACATCCCCGTTCTTGGCGTGCGTTCATGGAGTACGGCAACGGAATCGTTGGTGACATGTGTGTCCACATGCTCGACTTGGTTCGCTGGCAACTTGATCTCGGCTGGCCCAAACGAATCAGTAGCAGCGGTGGCATTTTGGTCGACCCGGATTCGAAGGCAAACATCGCGGATACGCAAACCGCAAACTATGAATTCGATGATTTGAATGTTTCTTGGACTCATCGAAGCTGGGGCAACGCACCTGACCCCGAGTGGCCGTGGGCGGCAACCATTTACGGTGATAAAGGCACGCTCAAGCTGGACGTTCACAAATGGGAATTTTCACCGCGCGGCGGCGGACAGAAGCTGGGCGGAAAAACGGTGGTCGAAACGGATAAGTACCCGTCTGATGTTGGCGACAAAGAAAAGTGGCGGCTGGAACTCCACGTCGCATCGGCTATCCGCGGCCACATGCAAGACTTCCTGGATGCGGTCGACAATCGATCGAAGCCGATCGCCGACATCGAGCAAGGTCACATCTCCAGTGCCTCATGTTTTATGGCGAACATCGCGATGGAATTGGGACGAACGCTTGAGTTCGATTCGGAGTCGCATACCATTGTGGGCGACGAAGAAGCGACATCGCGACTCAAGCGGCCGTACCGCAAACCCTATGTTCATCCGGCGGACACCGTGTAGAGTGACGCAGTCTTCAGCAGGCCGCGACTTCGTCGATGTTAAACCTCATAGTTGAGCCGCACGGCGCTAGCCGCGGTTGTTGTTAGAGTTGAGCCGCACGGCGCTAGCCGCGGTTGTTCTCTTAAGACCGGGGCTATCGCCCATTGGCTCATGTGGCACGAACCCTCAGGGCAAGACGAAGCACAAACGCCGTTCCGCTCAATTCACGAGTGACATGGATTGGATTCCCAGAGTCTCCGCTTACGTCGATCGCGTTGTGGCGAATCTCGAGACGATTACGCCGACTCGGCGACAGTTATTATCGGGTGTCGCTGAATACATCAGCGCCCGCATCAGCTCTGGAGACAACGCAAGACTTGTCTTTATCTGCACTCACAACTCGCGCCGAAGCCAAATGGGAGAAGTCTTCTGCCGCATCGCAGCGACGTACTTTCAGCTTCCCAGCATTGAAACGGCATCGGGCGGAAACGAAGTCACGGCGTGCCATCCTCATACACTCGCAGCCTTCGAACGAGCCGGTATGCAAGTCAACTACGGCAACGCATCGACGAACCCGATGCACGAAATCTGTTTTGCTCATTCGGAACCCGTCATTCGCGCCTACTCGAAACGCTTCGAGACGGTTGGTACACCGGATTCTCCGTTCGCAGCCATGATGTGCTGCGACCAAGCAGACCAGAACTGCCCCATCATCGCTGGTGCGGAGGCACGCTTCGCCCTGCAATACTCGGACCCCAAAGTCGCTGACGGAACCGACCGTGAGCCAGAAGTCTACGACGAACGTTGTCTGGAGATCGCCACGGAGATGTTTGCAGTCGGCTCTCTGCTGGCATCGAAGCCATGAAACGTGAACAAGTTCGCAAGGTGGATCAGATTGCGATCAACGAATTCGGTATTCCGGGCGTTGTCCTGATGGAGAACGCGGGACGCAACGCGGCGACGGTCATCCATGAGTTGTATCCGCACGCAAAGAAGGTCGCAATTTTGTGCGGTCCAGGGAACAACGGAGGCGACGGCTACGTGATCGCTCGCCACCTGGAGCTAAAGGGACACGACATTCGCATCGCCTCGCTCGTCCAACTCGAAAAACTCGTCGGCGACGCCGCCATCAATGCATCGGTTGCGATGGCGAGCGATTTACGAATCCAAGTATCCACGGATGGTGATGTCTCTCAGACGATTGGCGACGCCGATCTGATTATCGATTGCCTCCTCGGCACGGGTGCAACCGGCCCGCCCAGGACTGCCTTCGCCAACGCGATCCGCCTTGCCAATCAAGCGCCGGCACGTCGAGTCGCAATCGACCTACCGTCCGGTCTTGACTGCGATACGGGCGAACCCAACGAGCCAACTTTTCAGGCCGATGCAACGCTTACATTCGTCGCCGAAAAAGACGGTTTTCAGTCTTCACGTGCAAGTGCGTTCACTGGATCGATTGATGTGATTGACATTGGCGTCCCCGCAAAACTGCTTCGCTCGTTTGACTTGCTCAATCGATAAGAATTTCGCAATTCTTGTCGTCACTCATTGATAAACTGAGCCGCTGGCGAAGCGGCCGGCAATCCTGCATTCGTGTCGTTTCACTCTTGATTGCTAGAAGAAGAGTCTTTCGATCGCTGAACTACGTTTTCGAGTCGCCATCGATGATCGTCCCAACGCGTGCAGCGGTTCGACCGCGTATCGTCTCGCCCGGATCTGGTGAAACCATCTTGTTCGAGGATTTTGTCGAGACGTTTCAAGCCAAAACATCCAGGGGCATGATCTGTTTGTCCGGCCAACCTGGCACTGGGAAGACGTCTGCACTCAGCCACCTCGCTGCAACATTGGACGACAGCAAGACTCTGGTTGTCCTCGATGACACTCCCGGCGACATCGCGGCTGAGCACGCAAAGAATGCTTTAGTCGTGTTCTCGTGCTCCGATCGACTGCCGAGCGGCGTCACAATACAACTTGCAAAATGGACAAATGACGACGCCATCGAATACTTGCTTGCACGTCACCACGACGAAACGGAAACCATCTTTGCGAGACTCTCTGGCGCGGCGGATCAGTACCTGCTGTGCGGGAATGCGGAGCTGTATTCGACCGTCGTCGACGCGATGTCTCTTGACGAGTCAATCGTAACCATCAGGGACGGATTGTTTGCAGCGGTTCAAAAAGTTTTGCCAACGAGCGTGACTTTTAAGGACGTCTGTGCGTTTTGTTCTCGTCTGCTTCGCACGAACGATTTCAACATTAAAAGAGCGATCACAGAGTTTGCCAAAGAATTCTGTGACGAATCAAAAATTGACGCAGCTTTGAGCCTCGAAAGACTACTTCGCCATCGGAGCGTCCAAACGATTTGTGCTGCCGAGCACGTTGCAAGCGAGTTGGCTTCCGGCGTCGAAACTTGCTTGCTTATTCCCATCAATCATTCATCGATTGTCGAGATTGCTCGGCGAATCAGTGGCAACGACACGGCTGTCAATTGCCTGAACTCCCTTGCCAATCGACTTTCGCAATCGGCACCACTTGCGGCGAGCATCATGCATTTCCTGGAAGACAACTGGCTGCCAACTTCCGCAAGTGTAAGTCTCAGCAACGCACAGTTGAGTGGTGCTTATTGGAAAGGCGCTCAGTTCGAAGACTCTCTCTTCTCTGGCACGGATCTATCCGAATCTGATTTGGCTTCCGTCACAATCAAGAATTCAAAAGCGTCTTACATCAACTTTGAGAACGCCGACCTGGAGTCGGCAACGCTTTCGGAGAGCGATTTTTCCGGAGCGAGTTTTCGTGGCGCGAACTTGGTGAAAATTCAGGCCAACCGCTTGAAACTTGCAAATGCCGACCTACGGTCTGCTCGCATGTCAAATGCGAAGTTTACGAACTCTTCTTTTGTTCAAAGTGATTTAAGGAATGCCTGTTTCTATGCCGCCGATCTCTCCGGGAGCGTTTTTGATTCATCCAAGGTCGATGGCGCCGATTTTCGAAACGCCGTTTTTGCGGGGGCAAAACTGAACGCACTGAGGCTACGTGATTCATTGTTGGACGGATGCGATTTCTTCCAAGCCAATCTGCAGTCCTGCGACTTTGAATGCGTCAATTTAAGGAACGCTTCGTTTCAGGAAGCCAACTTCCGCAACGCCTACTTGACCGGGTCCGTGTTTCGAAACGGCAACCTTCATTCGGCAAATCTTCGTATGACTGGGCTGGGCGAAATAGACTGGGAAGGAGCTGATCTCCGCGACGCGGACTTTCGTGGGTGTTCATTTCACATGGGGTCAACTAGAAGCGGATTGGTTGACAGCCCTTATCCGAGTGAAGGTACTCGCACCGGGTTTTACACCGAAGACTACGATGACCAGAACTTCAAACCGCCCGAAGAAATCCGCAAGGCAAGTCTGAAGGGCGCGGACCTGAGAGGTGCGAATGTTGATAAAGTCGATTTCTACCTCGTCGACCTTCGCGAAGCCATCTACGACGCCCGTCAGCGGGAACAATTTCAACGCACAGGTGCTATTCTGAACGACCGTGAATAGCGGTGAGAAACACATGCCGGTTTCGGAGCCTGACAATTGGATAAAATTCGATCGGACAGGCGTTGGTTTCTCGCCATCTCCATGATCGCGGCGTTGCTGCTCTTGCTACCGACAGCCAGCTATATCCTCGCGTTTCGTTATCAAGTCTACGTGTCGGGTAATTCGCTGGAGTGGCAACTCAGCGACGGATCTCCCGTGGCCATCCGTCAAGCAAGGGTCGGGTTTCCATTCTCAACCGTCCGCCCGATCATCGATGCGATTGATACGGAACAGAACAAGCTTGTTTGGCGATGGATCCCTCAAGAGCAATACACGAACGTCCTGGCAATCTCGGACGATTCCACGAAGATGCTACTAAGCGATGGTTCAAGCATTGCAGTCCATGAGTTTCAGCCACCTCATCGGAAGCTCTTCGATCTCCCGATCCTCGAATCGGGACAGGCTGTCGGTCGCGCCCGATGGCTGGATAACGATCGCCGAATCGCCTACGAGAGTTTCCGATCAGGAATGTCCGGCCGATCCATGTGGCGAATCCGTGATTTAGAGTCGGATTCAGACCAATCAATCGAGGACCTGATTGGTGGTTCCGGGACATATATGTACTGGCTATCCGACCACTTTATCTCGGTGTTTGCGAAGCCGGGTACAACTCAGCCGCAGACAGTCTACGAACGAGACGGATTGAAGTTCAAACAGCGCCCCGACCTCTCTTCGACAAACGTAAACGGTCAAGCTCAGAACTATGTCTTCAACAATGAGACAAAGTTCTACACGGAGGGCTCCGGCGTAATGATCGACTTGCAGAGCGGTCGCAAGGTCCCTGTTCAAGCACCTGAGGGTTCCTATTACAGCTCAAGAACGTTCGGCAAAGGACTCGTGTTTATGGAATACAACGATGAAAGACGGCAAGTCGGTGCCGTCATCATCGATGCTGAAACAGGTGGAATCGCAAAGACCGTTACTTTTGACGATGCCCTTCCTAAGGAATCATCGGCGATCTATCGCGGCGATCACTTTTCTGTCTTTAACGGAGGGGAACGTGGCGACTATTCCATGATGTCGCTGCAAGGATCGGAGTCCATTGTTTTGCCGGGTCCGAAGAGGTGGTGGACTTTTGCGGCGCCCGTCTCGGCTGCTGCCTTATTGATTTGGTGGCTACTTTGGGTCGTTCTCATGCGGCA
>JBCCOI010000121.1:0-14666 GCA_039025515.1 Planctomycetota bacterium
CAATGATGCGGGATCGGAAGAGGGAACGATCGACGCTTTTGGGAAATCAAAGCGGAGGCTTTACCGATTCCGCCGCCAACAACGGAAATCAAGACGCTGCAGGCGTTGGCGTTCATCTAGAGAGAGGGAGTCACCATCAATTGACGGCTTGTGCGGTTTCTTTCGGTTGCACGGTCCAATTGCCCAATTGCAGGCACTGGCGCGCCACCCCCCTCCACCCTTTCCGAGAGTTTGGAATGGACCAGATGATTTTTGGAGATTTGGGATGGCTCCGGCTCGTTTTTTGATTCGTACGCTTCGTTAAAGCCGAGACCGAAGATCGACGCCCGTCACGTACCCCAAAGAATCCGTGGTCAGGTAGCTGTGGGACGTTGGACTTGGAAACGTATAGCCGGACGACTGATTTTGTTGAACTCGTTGCTGATTGCGTTGACGACGAAGTTGCCTGGCTACCACGCGACGCTCCGCAAGCCGGGCACGGTAAGCGGCGTAGGCGGCCGCACGATCGAGACTCGCCTGGGAGACGACCGGATTGTTCAATGGAAAGAAGAATCCGTTGCCGAAGGTGGCCGTCGTCTTCACCCCCGAACTCGTCACGATCTTTACTCCGCCGCCGTTTCCTACAATCAAGGTCGTCCCTTCCGCGTTTGCTGGAGAAGCGAAATTCGCAGCAAATGCAATGACGCCCGCAATCACGAGGGCGGAAACTCGTTTGATGAACATGGCGTCTTCCTTTGGGGGTTGGCTATTGAGAAAGAGTGACTTCGTTGCAATGTGGATCATGCACCTCGATCCGCCAACCTCGGATGCTTGTTTCAAGAACTGACCAAACAACGGCTCGTTGTTCGATGTATGATCGAAGCTGATGTTTTCGCTCTCAGACACCGGCTTATTGAGATGTTGACCAGATTCATTTGTCCGCTCGTCCTGGTTGGTTGCTGCACTTTTCTGACTCAGGAGATCGCATCGGGGGCGATCATTGCCGGATACGATCCCGTGCGGCACGACCGCTTCTTGGACACCGGCGCGGCCAACCCTGACTTCTTTCTGAATGAATCGCAGCTGTCGGGCGTTGCACTGTCACGGGCCGTACTCATCACCCCGCGGCACTACATCACTGCCGCTCACGTTACGACCAACACGGTGACGTTCCGCGGAACAGATGGCGTCCAGAGAACCTACGACTCCGATCGTTCCGCAGTGATGCTGACGGAAGATTCGGAAGGCCAACTCGTGCAGAGTGATATTCGTGTCCACCGACTCAGCGAGCAAGTTGACGCAAGCATCCGACCCGTTCCGATCGTTGTCGGTGATCTGCAGGCTTTAGTCGGACAAACGTTGATCGCAATTGATCAGAACCAACGCGCAGGCCGCAACGTGATCGACGGAATTCAAGTGATCGAATTCTCGTCCGGCGCACGTGACACCCTCACGACTCGAATTTCCTACGACACACCCGAAAACGGCGGGGCGGGAGGTTTGGGGGCGGACGAAATCGGACTGCTGAGCGGCGACTCCGGGTTTGCATCATTAATCGAACTAGACGGCGAGATCGGAGTTTTGGGAGCACACATGGCCATCGCCGTTCCAGATGGAAACAATGCCGCTGCCGGAGACCGATACGACAGCTTTTCGACGCTGATCGGTGGCTACGAAAGTCAACTTAATGACTTTGTCAGTTTTGATGGCTTCTCGTTTAACACGATCAACATCACCGCTGTTCCGGAAAGCGGTACGGCTTGCATCTGGCTGTTCGCCGTTGCCCTCAGTGTTCGTCGAAAACGGGCTCGTCAAGGCCTTTAGGTACCAAGTAGATCAGCCTTGAGCGCCGCTGCTTGGTGCTTGAGTCCTTCACGGATGCCGACGGGAAGTTGCAGACAGTTGAGATCATGAACGGCGCCCCAAATGGCGTACAAATACATCGTGTGAAAGAGACTCTTGCGCACGCCGCGATGCAGCTTGTCAACCATGACGGCCTCGAATGCCGCCAGTGCACCGAACCGTTGCAAGTCGCCGAGAGTTTCGATATCCACACGAGAGAGATCCGCACTGCAAGTCTCGCCCAAGTTGATCAAATCGATGGTAGGCGTCGAATCGTCTCGCTGTTCGGTCCGTCGAGCCAGACGAATGGGACCTTTGGCCGATTCGATATCGATCAACTCTCCCTTTTGTGTCGCGATCACTAAACCACGGTTGACCAATTGGGAAGCAACTCTTCGTACGACCGGCATCAGCGATCGCCAGCCCTCTTCATCAATCGACCGGGCGACCTCAGACGGGCAAATCGTCTTTTCCGAACCTCGCGCGTCACAGAGCTCAATAATGACACGACGAATCTGAGTCTCTTTCATTCCTCCAATCGTACACCTACAACCGAACGGCTTCGATATGTCCAGAACATGAAGTCGCCCCAAGGCGCCCCCCCACCAACCCCCGGAAATGTGTCAACACCGAGCGGACGGAGCCGAGCGGCGACAATACTTGAGCGCCCATTCCTAAGCTGACACCAAGCGTTCGGGTCGGGGCTTCAAGTTACATGCCGTTGGAGACTGGAACCTCAGGCTCAAAGATTCGACGAGCTTCTTCACGAAGCCGGCGCAAGACACGTGCTTTGCCGGCGATCACGGCCGCTTTCGACAAGCCGAGTGTTGCGGCAACGTCGGACGGACTGCGTTCTTCGAACACCATTAACTCGAAAGATCGAATCGTAGATTCGTTAAAATCTGCTCGAACGAGATGAACGAGGCTCTTGAGCAAGTGATCATCATGCTCCTGATCCCACTGCCGAGAAAGTGGGTCAGACTCATTTGCCAATCGGTCCGCCAAGGCCTCGATGTCATCGCCCGCCAGCTGCATGCGCGTCTTCCGGCGGTGCTTTCGCAGTTGGTTTTCGGTGATCCTGCGGAGCCAACAACGAAAGGCCCCTTTCGCTCCGTTGTGCCGGAAGCGTGGCAGTTCGCGAAGTAGAACGGCGAAAACCTCCTGCTCGATATCGCACGCGTCACACTCTCGGATTCCACGTCTCCTCAGCCAAGCACTCATAAAGGGTTGGTAGACGGCGATAAAACGCGACCACTGACCGCCTCCGCCTTCAGATTGGAGATGATGGAGCAGGGTGACGGACGTCGTATGCATGAACCAGGACTCTTACGGGCTTGGGGGGGGCAAAAGTCTCGCCGAGGCATCTCGCGGAAGCCCCACCGCCTAGAGGGTGCAAACCCTGGTAGCTCCCGAGCAGGGTATTAAAGCAGGTTTGAATTGGGGATGCGATTCGTTTTTTGCGGTATTCCAGATTTCATGTTTCAGAGTTCATGCTGCCGAACAAGTTTCTCCAGACGGCCGCTGAGCTCTCGGACGATCTCACGGTGAGAATCGCTCTCCGCCAAATTCTTCGTCTGGTCTGCGTCCGTGTTCATTTCATAAAGCTCGCGTGATCCATCCGGATACTGCATGAACGCGTAGCGATCGGTTCGCAACAGAAACTGTCTTTTTTTGCCCTTTGAATGGACGGTGATCGCCGCGTCTCGAACCGTGGCTTCGGAATCTTCGAGAACCGGTTGAAGCGATTTCCCCTGGCAATGCTTCGGCACGGTGACGTTCATCACGTCGCAGATCGTCGGATAAATATCGATGAGCTCCGTCAGCGACGTCGTCGAACGCGACCCTTTCTCGCGATGTCGCGGCGTGCGAATCACCAAAGGAACCCGAGCAACGGCTTCATGCAGGTTACTCTTTTGCCAGAATGTGTGGTCGCCAAGGTGGTACCCGTGATCGCTGGTGAAGATGACCGTCGTCTTCTCTGCTAATCCCAGTTGATCGAGCTTGTCCAGAATGCGCCCCACCTGTTGATCGGCGAATTCGACGCTGGCACGGTAACCGGACCACATCCGCCTTTGGTTTTCAGGATACTTGTCCAGTCCGTTCTTCGCCGATCGGCTGTTTGTAATGCCGGCAGTCGGGATACCGGAGAGGTCTCGATTCCAAGTCGACGGAAGTTCGACATCCTCGTGGGGATAATTCTGGAAGAACTCAGCGGGGGCCACCATCGGGTAGTGTGGCCTCACCATTCCGACGGCCAGAAAGAAATGTTCGTCACGCAACTCATCGAGCAACTCGATCGTCTTGGATGCCGTTTTGAAATCTGATTGGTCCTCGCCGTTGCCATCCGCTTCGACGGTAACGAACGGTCGGTGCGGCATCCCAGTTCCCTGCCGACCGGGAATCTCTCGCGTGAAGATATTCAAGTTTAAACATGCGTAGTCGCCCGGCGTATTGAACTCCGGTCCCGGTGAGTTGAATCGTTGATCCCAGCACGCTTCCACATCCGGACCGTCGGTTCCATCAACGATGTCACCAGGAACTCGCATATGAAAGATCTTACTAACTCGTACGCTCTTACGACCGGCGGCGCGAAGTGTTTCGCCCAGCGTTGCACCGTCTTGAGCGACATATTGTGAACGCATCAACGCTCGGCGCGACGGCAAGCACCAAGTGCCTTGACAGTATGCATTATCAAATCGCATCCCCTCACTTGCGAGTCGATCGATATTGGGCGACCGAGTAATCTCATCGCCGTAACAACCCAACACATCCGCCCGCAGGTCATCGAGAATGATGAGCAAGACGTTTTGGCGTTCCGCACAAGCAGACGAACAGACGGCGGAAAAAAGAAAAGCGAAAACAGTGAGCGCACGACGCATAAGAAATCGACCTGGGAGGCGGGAGGTTTGCGGAACCCGCTAGGATACCAGCTTCGGATCACAACAAGGACTCAAACTCTGACCGCCGCGCTGCCCTCTTGAGCCGACCGGCGATAGCCGCGGCTGCCATCACTGAACCGAACGGCAAAACCGCGGTCATCAGCGCTTAGGAACGGCCCATCACTAACTGGCGTGTTTTTGAAAGTCGCTCCATCGGCTCCGCACGATGGAAACGTGTCAAAATCGATCGGACGGAGCCGATCGGCGACAATCATTGATAGCCCGGATGATTCAACGGCGTTCGTGTTCCGACTTCAAAGGCTCTACCTCATACGCACGCAGTGTGGCGCGCCCAAGAGCAATTCGGGCTAGTACCGAGTTATCGTCTCGTGAAGATTGAGAATCACGCGGCAGACTTGCGCGAGCGCGGCGAGTTTCGCATTACCTTCTTGCGATCCTTGAAAATCGCTCAATCCGACACGCAACGCCGCCTTTCGGTCTTCGGCGTTCTTCGAATAGTAGTCCAATTGTCTTTCGTACAGAGATAGCAGGCCCGATCGTTCCTCGTCGTCTGGTAATCGGGAGACCGCCATCAGAAAAGCTTGTTCGATCTGTTTATCCACATCTTTTAAATCCTTGGTCAAGCGGCCGGCGAAGGCGACGGCCGCTTCGACGAACTGGGGATCGTTCAACAGAGTGAGCGCTTGTTGTGGGCTATTTGAGAGAGATCGGTCGGCGGTGCATTCATCTCGAGAAGGCGCGTCAAAGTTGACCAACATAGGATGCAAAAACGTACGCTGCCAATGCATGTAAACGCTGCGACGGTACTGCCGACCATCCGTGGTGGATTCGTACCGACGGTTCGGAAACTGCAAATTCGAATAGTGACCATCCGGTTGGTAGGGGAAGATACTTGATCCGCCGATGTACCGAGCGTTGAGCAGTCCGGAGATCGCCAGTGCGTTGTCTCGAACGATTTCGGCTTCGAGCCTCCGCGGAGACTGCTGCGCCAACAATCGATTGTAAGGGTCAACCTCTTGCAGATCGGAGCGAACACCGGCGGCTTGGCGATAGGTCCTGCTATGCACCATTTCGCGGATCATGTGTTTGACATCCCATCCGCTACCAACGAACTCCGACGCCAGCCAATCGAGCAATTGCGGATGGCTCGGCCATTCTCCTTGGTTTCCGAGGTCATCGAGCTTGCCCGAAAGTCCCGCTCCGAAAAAGTGCTTCCACAAGCGATTCACGAAGTGTCTTGCGGTGAGCGGATTGTCGGGCGAAACGACCCAGTTGGCCAAGTCCAACCGGTTGAGACGCCGACCTGATGAACCATCCGAATCTGGAAGAAACTCTGGAAAGCCTGGCAGAGCAATCTCGCCTGACTCGTCTTGCCAGTTTCCACGTGGAAGAACACGGCTGACCGGGAGTTGGTCTTCGGGCAGTTGCTGCACGACAAGCGTCATGGCGTGCCCCGATTTCAGCTCCAGGATTTTCTTTCGGTACGCTTGATTGGCGTCTTTCTGTTGGTCGAGTGGGTTGGTCGAACGATCAAATGCCGCAAGGATCTGATTCTGCTGATCCATCGTTCGAACTTCCGCGGGCTTTGCGACAGCGTTTGCCAGCCCCTCGTCCGCTTGCTCCCACCCAGAGATCGCATGACCGATCGGCGTGGAAGAGAAACGGAGCCGCCCAACGTCATCGCTGCGGATCGACAATTCGAGCTGTTCGTTTTCACCAAGTTGGAGCGGCGATTCGAAGTGAAAGATCGCCGTGTGCGATTGCTTCTGTTCGTCGACGGGCAACTGCCAACGATCCGGGCCGCTTCGCCACGAGCCTTCGATTTGCGCGGGCGGTCTTCCGCTTGAATACTTCCGTGGAACGTGCCGATCGGCTTCCGCCCAAGCAATCTTGACCGCTCGTGCGGGCGAGGGCACTTTCTTCGGGAGCTCAAGGGCTACCGACGGTTTGGGCGTTTGCGGTTTGACCTCGTAAATCGTTCTTCGCTTTCCGTCCATCAGAACAATGCGAAAACCGTCCAGACGACTTTGATAATCGCCATCGGTCCGATTCCAAACGACAACTTTGTCGACGCGTTTCGGCGATCCCAGGTCGACCTCCCACCAGGGCTTCGTTTTCTCTTTACCGCTTGTGTGCGTCGTGGACTTCGCGTTGTAGTAATGCCCGTCCGTGTTGCCATCGATGGCAAGATCGGCGGCCCCGGATGTGTAATCCGAAGACTGCTTTGCCGAGCCAGCGAGAGCGATGTTGATGAGTTCTCCACTTTCATCGGCTGCGAAGAGCTCGACTTCCGCAAGCGACAAAATCTTCTGCCCATTTGCCGCTTCGATGCGAACAAACTGAGGACGATTCTCTATCGTTTCGATTTCACCGTCTTTTACCTCACGAACTCTGGCATCCAGCTCGAGACTGAACCGACCGTCGCTTGATCGTCCGACGTTGCCGTCGTGGGATGGGTCCGGCAGGGCTTCCACACGAATGGCTTGCAAGTAATCCCCGAGTTGCGTTTCGGAGTCCAGGTCCAATCGACACGTGAGCGTATCGCGTTTTTTTGGGTCTCCGATGAGGCGAATACTGTTGTCGTCAAGTTCTTCGTAGCCTGTTTGTTTGCTGGAGCTGAGGAATTGCAATCTTAGTGGAGCAAATCCGGTGGGTTGTTCGGCGAAAAACTCCTTTAATGCCGCTTCCCACGCTTTCAGCTCTTCCCCAAGCTGAGAGGAATCGGCAGCAAGCTGCGCAGCAACCTTCGCATCGCGTTCACGGCGAAGAAAATCAATCTCGTTGCGTGTCGATTGGCTGTCGGTGCGCATCTCCGGCGGAAAGGGGAAATTGTTGTTGAAGCCTTCCAGGTCCGGGTTCGGCGTGTAGCCGTAACTGCTGTAAACGCCCCACTGCCTGATGTCGTCGAAGAACGCTCCGAATGAATAAAAGTCCTTAATGGAGAACGGATCGTATTTATGGTTGTGACACTCACAGCATGCGAGTGTGGAGCCGAGAAACGCAGTTCCTAACGTGCGAACGCGATCGGCTTTGTACTTCGCCAGGTACTCGCCGGGTTGAGCGCCGCCTTCGCGAGTGACCATGTTGAGTCGCAGCATTCCCGTGGCGGTCAGTTGTTCTTCCGTGGGATTGGGAAGCAAATCGCCCGCAAGCTGTTCTCGGGTGAACTGATCGAATGGCTTGTTTTGATTGAAGGACTGGATCACATACGTCCGGTACGGCGCGTTGCGAAGATTCTGGTCACCGTGATAACCGACGGTGTCGGCGAACCGGATGGAATCCAGCCAAGCACTCGCCATGCGTTCGCCGAAATGTGGCGATGCGAGCAACCGCTCCACCTGCTTCTTGTAGGCGTCCTTGGAACGGTCTTTCAGGTACGCATTCAATTCCTCGGGTGTCGGCGGAAGCCCAATGAGGTCAAGCGAAAGTCGGCGGAGCAAGGCGGCGCGATCGGCAAGCTCGCTCGGCTGAATGCCTTCCGACTCAAGCCGCGCAAGGATAAAAGCGTCGATAGGGCCCGTCGCTTCCGATCGTATCGTGGCGGGAGGTTCGGAGCGGACGATGGGAGCGTAAGACCAATGCTGTTCATACTGGGCGCCTTGTTCGATCCATTTTCGAAACAACGACTTTTCGTAGTCGCTCAATTGGTGACGAAAGTCCTCGGGTGGCATTTGCTCTCCCGCACCTTCGTCAATCAGGCGAAGAAAGACTTCGGAGTCCATCGGTTTCCCCGGGACGATCCCGAACATCGCATCGTCCGATGGAAGTGAAGCCGTTGCGTTCTCGAAGGAATCGATTCGAAACCCGCTTTCGTTCTCTTCGTCGTCTGGGCCGTGACAAGCAAAGCAAGTGTTGCTCATCACCGGACGAATGTGCGCGTTGAAGCTGATCGTCTCTGGAAGCTTTCTTGCAACCTTGAGAGCAGCCAAGCCCTGTTTGTCTCGACTGTTTGTTTCAACGTCGTTGGCCGACGAATTGGTCGTCGAGCTAAAGCCCGCGAGCGCGAACAAGAAAATTGCGAAACAACGGGTCTGCAACTGCCGATTCATGGTGATGCGTTCGCAATGGGTGAAACTTGAGAAGCCATGTTCAAGCGATGATTTCATTGACGACACGACTGGGTTCGACGCCGGTCAATTTAAGGTCGAGTCCTTGAAATTGGACGCGTAACTTTTCGTGATCGACGCCAAAAAGGTGCAGCATGGTGGCATGAAGGTCGTGCACCGAAACGATGTCTTCGACACTGCGATAACCAAGTTCGTCGGTCGCGCCGTGGGTCATTCCGCCTTTGATTCCGCCGCCGGCCATCCAAATGCTGAATGCATTGATGTGGTGATCGCGACCGCTTCCCTGTGCCATCGGCGTGCGTCCGAATTCGCCGCCCCAAATCACCAACGTTTCATCCAGCATTCCGCGTTGCTTCAAGTCGGCCAGTAATGCGGCCGTGGGACGATCCGTGGCCTTCGCACTCGTTTTGAAGTTCGCATTCAAATTGCTGTGATGATCCCAACCGCGATGATACAGCTGGACGAAACGCACACCGCGTTCGAGCAACCGCCGCGCGAGCAGGCAGTTCGAGGCGTACGATCCATCGCCGGGCCGTTTGACGCCGTAGGCTTCCAGCGTTGCCTTCGACTCTTGATTCATGTCCGTCAGTTCGGGCACGGCCGATTGCATCTTGAACGCCATTTCGTACTGGGCGATGCGGGTATCGATTTCAGGGTCGCTTCGACGACCAGCCAGCAAGCCATTGAGTCGCTGAACTTCGTCGATCACCTGCCGTTGCGTTGACTGGCAAACTCCCTCCGGGTTGCCGATGTAGTGGACCGGTGCACCACTCGATTGAAACGCGACGCCTTGAAACTTGCTCGGCAGAAATCCGGCACTCCATTGTCGTGCAGACACCGGTTGGGCACCGGGTCCCGAAGACGTCATGACCACGTAACCGGGTAGGTTCTCCGTTTCGGCACCGAGTCCATAAAGCAACCACGATCCCATGCAGGGGCGGCCCTTGATGATCGATCCGCTGTTCATAAATGCGTGGGCGGTATCGTGGTTGATTTGTTCCGTCGTCATGCTGCGGATCACGCACATGTCGTCCGCAATCGCGCCGGTGTGAGGAAATAGCTCGGACATCTCGAGCCCCGATTCACCCCAACGCTGAAACTTTGCAAACGACTTCCGCGCCTTGAGGACTGCGTTCTGCAGTTGCGCGAGTTGTTGCCCTTCCGTGAACGAAGATGGAAACGGTTGCCCGTCAATCCGGTCCAGTTCCGGTTTCGGGTCGAGCGATTCCAAGTGTGACGGCCCGCCGGCCATGCAGAGATGAACCACTCGCTTTGCTTTGGGCGCGTGATTGGGAAACCCCGTAAGAGCCGGCCAAGGATGCGAGCCGCCGTGCCGCGACGAGTCATTCGCACGAAGCTTGTCGCCCAGTACGGAAGCCAAGGCGAGGGAGCCCATGCCGGCGAACGACTTTGACAAAAACGTCCGCCGGGCCCAGTCAAGTCTCGCGTCGATCATCAATATGGAGTCTTTTGTGTAGGAAACGACATCGCGAACCCGTCGCCGGCGAATCGTCGAAACGCAGCCGCGGTGACGGAAACTTGTCCTTGAGGCGGTGAGATGAAGCTAAGGAATGACCCACCAATGAATGGCGTGTTTTTGAAAGTTGTCCATCGACTCCATCCGCTGGAAACGCGTCAAAATCGATCGAACAGAGCCGAAAAGACAGAGCCGATCGGCGACAATCATGGATCGCCAGTTCCTGGGCGGGAGGATCGACGATTTCACGAGCTCGCCCAATTGTATTTTAGCTACCTGGGTCCGGGTGGAGGATCGTGTCCGCCGGGGTGAAAGGGATGACACTTCAGGATACGGACGATCGCGAGGCAGGTGCCGACGAAGGCTCCTCGGTTGCGAATCGCTTCGACAGCATAGTGGCTGCAGGTGGGCGTGAAGCGGCACCGAGGAGGAAAGAGTGGACTGATCCGCGTCTGGTAGATCCGAATCAGTCCGATTAGGCAACGGCCGAGCAATGGACTCTAAGCCTGGAATGAGCTTCCGCAGCCGCAGGACTTCACGGCATTCGGATTCTCGAAGGTAAAGCCCTGCTTTTCCAGGCTTTCGTACCAGTCGACGGTGGTGCCGTCCAGGTACAGAGCGCTTTTCTTGTCGACGACGACGGCGACGCCGTGACATTCGTACTTGGAGTCTGCCTTTTCGTCGAAACTGTCGTCGAAGTTGAGCGTGTAGTTAAAACCGCTGCAGCCCCCGCCGGCGACGCCGATGCGAAGGACCATTTCGTCGCCGAAGTTATGTTCGCTGCGATATCGCTGAACTTCCTGGGCAGCTCGCTCGCTTAATTTGATAGCCATTTTTGGGTGTCACCCTTCAGTCGGAGATCACTAGTGCTGAGAATTATCTGTCGTCGCCGTCCAGGCGTACCGCATGGCGACTCTGCCACTTAACCGTCATAGTATTCTACAGAGTCCAACCCGCGACAAGTGTTTCGGCGGTCAACTGTCACCGAGGACTTCGATCCCCCACCCCCGAGAGTGTATGCGCCGCATTGGCACCCTGACCGATCCGACACAGGCTCGCCGTTTCGCCGACTTTCTGCTGACACAATCGATCCAATGTTCGCTTGAGATTGAGCAAAAAGACGAGCATCTTGCCGAATGTGACGTTTGGATCCGCGATGAGGAAGACGTCGAGAAGTCCCGTCAGTTGCTCGCGGAATTTCGGGAAGCTCCGGATTCTGACCGTTATGAGGTCCAGGGCGAGGCCGAAAAACTTCGCCGCGAGTCTGAAGAGGATGAAAAACGTCGCAAATCGATGCAGCGGAAGGTGAAACACCGTTCAGGCCCTTCATCCGGGGGCGTGCTGGCGGGGCTCTCGCTCAAGCAGCAGTCAATTCCGGTCGTCATCGCCGTCCTCGTACTTTCGATCGTGGCGAGTTTTGCCACCGATTTCGGCAACCTCAAAAATTCACGCGTTCCCGGACAAGCCTCCGGCCAGGAATGGGTGTTCGACAAGCTCTCTTTTGTCGACGCCCAGGATTACTTTGTTTCGCGAAATGATCCCCTCGCTTCGATCAAGAAGGGCGAGGTATGGCGAATCGTCACGCCGATGTTTTTGCACGGAAACATGATGCACCTTGCGTTCAACATGATTGCACTTTTCATGTTGGGATCCGCCATCGAGCGACTGCAGGGTTCGACGTTCCTGATCAACCTCTTGTTGTTTTCGGAGATCATCGGCAACGCCTTCCAAATTTATCTGCCGCCCGCTGAAGACTTGCCCCCGATTCTCGCGGGTTTGGGCGGCTACCCCTTTTCGATCGGCGCCTCGGGGGCGGTTTACGGGCTGTTCGGTTATCTCTGGATACGTCCGATGCTCTCATTCGAGTTTCCGATTCGAATGATGCCTCAGAACGTGGTCATGATGTTGGGTTGGCTTGTTCTTTGCATTTTCTTTGTCAATGGTATCGCGAATGGAGCGCACATCGGCGGGTTAATCGGCGGTGTCATCGCGGCCTTACTGGTCGCCAAACTGAAGGTGGATCGATTCGCGTAAAGGCGATGATTCGAGAATTCATCGGATCAAATGAAGCTGCTTTGAGCGAACCTTTTCACGCATCGCGTGGTCGCAGTCGGAATGAACAAATCGCTGATGGAGCCAAACGCCGTTTCGACGCCGGCCGAACCAGCAAGATCCGGCGGTCGTGCGGAAGAATCGGCGCCGGCTCCTGAAACTCTGATGCGAGCTTGCTGGGAGGTGCTTCGCGTTGCCGTTCCGTTGATGGTCAGCACGGGCATGATGTCAGTCGTTCTCTTTGCGGACCGAACGATGTTGATGCGATACGACGGCGCCTCGATGAGTGCCTCGATGGCGGGTGGGAACCTCTTCTGGGTCCTTGTTTGTGTTCCCATCGGAGCCGCATCGATGACCGGTGCGACGATCGGCCAGCTCATCGGCAACCGTGAAGCGCACAAGGTTGGGAGATTGCTTTGGCAATCGATTTGGCTGTCGCTGATGACGATTCCTTGGTTCATCGCGGCAGGTTTCCTGAGCGAGATGATTCTTGTTGCTGCGGGTCAGCCAGACGAACTGATTCCCGGCGCGTCGACTTACATGCGTTGGCTGATGTTGGGCGGATTGGGGCTGGTGATCGAGTCGGCACTGAGCGGATTTTTCAGCGGTACCGAGCGCACGTCGGTCATCATGTGGGTTTCCGTTGCAAGTGGCCTGCTCAACGTTCTGTTGGACATCCTGTTGATTTTTGGCTTCGCGGGTTTCCCGGAAGGCGGAATTGCAGGAGCGGCGATCGGAAGTGTGATTTCGTTTTGGTTCAAGGTCCTTTGCTATGGGGTGATCCTTTTACTGCCGAAGTTCGAGTCGACGTATCGCATTCGTCGTGGGTTTTCCTTCGACGCGGCGATGATTCGCAGCTTTTTGTATTTCAGCATCCCCAGCGGGTTGATGTATCTCACCGAGGCTTCAGCCTTCACCATCATCGTTCTCAAGATCGGACAGCTCGGCGACATTCCGCTGCGGGCCACGACGATGGCGATTAACTTCAACATGATCGCATTCATCCCGCTTGTCGGTGTCGCCATTGCCGCGTCCGTCCTAGTCGGCCGGCACTTGCTTGAAAGCGGCCCGGTGTTCGCCGTGCGCACGACGATGGCGTCTTTGCTAATTTCCTTGGCGTATTCGCTGGTCTGGGGTGGTGCCTACCTCGGTGCCGGGGATTGGATGCTGTCACTCTATCGATGGGGTGATCCGGACCAAGCGTCGCTTTCCGCGATTGACATGGCGAGTGGCTTGATGATCTTTGTCGCCTCCTACGTGTTGCTCGATGCCGTGCAACTCATTTTGGCGGCGGCGCTCAAGGGTGCAGGCGACACTTGGTTTGTGCTTTCCGCCGGAGCGGTCTGCAGCTTGCTGGCGGTGGGTGTCGGTATTGCGTTTGACAATCAGACGCTCACTTGGTGGTGGTACGTCATCACGGCATGGATTTGGGCGCTCGCAGTCGTGATGGCGTGGCGTTTTGCACGAGGGCGTTGGAAATCGATGCGGATGGTTTGAAGGCATTCATGGAAAAGACACTTACCACGCTTCTGCTGCCGGAAACTGTCAGACCGGGACTCGACATCGCTTCGTCAACTGCCGTGGTGATCGATGTCTTGCGAGCCACCTCCGTGATGACGGCTGCGGGTGCATCGGGGGTTCGCCGCATTCACACCTGTGAAACCATCGCGTCGGCCGAGACGCTTGCAAGCAGCCTTTCCGAACGTCCGCTGCTTTGTGGTGAACGTCAATGCGTTCCGATCGAGGGTTTTGATCTAGGAAATTCGCCCCTTTCTTACACGACCGAGTGCGTGCGCGATCGAGAGATGATTCTCACAACAACGAACGGAACCAAGGCGATCAAGCTAGTCCAATCCGCCCGCAGAATCCTGGTGGCCTCGCTCGCCAACCTGAGCACCGTCGTCGCCCAGATCGCGAGTGATGACAACGTCTTACTAGTGTGCGCCGGAACGCACGGAGAAGTGTCCGGCGAAGATGTCTTGTTGGCCGGCGGGATCGCAGAAGCGCTGGGTGAACATGAAGCTTGGTCGATGGACGATGCGTCGTCGCTCGCGCGGCTTCATTGGCAACAAGCGAACGACGGGGCAGGCGTTTTGGCGGCGCTGCGAGATTCGCGAGGCGGAAGAAACTTGATTGCATTGGGATATGACGCGGACGTTGAAGAATGCAGTCGGCTGAACCACGTTCAAGGTTGGGTCGAACGAGACTCAGAAGCGGATAGGATGACGTCGTTCACGTTTCGAATGCCGTAACTGAGCAGTCCTGCCGCATTGGCGCTCGCAAGGCTCACTGGATGCAGCCTACGTGCAAGCAAGCAAATGTAGGCCGTCATCGAGGAGCCCCTAAGGC
>JBCCOI010000122.1:0-14640 GCA_039025515.1 Planctomycetota bacterium
GACAGCTTGCTATTCCCAGACGTTCGCGGCAATCAAACCTTGTTCAGCATCAGTGCAATCCCGGAGCCATCGTCCATGTTGGCGTTGATGCTCGGTTCCTGTGCCTGCGTCATGATGTGCCGCCGTAGTCGATCAGCCATTCTCAGGCGAACGTGAATACACCGTCAGTCAATTCGAACCCATCACGCTCTGCCGCGATGATTCGCTGCAAACGCGGATGCGTCGTCTCGAACAGCCTCAAACGACCCTAGGAATGGATTTCTCATGAAACGTCTCCTCGCTGCTATCGCCATCGCGTTATCGTTCCACTGTTCTGGCCAGGGGGGAGTTCTTCTTCAGTTTTCGGCAGACGGCTCCACGCCCAACCTCATGCCTGTAAACGGCGTGATCGAAGTTCCCATCTTTCTGAATCAGCAATCCACGGCCCCGACGGACTTGAACAATGATGGATTGAGTGCTTTTGGATTCACGGCAAGCGTCGATCCAAACTTTGCAGAAATTGTGAGCATCAAGGTTGAAGCACCCTTTCTTGAATTCGGGCGTGCTCAGTCTTTTCCGACTGCGACTGCCGATTTTGTGGGCGTCGAGATGGGCAATGGCGTGACGGGGTCTTCGATTCTCTTGGGATCTATCGGCGTTCGCCCGCTTGTATCCGAAACATTCAGGCTCGATCTGCTCGACACGGTGGCCTTGGGCGATGACTTCGTGACGTCTTCAGGGGTCTCGCTGGACTTTGACATATTTTCGAGCCCTTCCGAAGCCCCGTCGCTGCTGCTGAACTCCACTCAGATTGTTCCAGAGCCAAATTCAGTTAGCTTCTGGGGCGTCGCGTTCATCACTTACTGCGTCCGAAGGAGAAGACCTAACCGCTCGGTCTCGACGGCTGCTTGATCGCCCGGCATTGGGCTGACCGATCGCTTGGGACAGACTTTGCGATTAAGCTAGCCTCCGATGGGACCGTCGTTCGCCCTTACCGATGTCATTTCTAGCCGATCTCTCCGAGGCCGATTAATACCTTGACGACCATGGTTTTTGGCGGCGATCACTCCCAAGATGTAGTGACGGCGTCCTCGAATCGGTCAACTCTGCGCTTTAAAAGGCATGGAAACTTCAGCACAGAATGAGAACGACCTGCAACAACTCATCGACCGTGCTGCCGATGGCGATGGTTTGGCGATGTCTGAACTCTTCGAACGGTACCGCGGTCCGTTAAAGAAAATGGTCCGCGTTCGGCTTAATCGACATTTGTATGGTCGTGTCGATGAATCGGACGTTGTGCAGGATGCCTATCTCGAAGCCGCACGTCGTCTGAATGAATACGCTTCCGCGCCGCGAGCGCCATTCTTTTTGTGGCTGCGGAAGATCACCAGCCAACGACTCATCGACACTCACCGCCGACATTTGGGTGCCCAAGCCCGAGATGCTGGTGTTGAGGTGGCGTTGCATAAAGCACGTGGACCGATGGCTTCGTCGGTGATGTTGGCTCGTGCTTTACTAGGTGGCCTCACGTCACCAACACAAGCAGCCGTCAAAGCCGAGACTCGCATCGCGATACAGGAAGCACTCGCAAGCATGTCGGAAATCGACCGAGAAATTCTCTCGCTTCGGCACCTCGAGTCGCTCACCAACGTAGAGGCCGCGATGGAATTGGAAATCGACGCCTCCGCCGCCAGCAAACGCTACCTGAGGGCGTTACAGCGTTTAAAACAGCTGCTTGAGGAACTCGGGCTCGTCGATTGATTTGAGCGCAGAGTTTAAAGGTTAGAGACGAAAATAACTTGGTTTGCATTATAAATGCAACGTAGGCCGCGTCCTCATGCTCTACCTTGCGAATCTGCAAAACAGGCAAACACAAGATGGGTAGTTTGAATGCCGAACTGGAATCGATGAATCTGGAGGAAATCGCCGAAGACTATTTGGATCGGCTGCGGTCCGGGAACGCGCCGTCGATCGAAGAATATGTCGAGAGGTTTCCTGCGCTGGCGGACGAAATCCGAGATACCCTGCCCGCGCTTGCGGCGATGGAACAGCTCGGCCTGGAGATTCAGGACTCGCAACCACAGGCACCGCGCTGGACGGCGCCCGACATCGAGCAAGTGGGAGACTACCAGATCGTCGGCGAACTTGGACGTGGCGGTATGGGGATCGTCTACGAAGCGGAGCAACAATCGCTACGCCGACGCGTCGCATTGAAGGTGCTGCCGCGATTTTCGAGCGACGAAACTGGACTGGCCCGTTTCCAACGCGAAGCCCGCGCGGCGGCTCGATTGCACCACACCAACATCGTCCCCGTCTTTCAGGTTGGGCAAGACGGCGATCTTGCCTACTACGCGATGCAGCTGATCGAAGGCCAGGGTCTTGATGCCGTCATTAATGACTTGCGCCAGCTTCCACGTCGCCCGGATCTCTTGCAGGTTTCCTCAAAGGAATCGTCAAGCGTCGCGGCAAGAACCGGCGAAGGTTCATCCGGAGGATTTCGTCATGAACACTCCGACGTTTTACGTGGCCTCAGCAGTGGCTCCAACCATGGTGGCGGTTCGGAGAACTTTTATCGCTCGGTTGCTCGGATCGGACTGCAAGCTTCGGACGCCTTGTCTTACGCCCACCAACGCGGAATCGTGCATCGCGACGTCAAACCCTCCAACCTGTTGCTGGACGCGTCGGGTGTCGTTTGGGTTTCCGACTTTGGGCTGGCGATGACCGACGAAGGGCAACTGACGCGCACCCAGGATGTGCTCGGCACGCTTCGCTACATGTCACCGGAACGATTTGAGCACCAGTGCGACGCTCGCGCGGACATCTACGCCTTGGGCATGACACTCTACGAGTTGGTTGTCATGGAACCCGCGTTCCGCATGGCGGATCGACTGCATTTGATTCAATCGATCATGAAGGTCGAGCCCGCTGCGCCGAGTGAGTACGACCCGGAAGTTCCGCTGGACCTTGAAACGATCATCTTGAAGGCCATCGAAAAGGAGCCGCGTGATCGCTACGAGTCGGCCGAAGCGATGGCCGAGGACTTGAGACGTTTTTTGAACGACGAGCCGATTGAAGCGAGACGAGTCAAGCCGATCGAAAAGCTGATGCGTTGGAGACGTCGCAATCAAGGCCTCGCCGCCGCGTTGATGGCGATCGTCAGTTTGCTGATTCTGCTCGTTTGTGTCTTGGGCTGGACATCGATCGTTCAGAACGACTTGCTGCAATTGGCCGAAGATCGTGGCCAATCCTTGCAAGAAAACCTTTACTTCTCGCAGATGAATGTCGCGGGACAAGCTGTCTCTCAAAGATACGGAACGGACACCATTCAAGAGAAGCTTGACGAATGGAAACCGAAGCAAGCGGGGCGGGACCTGCGGAATTGGGAATGGTACTACCTCTATGGTTTGTCCCATGGAGCGGAATACGTTTCCGAACCGCTCGGTAATCAATTCTGCTGGGCTTGTGACCATAGTCCGGATGGCAAACGGGTGGTCAACACCAAGAATGCCTGGGGTGTCCAAGTACGTGACGCGGTCACCGGCCAAATCATCAATGAACGAAAACTGGGATCGGCCCGTTTTGTCGACTGGAGCCCCGACGGATCAAAAATTGCCGTCGGACAATTCAAAGAAATCTGCTCTGTCCTTGATAGCGAAACCCTGGACACCATCCAGGAGTTCGAGATGACTGGCGGAGGTGAAGGATGGTGCGTTGCGTGGCATCCGAATTCCAAGTGGCTGGCCGAAGTTCGAGAGCACGCCGATCCGAATGAAAAGAAGAAAGTTCGCATTCACGATGTGGAAACTGGGGAACTCATTTGGGGACTCTCACGCCCAAATTTTGATCCCCGACTCCTCGCGTGGCATCCGGACGGTAATAGGTTGGCTGCATCGGGCTACCAAGGAACCGTTGTTTGGTCGTTTGATTCGGAGGATCCAAGCGTTGAGTCATTCTTTCAGGGAGGCCGTGCAAGCTGGAGCCCCGATGGTTCCATGCTTGCGGTGAGTCGTGCCGACGGGACTTGGGACGCTCTTTCGGAAAAGCGGCTTGCCGATTCGGTCGGTTCGATTGAGTGGTCGCCATCGTCAAAGAGAATCGCGATCGGCTGTGGCGACGGAGTCATCCGGATTCACGACATCGAAAAATTGGGCGCACATCCCCAGCGATCTTTTCGCGGGCACATGTCCGAAATTTGGTCCATGTCATGGTGTGCCGATGGGTTGCACCTTGCATCGTGCGGACTACGTGATGAGACGTTTCGAATTTGGCGGGTTGATCAATCGAATCGTCTTCAACTGGGCGGCGATGCTTCGGTGAAGAGTTTGGAACTAAGTGGTGATGGCCGGTCGCTGGCGTCCATCAGTTACTACAACACGGAAGTCGTTCGCCGAGACCTAAGCGGCAACCTAAAGACACGTCGCAACTTCAACGCGCAAATTTCTTCGTTTGCGGTCAGCCAGTCGGGAGACACCATCGCGGTCGTTACCGAGACGAATGGGTTGGTGCTTTGGGAACCTGGGAGGGAGTCGATTCGAGAATTATCCTCCGGCCGCGAGTTTCTTGCTCTTGCTTGGAATGCGGAAGGCGAATTGGCAACGACAACGAAGACGGGGGCGATTGTCATCTGGGATGCCAAGGGTCAGATCATTCGCGAGATCGAGGATGCCATCGGACCAGGCTTGTTGATCGCTTGGAGCCCTGATGCTCAAAGCATCGCGACTTGCAACGAATCATCGCTTGGGCTTTGGGACGTTGATTCAGGTCAACCGATTTGGAAAGTGTCGGGGCTGGAGCAACCCGCAAGCGATATCCGTTTCAGCAATGACGGTACACGCCTCGCAACCGCACAGCGTAACGCGATCATCATTTGGGACTCGGAGACGGGGGAAGAGCTCAAGACGCTCACCGCAATGCGTGAGCGTTTCGCAAGTGTGGATTGGAGTTCCGATGACTCAAGAATCGTGACCGGAAGCGAAGTCTCTGTGGCTTTCTGGGACGTGGGTACCGGTAGGACAACGCTCCGTCTTGACGCGCCGGAGCGACTGACTCGTGTTCGATGGACGCCGGACAAGATGCGCGTCGCCGTCAGTGGTACACGGATCGTCATCTTCGACGCGACGCGTGGGTACGCGCTGAGTTCAACGCGCATTACTGATCCGGCCACGTCAGCCTCGGGCGGTTAAGGACGCATTCAGCGAGTCATACACCAACCCAAATCGCAAGTTTTGAAGTAACGTTGTTTCACAACCCGACGCGTAAGTCTTGAAGTTGTGCGTCCTGCAGATTTGATACTTCGGTGTTGCTAATTTCGGAGTCTTTTTCACAACCCGACGCGTCAGCGAGGAATTTTCAGATAGACGCGTTACCGTCATCGATCCGTCCGTCACTTACGTTTCGGGTTGTGATGGAGAGAAAAAGCGTCACTTCAAAACGCGTTAGCGAGGCAAGATCGATCTCGGTACCGCGGCGGACGACTCGGGCTCGATTCATCAAAAGGCGGGAAATATTCAGTCGTCGATGTCCTGAAACCCTTCGTAGATGCGCTTCACCGGCTCAGCGGATTGCTTTGGTTTGGAGTCCGCTCTTGTCATCGCCAGCAGAGCCCTGCATTCCGAAGAGTCCGTTGTGTCCCTTTTCAATCTCTCTCGTCGAAAAAAAAGCACAAAAGCGTCTTCGTATCAAAGAAAGTTGTCCGCGCGACGCCGGCGTCGGTCACCACGCCTCGAACCACTTGAGAACCGACGTCTACTCGCCACTTTGGTTGTCAACTCAACGCTGGATAACTTCGATCCCACATCACCCGCGACCGATGGGATGGTCACGCTGCGTGAGGCGATCATGGCAGCCAATGCCGACGCACAGGTGGGCGATGCCCCTGCGGGCAGCGGAGCTGACACGATCACGTTTGATCCGGCGGTGTTCAACACACCTCAGGGGATTGATCTCAATGACACCGAGCTGACGATCGGCAGTTCGGTCACAATCGTCGGTCCCGGCACAGAGCTGCTCAATATCGACGGGAACCGTAATGTTCGCGTGCTCAATGTCGATGACAGCCTACCGACGCAGTCGGTGGTGAGCATCAGCGATCTCACCATCAGACGAGGCCGTGTGCTTGGCCAAGATGGTGGCGGGGTGCTCAATCGCGAGAACCTGACGCTGCAGCGTGTCAGCGTAAAAGACAATGAAATCGGAAACTTCTTGGGGCGAGGCGTCGGCATTGCCAATTTGGGTGGCGCACTCAATATTCACGATTCAGAGATAATTCGCAACGAAGACGGCGGCGAAGGTACCGAAGGTGGAGGAATCTTCTCCACCGGTCCACTGACCATCACCGGGTCGGTAATTGCTGGAAACTCCATCGGCGGTAATGCCAACGGCCGAGGCGGTGGAATCTTCTCTTCGGGCGGAGCCGTGATTCGTCACTCGACAATTGCCGGAAATAGTGCCGATGCTGCGTTCAGTAGCGAAGTTGGAGGCAAGGGTGGCGGAATCTTTGCGATCAATGGCTTGGTGCTTGACCATGTTGTGGTGGCAGACAACACAGCCGTGGGCGATCCGAATCGGGTCAGTACACCTGATATCGACGGACCGGTCACCTCATTCTATTCCCTGATCGAAGACACCACCGGAGCCACCATCACCGACAATGGTGGAACCATCACCGGAATCGATCCACGACTAAACGGCAGCGGGACGCCAGCATCGACAAGTATTCTGATCAACGCGGGTGACCCGGCAGCTGTCGCCGGACAGGGCAACGTGCCACTGAAGGATATCGATGGAAATGATCGAATCCAGAATAGCCGCATCGATATCGGAGCCATTGAACTCGAAGTTCCTCCGGGAGTTCTAAGCATCACCCGGCACACGCCGACTTCTGAAAGCACCAATGCGGACTCTCTCGTGTTTAAAGTTGTCTTCGATGAACCCGTCACGGGCGTGGATATCGCTGACTTTCAAGTGGTTGGAACCACCGCAACCGTTACCGATGTCACGGCAGTCGACGCAAGCGAGTATCGTGTCACCATTAGCGGTGGAGACCTCGCCGAATTGAATGGCGTTGTGGATCTGAATCTGAACTCCAGTCAAAACATCACCAACACCGATGGGGAGTCACTTCGCAGCCTCGATCCGATCATTGAAGAGACCTACACGGTCGACAACCTCGCTCCAAACGTAAGCCTTCTCAGCCCGAGTAATCCATTCTTGAATGTGCTCAACTGGCCCGGGAAGATCGACGTGTCGGTTGCCGACGCATCCGCGCTTACCAGCGTCGGGATCACAATTCAGAGGCTCGGCGGTGGAGGTCGCTTTTGGGACGGAACCGCATTCAGCTTAACGCAACCCGTCTATTTCACAGCGACTCAGGTTCCCGGGACAAACACTTGGACCTGGCCGTTTGCTCTCGAAAATCTCGTGCTGCAAAACTACCGGTTCTTCGCTCAGGCGACGGACAGCGTTGGACAGACGTTTGCCGGCCAGGTCGGTGGAATCTTCAACTTCTCAAACACCTTTATCGTCGATACGGCGATCGATGAGTTCGATGGCAACTATTCGGCAGGCGATCTGTCGTTGAGAGAAGCACTCGCGGTCGCTTCGCAAGTGACGACGGGACCATCCACGATTGTGATTTCAGGAAACTTGCGGGGACAAACATTAAGTCTGACCCTAGGTGAATTGGCGATCTCAGGTGATATCACCATCGATGGTGAAATTGGTGACGACGCTGGCCCGGACTTCACGATCCATGCCGGGCACGGCAGTGACGGGAATCCCGGCACCTTTGATGGCAGCCGGATCTTCGTGGTCGATGATGGCGATGCCTCCAGGACCAGCAACGTGACCATTGAAGGATTGACGCTGATTGGAGGTGATCTGGCCAATCCCAATTTTGGAGGCGCGATTCTTAACAGTGAAAACCTGACGGTCAAAAACAGCGTGCTGCGAGACAATGCAGTCCAAGGCAACGGCGGCGCAATCTTTAACCGCGAGTCCGCGGGATTGAACGTAATCGACTCGTCCTTTGTCGCAAACCAGGCTCAAAATTCAGGCGGTGCAATTTACGTTTCGTCCTCTGGTTTCGCAGACGTGCAAAACAGCACGCTTGCCCAAAACAGCTCACGCCTCGGCGGTGCGGTCGTCAACCTGGGCACGTTCCAAACATCCAACTCGACCTACTCCGCGAATACGGCCTTCGAGTCGGGTGGTGCCATTTCCACGCTTGGCCAACTGACGGTCAGGCATAGCACGTTTTGGGAGAACACGGCGCCGGTAGGTTCTGCAGTCGGCAGCCTGAACAATGCCGGAAACTACTTCTTTACACATTCCATTGTTGGAGGAGCCGTCGTTGGAACCACGATTACAGGCGACCACAACCTGTTTGCGCAAGACGTAGCCATCACGGGTAGCAACAATCTCCAAAGCACCGATCCGAGGCTGGGTGCTCTTCAGGACAATGGTGGCATTACTGATACGCACGCACCGGCTTCGGATTCTCCAGCGATCAATGCAGGCGACTCGTCCTTCGCAGGCGGTCAGAACGGCGTCCCACTGAATGATCAGCGAGGTCGCAACTATGAGCGTGTCGTTCAGACAATTGACATTGGAGCACATGAGACTCAATTGACACCGGCGCTATTGAGTTTCACTCGAGAGACGCCTGCCGATCAGCAGACACAAGCGGATTCACTTGTTTTTAAAGCTGTCTTCAACAAGGAAGTGCTCGGTGTTGACGCCTCTGATTTTGAGGTAACCGGCACGACAGCGGCAATCACCAATGTAAGTCGATTGAACGGTCTCGAGTATCTTCTTACCGTCAGCGGCGGCGATCTCGCAGACCTGAACGCCGTCGTCGGTCTCAACCTTTCCAGCAACCAGAACATTGTCGATCTTATCGGTGTTGGATTGGTCAGCGTTGAGCCGGGGATCGATGAATTGTACACGGTCGACAATGCGGCGCCGGTAACGACTTTGGTCTCACCAATTGACCGCTTTCTCAATCCTGCCAATTACCTTGGCAGTATCGAGATCACGGCCGACGATGCTTCCCAAGTCGCGTCCGTAGGAATCGGAATTCGCAACCAGGGCGCCGCGAGGTTCTGGGATGGCAACGCCTTTGCGTCGCGTGACGAGATGTATTTCTCCGCGACTCAGATTCCCGGGACAAACCGATGGACATGGGACTTCGATGTTTCCAACTTCGTACCGCAGAACTATCAAATCTGGGTGGAGGCTACCGATAGCCTTGGTCAGCGATCTGTGGGCACTCGAAGTGGAAACTTGATCTACAGCGAAGTGATCACCGTGGACAACCTGTTGGATGAATCCGATGGAGACTTCTCCAACGGCGACCTGTCACTGCGCGAAGCCATTGAACGGGCCTCGTTACTAAATAATGGCTACACGATTACGTTCGCAAACGGCCTGCAGAATCAAACGATTAATTTGACGCTTGGTGAACTCACAATCGCCGGCGACCTGACCATCGATGGTGATCTAAACAACGATGGTCGCCCGGAAATCACCATTGATGCCGGCAATGGACCCGATGGCGAATTCGGCTCAGGTGATGGGACGCGAATCTTCAACATTTCCGATGGTGACAGTTCGAGCAGCAATAGAAACGTTGTCCTCGCTGGGTTGACGCTGACAGGCGGTGACAGTGATGGCGAAGGAGGAGCCATTCGCAATGCTGAAGACCTGACGATCAGGGATAGCACTATCTCTGGCAACTCGGCTCAAACCCTTGGCGGTGCGATTTTCAGCCTCAACTTCAGTGGTGCAACTGGGCAATTGAAAGTCATCAACTCATCGTTGGTCAATAACAGGGCCGGTGTAGCTGGTGGCGCAGTCAGAGCTAGCTTAGTCGTTTCTTTCGAATTGACCGACAGCCTGATTGCATTCAACTCGGCTCCGGAAGGCGGGGGCATTTATAGCAACGCAGACCTCACAATTCTGAACTCGACACTTTCTACCAACAGCGCAACCGGCAACGGCGGAGGCATCTACAACATTGGCGAAGTCAACATTAGCCACAGTACGATTTCAGATAACACAGCCACAAGCGGACAGGCAATCTACGAGCTGGACGGAACCGACGTTTCGTATACGGTTAGCCAATCGATCATCGGAGGGACGGTTTTCAATGCAGCTCTCACCGGGGATCACAATCTCTTTGGTCAAACCGTCACGATCACTGGGACGAACAATCAACAGAATACCGATCCGAAGTTAGGCCCACTGCAAGATAACGGCGGGCTGACCCACACCCACGCGCTGCTTCCCGGTTCGCCAGCCATCAACGCCGGAGATCCGAACGCAGTCGCCGGTGTCGGCGGCGTGCCTCAATTCGATCAACGTGGCACGGGATTCCCGCGTGTCGAAAACAGTCGAATCGACATCGGTGCGTTTGAATCGGAACAGCCGCCGACGGTGTTGAGTTTCACCCGACAGACGCCGTCCAATGAATCTACCAACGCGGATTCATTGGTATTCAAAGCAACCTTCGACGAGGAAGTCACAGGGGTTGACGCTGCTGACTTTGAGACGAGCGGAACCACGGCGACAGCTACGGATGTCACTCGATTGAATGGCTCTGAATATTTGGTCACCGTAAGCGGTGGAGACCTTACAGACTTGAATTCTGTCGTTGGACTCAATCTTTCAGCCAATCAGGAGATTACAGATCTTGGCGGTGCCAGCTTGACAAACGCAGAACCAGTAATTGATGAAACCTACACGCTGGACAATCTTGCGCCGGTCACAGCGCTCGTTTCACCTGCCGATATTCTAATCAATCCCGCGAACTACTTCGGCAGTATCGAGGTCACGGCCGATGATGCTTCCCAAGTCGCGTCGGTAGGAATCGGAATTCGCAATCTGGGGGCCGCTCGTTTTTGGGATGGAAGTGCATTCGTCGCCGCGCAGGAAACCTATTTCGCCGCCACCCAGATTCCCGGGACGAACCGTTGGACATGGGATTTCGATGTCGCCAACTTTGTGCCTCAAAACTATCAGATCTGGGTGGAAGCAACCGATGTTTTTGGCCAGCGTTCCTCGGGACTTCGAAGCGGCAACTTTATCTACAGCGATGTGATCACGGTGGATAGCCTGTTGGATGAATCAGATGGAGACTTCTCCAACGGCGATCTGTCACTGCGCGAGGCCATCGAACGGGCCTCGGTGCTAAATAATGGCTACACGATTACGTTCGCAAACAGCCTGCAAAATCAGACGATAGACCTGACGGGCGGTGTAATCACAATCGGCGGCGACCTGACCATCGATGGTGACCTAAACAATGATGGTCGTCCAGATATCACGATCGATGCCGGCAATGGAACCGATGGCGTCTTCGGCACTGGCGACGGAACGAGAATATTCCATATTTTCGATGGGAGCATATCGGGCAGCAACGCAAACGTAGTCCTTGCTGGATTAACGCTGACAGGTGGTGATAGTATCGGCGATTCAGGAGCCATTTTCAATTCCGAGAACCTGACGATAAGAGATAGCGTTATCTCTGGCAACTCGGCTCAAACCGATGGCGGTGCGATCTTAAGCCTCAACTTCAGTGGTGCAGCTGGGCAATTGAAAGTCATCAACTCATCGCTGACAAACAATAGTGCCGGTGCAAGGGGAGGCGCAGTCAGAGCCGATTCTTCTGTTTCGTTCGAATTGACCAATAGCCTGATTGCATTCAACACGGCTGAGGAAGGCGGGGCCATTTATAGCAACGCCGACCTCACAATTCTGAACTCGACACTTTCTACCAACAGTGCAACCGACAACGGCGGAGGAATCTACAACATTGGCTCGGTCAACATTAGCCACAGTACGATTTCAGATAACACAGCCACTAGCGGACAGGCAATCTACGAGCCGGACGGAATCGACGTTTCGTATACGGTTAGCCATTCGATCATCGGAGGGACCGTCGTCAATGCTGCTCTTACAGGAAATCACAACCTCTTTGGTCAAACCGTCACGATCACTGGGACGAACAATCAGCAGAACACGGATCCGAAGTTAGGTCCGCTGCAGGACAATGGTGGGGCAACTCACACGCACGCGCTGCTTCCCGATTCACCTGCAATCGACGGCGGAGATCCGAATGCAGTCGCCGGTGTCGGCGGCGTGCCTCAGTTCGATCAACGCGGTCCCGGATTTTCGCGTGTACGAAATCTTCGTGCGGATGTTGGTGCCTTCGAATCCGATGCGTCTCCAGCGATACTCAGCTTTACCCGCCAAACGCCTTCCTCCGAAATAACCAACGCGGACCAACTGGTCTTCCGCGCGATTTTTGACGAGGATGTGGTCGGCGTTGATACCGCAGACTTTAGGGTCAGCTTCGGGACGACGGCCATCGTATCGAACGTTGCCTCTGTGGACGCTCGCACCTATGAGATAACCGTTTCCGGCGGCGATCTCGCCGACTACGATGGATCGGTCGGCGTGAATCTAGCTGGTAAAAACAATATCGTAGATGGCAGTGGAACGCCGCTCATTGAAGGCGAGCCGGCGATTGATCAGACCTTTCAGCTCGACAACACGCGGCCGACTCTGCTGAGTTTCACAAGGCAGACTCCTGCTTCTCAATTTACCACCGCCGATGCGCTCACCTTTCGCGTAACTTTCGACGAGGACGTGACCGGCGTGGACGTAGCAGACTTTGACGTCGCCGGTACAAGTACCGCTCTCGTCACCGCCGTTAGCTCGATCGACGCCAGGACCTACGAAGTCACTCTCTCTGACGGCGATTTGGCAAGCTTTGATGGCTTGGTGGGGCTAAATCTTGGAAGTGCTGCAAGCATTGCGGACAGCGCGGGCAACCTTCCGCAAACTGTCGAACCGGCGACCGATGAGACCTACGAGGTTTACAACGCGCCCAGTATTCAAGTCAGTACGCTGAGCGACTTGGTCGATGGAGATTTCTCCGCGGGTCAGCTAGGCATCCGAGAATCTCTCTTGTTCGCGGAAGCCTTACCAAGTTTGACGACGATCAACTTCGCAAGCAGCCTTGCCGGTGGAACGATTGCTCTAACGCAAGGAGCCCTTTCGGTCGGTGGGAACCTCACGATCCAGGGCCCCGGTGCTGACCAGCTTACGATCAGTGGCGAAGATGCCTCGCAAGTCTTCCTATTCGCTGCAGGAACTTACAACATCACAGGTTTGGACATCGCCAATGGTCGAAGCACGTTCTACGGTGGGGCCATCAACACAGCACCCGGTCATAACCTGACCATTCGTGACAGCGTCATTCGCAATAGCTTCGCCAGCTTCGCCGGAGGTGGCCTGAGGAGTAACGAGGGCACACTGACGCTGATCGATTCGGCTGTCGTCAACAATTCCGCCGGAACCCAGTCAGGTGGAATCGACTTCTTCAATGCCGCCAATTCTCAAGTAATCAACTCCACCATCAGCGGCAACTCTGCAACATCGAGTCGCGGCGGCGGATTCGTCAACACGGCATCGCCAAATCGGACAAGCTTGGTGACGCTGACGAATGTCACGATGGCCGACAACACGGCACCCGCTGCCGGTTCATTCGCAACAGCAATCGGTAGCGGCGCGATTGAGTCGAAGACACGCTATCGCAACTCGATTTTTACAACGACTTCTGAAAGCAATATCGTCGTTGGCGGATTAACTGCTCGAAATGAATCGTTGGGATACAACATCAGCAGCGACGGTACTGGGAACCTGGCCGCAACCGGCGACCAGCCGAACACGAACCCGCTGCTTGGACCGCTTCAAGACAACGGCGGACCGACACCAACGCACGCGTTACTGTCCGGAAGTCCCGCTATCAACTCAGGAAGCAGCGCACTTGCGCTTGACCAAACTGGCCAACAGCTGCAATTCGATCAGCGTGGTGATGGTTTCGCGCGTGTCAATGACGGCAGCGTGGACATCGGAGCTTTTGAGACTGGCACCCCCAGCCTGCTCAGTTTTGAGCGGTTCAATCCGACATCCGAGTTTACCACGGGAGATACATTGATCTTCCGCGCAACTTTTGATGAAGACGTGACCGGGGTCGACGTTGCTGACTTCACAGTTGTTGGGGGGACGACGGCCGCCGTCTCAATTGTCAACAACGTTGACGCCAGGACCTATGATTTGTTTGTCTTCGGCGGAGACCTGGCGAATTTCAACGGAACGGTCGGGCTGAATCTCGCCGGCGACGCCAACATTATAGATCTAAACGGCAACTTGGTCACAATCATCGAGCCGGCTACAGACGAGACCTACACCGTCGACAACATTGCGCCCCAAGTAGAGTCGATCGCATACGAAGACGGTTCAGCTCAGCGAAGTATTATTCGTTCGATCACCGTTAACTTTGATTCCGATGTAATCATCGATTCGGGGGCTTTTGTGCTGACCACCAAGTCAGGAACCAACATCCCACTCAACGCTCCTGCTATCTCGTTGGTTGATGGCAAGACACAAGCTTTGCTGACCTTTGCGGCAGGAGCGAATGTGGACGCCAGTGGATCGTTGATCGACGGCAACTATCGCCTGAACGTTCTCTCAGACAAGATTCGTGATCGGGCCGGTAATGCGTTCGACGGCGATCGAGACGGGACGGCCGGTGGAGACGTGGTCGACAGCTTCTTCAGGCTCTACGGCGACAGCGATGGCGACCGAGACGTCGAC
>JBCCOI010000123.1:0-14592 GCA_039025515.1 Planctomycetota bacterium
CCCGCAAAGGCTTCATCGGAAAGATTCTCGGCGACAAACTCGCCGACCGAACGGCGGGCACTCTCGGTGTCAGCCTCGCCGCCGCCGCAGCCGGCGCCGATATTCTTCGAGTGCACGACGTTCGTGAAACGACGGATGCAATTAAACTCTTCCGAGCGTGCGGTGGACTTGGGTGACGCTGGACGTTCACGAGCGAAGCCCGTGAGATTTTCAGGTCGGAACGGTTGCCGGAGAGAGGTCCATCATGAACCGTAGCAAACTGTCAGGACGATTCTGCGTCGTCCATTCGATGGTGCTCGTTGCTGTTTCGCTGACCGGAAAGTTCTGTTGCGGAGTCGAGAAACCCAACGTCCTCTTCATCGCTGTTGATGACCTCGCTTGTTCGCTGGGGTGCTACGGCGACCTCATCGCCAAGACGCCCAAAATCGACCGCCTTGCCGCAGAAGGCGTTTGCTTCCAACGAGCTTACAACCAGCTTCCTCTCTGCAATCCAACGCGTGCTTCACTGATGACGGGTCTGCGGCCCGATACGATCAAGGTCTACGACTTGGATCGCCACTTTCGAGAGGAGGTTCCCGACGTTACGACGCTGCCACAGTGTTTTCAAGATGCGGGGTACTTTGCGGCGCGAGTTGGAAAGATCTATCACTACAACGTTCCGGCATCCATCGGAACAGACGGTTTCGATGACGCCCCGTCTTGGAACCGGACGGTGAACCCGTACGGTAGAGACAAGCAAGACGAAAAACTCGTTGTCAACGCGGAACCACATCGCAAGATAAGCGCCTCGCTCAGTTGGCTCGCAGCGAAAGGAACGGACGAAGAACAGACGGACGGGATGATCGCAACGGAAGCGATCAAGATCATGCGCGAAAAACGTGAGAAACCTTTTTTCTTAGGAGTCGGGTTCTTTCGTCCGCACACACCTTATGTCGCGCCGAAGGCATACTTCGAACTCTATCCACTCCGTTCGCTTCGGTTGCCCTTCGCACCGAAAGATGACCGCACGGACATCCCGGTCGCCGCCTTCGCTCACAACTGTCCGGTCCCGAACTACAACCTCGACGAGGCGACGCTTCTCAAGGCGACTCAGGCTTACTACGCCTGTGTTTCGTTCGTTGACGCCCAGGTTGGTCGTTTACTCGATTCTTTGGATTCGCTCGGCCTTAGCGAACGTACGATCGTCGTGCTGTGGAGCGATCACGGTTACCACTTGGGGGAACATGAGGGCATTTGGCAAAAGCGAACACTGTTCGAACAGTCCGCGCGGGCACCGCTGGTTATCCGCGCACCCGGCTATTCACGGGGACAACCCTGCTCTCGCGTCGTGGAGTTTCTGGACATCTATCCGACGCTCGCGGAGCTGGCCGACATTAAGCCACCATCGATACTGGAAGGGAAAAGCTTAAAATCGTTGCTTGTTGACCCGATCCGGGAATGGGATAGTCACGCCGTCACGCAAGTCTTGCGGCCCGCAGACGATCGATTGAAACAGCCGGTGATGGGGTGTAGCGTTCGCGATCAACGCTATCGATACACGGAGTGGGCCGAAGGTGAAAAAGGCGTAGAACTCTACGACCATCAATCTGATCCCGGTGAATTTCGCAACCTGGCGCTAGATCCAGATGAGAACACAACTTCGGTGATGAGTCGAATGCGTGCGATCCTGCGCAAGCATGCATCCGGGAAGGTCCCCACAACGCCGTTCAACCCAGCCAGGCTCTAAAGAGTCGGCGAATTCTCCGAAATCGTCACATGAATGGCTGGTACGATTTCGGAGAAATCGCCGACGGAGTGGAAAGGAATGCGATTTCGGAGAGATTGTCGGCTATGTGCGTTTGGCGCGGATGGTTGCCCGAACCGGGGCCGGGTAGCCTTCGATCGTTTTCCCGTCATCGTGAGGGTCCAGGAAATCGGCAAGCGATTGAAAGGTCATCCATGACGTTGAATGCTGCTCCTCAACGGTCGTCATGGTCACGTCCACCACTTCGAATTCCTCAAAACCAGTTCGTTGCAACCATGTTCGCAGAATATCCGTCGAGGGGATAAACCAAACGTTCCTCATCTGTGCATAACGATCCGTCGGAATGAGAAGACCTTCGTCAACGACAATCGTTTCCAAGATCAGCGTGCCATTGGGCCGAAGGGCATCGTGCAAACTGCGTAGGTGATCGATGGGACTCGTTCGGTGATAAAGAACCCCGGCCGATAACGCGATGTCAAAGCGGTGCAACTTCGGTGGTATGTCGGAATCGATCATGGGCAGCACGAAGTGGCGAAGCGGTGACGGTGCGTAACGTTGAAACACCTCGAACTGCATCACAAATCGAAGAATCGGGTCGAGCCCCAAGACGTAGCTTGCCCCGGCTTCCAGCATCCGCCAGCCGAAATAGCCATTTCCGCCGCCCACATCCAGCACAACTTTACCGCGCCAATCCACGCAGTCCGCGATCCGGCCCCACTTCCAATCTGAACGCCATTCCGTTTGTATGTCCCAGCCGAGAAACTTGAACGGCCCCTTTCGCCAAGGATGGAACTCCATCAACTGCGCTTTGATCGTTTCGCATCGGTCCAACGCACGAGTACGGTCCGTGCAAGACACTTCTATGCCTGCTGAATTGCACGAGAGTTTTGCGGAGTCACCCGGCGGCAGCTCCTCTAGCGTCTTGATCCAACGTTTCAGGTCGCCATTCGTCGGCTGATCCAAGCTCTTGACGCAACAATCGTAAGCAAGTTGCCTAAAGCCCTCCTCGCCGAGTGACCTCAGAAGCTGATCCAGCTCCGTGCGATACAGGAACGGATGGCTTTGCATCTTTCCCGCTGAAGTTTCCTTCGTCATGATCGCACGGCAAGGATCGATGCAAAGTTGAAACACTGGAACCACGGCACAACGATATCGAAACCGACAGCCGTCAGCCTTTCACAGTGTTGATGGAGTGTCTCGGGAATCAGTGTTTCTTCTAAGGCACTCCGCTTCTGCGCGATTTCCATTTCGCTGTATCCGCAAGACCTTTTGAAGTCCAGATGCAGCTCGCCCAGCAACTGTTGAGCGGCTTTGTCTTCAAAAGCGAGTTTCTCACTGAGCAACAACGCTCCGCCAGGAACCATCGAATCGGCGCAGCGACGAAGTAAGCGCTCGCGATGATGCTCCGCAACAAACTGCAGCGTGAAGTTGAGAACGATGAGCGACGCGTTTGCAAACTCAACGTCACATATGTCGGCGAGATGCAATTTCAGCTCACAAGCGTTCGTGCTTTGATTCACTTCCATTTCGACCGCATGTCGAAAACGCTCGATCATGGCGGAAGAACTGTCGATCGCATGGATCGTTGCCGACGGTGGTGCGTGTCGCCGAATTAACTTCGTCGCCGCGCCGAGGGAACACCCGAGATCATAGACGTTGGTTCGCTCGCGAACGAATCGCACCGCGAGTTGCTCGATCACCGAAAGGATAGAACCGTAACCCGGAACGGATCGTGCGATCATGTCCGGAAAGACGTCGGCGACCTGGTCATCAAACTCGAAACGACCGACATGATCGCGGCGTAGCGCGTAGATGTCGTCGCGAGCCATCAATCGTCGCCACTGGCCGAAGGCGGCTTAAAGGAGATTTCTTGCCACTTGATGCCCTTGTCCATCGGCTCAATTTGCATCTTAAGGAACCCGTTCTGGTACAGACGCACCGTGCCAGTGGATTGGCTCACGACGATGGCGATCGCCTTTGTTCGTCGGCTTATCGCGGCCGCGGCCCAGTGACGCGAACCGAGTCCCTTGGACATGTTGAGGTCTTCATGCAGGACTTCCAGCATTTGGCGGCTGCGTTCGATCGTCCCATCGCCACTGATCAAGAACGCGCCATCAAGCTGAGACAGTTCTTTTGCGTCTTCTTGCGTGCGAGGGTCGAGCAGGTTTCTCGCCTTTTTGTTGTAGCCTCTGAAGGGATCAACGCCACTATCGCTCGCGTGCTGCAGCACACTGCGAATGTCCCCGACGACGAAGAGTGCCCCCGTCGGTTTTCCCTCGCGTCCTTCCACACCGATCTGGACGGCCAAGTCAACGACGGCCTTGAGCGTTTTGAGCGGGACGCTGCTTTCGAGCGACTGCAAGTCGCGGGCACTCAGACGACGCATCCGCTCGTCGAGTTTTAGATGGCTGATCGAGTCAAGCCGCCCCGTCGTGAACCCGCTGTAGGCCGCGATGATTTCATCATTGGGCTTGATGAACTCGTCGGCGGCGGCTTCCAGCAGTGCGTGCTGGAGTCGCTCCAGCAGCGGTGCTTTTTCCTTGTTGAGGGCGATGGGTTTGAAACCCGCTTCGGCCGCGCCCTCGAGTTCTTCGACGGTATCGAGTGCAACGATCACGGACTTTTCGAACTCTTGACCCCCAATTCGCTCCGACAAACGCTCCCAATCCGCAGGGCCATCCAGAAGCAGCACCAAGGCGTCTGCGGACAAGTCCTTGGCAAGCAAAATCGCCGACCCGAGTATCGCGTTGTTGTGCTTGGTGAGCCGAAACTGAGCCATGGTGGCAACGTTGGAGTCGTCGAGATCAACATGAACGGGGGAGGAATCCGAGTCGTGAAAATTTAGCCCACGAATCGTGGAGCGGACAGTCCATGCAGTGCATGAATCACCGCTTTTCACTCATCAGGCGGCAAGCCATCGCGTTCGCCCGTTAGACTCTGTGTGGGCACGTGTGTCGGTCGATCGACTCATGTCCGACACCACGGGTACTCCGCTGCGACCACCCAGGTCTCTTCCTCCTAAATTCCTTGAGATGCGATCGATGATCATTCTTCGTCCGTTCTTCAACACAATCGCTGTGGTCTTCGCGTTTGTGCTGGTTTGTGATCGCGGCGCTGATGCGCAGATCAATTTCGATAACGGGAATCCGTTGCTGGGCGTTTGGCCGAGCGATGAAGCAACGAACTCAGTCAGATGCCGAAATGCCGCTCGCGGTCACGCGTGAAGTAGCGATCAAATCGCGATGATGTTGCCAAAGTCGGTGGAGCCAAACAAGCAGAAAGACGTTGGCGACGATCGAGCACAGCAGGAAGACGTTGACGTAGGGATTCATTTGTTTGAACTCCCGCGCGGCGCCGGCAACGCCGGCGCGATCGATTGGAACGTTCTCCTTCGATTCAGGCACTTCGCCGGCTCGACTTCGAGACGACGCTGAAACGGGCTCACGATTGGACTGAGCAATCAGTTCCCGTTGGGTCTGTGCCTGAGACTGCACGCCGCCCGGATACGCTTGCCCGGCGAGTTGACCTCTGCCGAAATTTCCATTCCCGGTTACGCCTGTCATCACCGCGTTGTTTCGCAAGATTCGTTCGGTGAGAACATCTTCCTTGAGACGAAGGTTTTCGCGACGCAGATCGTCCACTTCAGCATCCATCCGTTTCATTCGATCGTATTCGCTTGCGAAACGCTCGTTGGCCATGTCCATGGTTCGCGAATTCACTGCGTCCCGTGGATAGGCTGCATCCTGTGGATAAACCGAACTTGCAAATCGGTCATTGTCGTACGGCGTTCCAAGTGGCTGCCGCGTGCGTGGGTCGGTTTGTTGATAAAGCCGTGGATCGCCGAGTTGACCGCCCGCCCGCTGGTCTTGAAGACCAACAGACTGGCGCGATGGATCGAGCATCGCTTGAGTTGCCCGCGGGTCTCGCGCGGAATTGTCGAATGGCCACGACGTCGGGTCGCCGTCCGCCGCATTCGTCGTACGCGGCATTCCGAAACCGCCAGTACTTGCGGCGACACCACGTGGACTCGGTTGTTCTTGCGGCCATGGACTGTTCTGCTGCGCGGCAGCCTCTTGCTCTGCTTTCAAACGCTGTTGCTCTCTGAGCCGCTTGTACTCGAAGAAGAGTTCATTGACGTAGAGCTGGTTGTCCAAGTTCGGGTCGTTGGGGGGAATTCCAAACTCCGCCGCAAGCAAATTGACTTGATCTCGCGTCCAGTTTTCGGTGGGAACGTTGCTGAGCGTACCTGCGATGTTGTCCCAGCGTAAACCGTTAGCGGTCGATGGCATTGATCCCGGACCCGTTCGACCGTCGCCAAGTTGATCCTGAGCGGTACGGGAGATTGTCGCCCCCATGCCACCTCGTGCAAACTCGTCCCGTCGAGCTTGTTCTTGCGTTTTCGGTCCGAACATGGTGGAAAGGTTCGAGGCGGCTCTGTCAAACTGGCTACCGAATCGATCGGCAAGCGTTGGGTCTTGCGTGGGATTGGTGATCCCTTTCGGGAGACCCCATCCACGTCCGCCTTGCCGCTGGGCCCCGGTCGTCGTTTGCGGATCGGTCGCCAAGGTCGCAGCAGTTGGTGCATTGGCATTCGGGTTTTGTGCCGCGGCGTTAAACCCAGGAATCGACGGCGGGTTGGAATCGGAGTTGCCATACGGTGCCGTTGACGGGCCCTGGTTCGCACCCCGATTCCACGCCGAAAAGCTACCAGCCGGATCAGATGTTGGACCATCTGGCCGCGTGCCAACGCGGGCGTTCCCAGGCATGCCCATTCCATTGCCGGTGGTTCCCACCGCTCCCTGACCTGCTCGGCTAAGAGACGAGGGAAACTTGAAATCGGTGGATTGTGCGTTCGCAAAGCACGCAAAAAGGGTGATCAGCAAGGGGCTGAGTCCAATGGCGACCCACGTTCTCTCTTTGGTTTCGCCCATGACAGTCATCCCTGAACGTCGATTGGATCCGTTTCACAACACTGCGCCTCCCAAACGACGGGAAACGCGACGATTTCGGTTCGATCGGACAATCATCTGAACTTTTGTCCGAGTTTCATGTCCAGAATAACGCGACTTGGCAATTCAGGTAAATAGTGAAAGTTGCTCGTCTCGAGCACTCGCTCGTTCCCCCGTTCCGCCCGTTTAAGTTGTTGAGTCAGTGATGGATGAAACCTCCGAGTACAACCGGAAAGCCTGGGATCATCTCGTGAGCCAGGGGAACGAATGGACGGTGCCGGTGACCGCCGAGGAGATCGATGCCGCTCGGGAAGGGAATTGGTCTGTCGTTCTGACGCCGGAAAAGAAAGTGCCACGTGACTGGTTCGGCGATTCGTCAGGCCTTCGAGTCCTCGCGCTCGCATCGGGCGGCGGCCAGCAAGTTCCAATTCTCGCCGCCGCCGGTGCGAAGGTGACGGTGCTCGATAATTCGCCCAAACAGCTCGATCAAGACCAAAGCGTCGCCGATCGACACGGACTCGTTATCAAGACGGTGCTCGGGGACATGCGGGAACTTTCATGTTTTGCAAGCAATTCATTCGATCTCGTGTTCAACCCTTGCTCGATCGGATTTGTTCCAAACGTTCAGCCGGTCTTCAACGAAGTCGCAAGAGTTCTGCGCCCGGGCGGACGATTCTTGGCCGGATTCACAAATCCCGTTCGGTCGATCTTTGATGAGAAAGGTATCGAACGCAACGACATGCTCGTCAGGCATTCCTTGCCGTATTCCGACGAGACCCACCTAACCGATGACGAGCTCAATGAACTTCGCGAAGACCGCGAACCGTTCATGTTCAGCCACACGCTGGATGATCTGATCGGCGGTCAGTTGGAAGCAGGGTTGCGAATGACCGGCTTCTTCGAGGATCGCCCGGTGAAAGACCCTGCGTCGAAGTACTTTGCAGGTTACTTCGCGACGCGTTTTGAGAAGCCGACACCGTAAGATGACGAGCAACATGATGAGGCACGGCGTGCCCCGTGCACCATCGCCGGCCGTTTTCTCCCAAAGTCGAACGGTGGTCCACCTCTCCCACTTGAGCTGCAACGGCGCTAGCCGCGGTTCCGCTACGGAGATACGCAAACCGCAATAAAAAACCGGAGCTATCGCTCATGGGCTCATTCGTGCACAGCGATAGCTTGTTCGTGGTTGTATTGCGGAGCATGACTTGACGTCGCTCATCGGCCGCAGGGCCTTGTCAACGCGCTGCGTCGACGACTGAGACGATCTTTGTCGGTGCGAAGACAAAAGCGAAACTGTTACGACCGTCTTCGATTTCCACCGAGTGTAGGACCGCCGGGGCGATTGCGTCACCGCCGAATCCGAGTGGGACCAGTTCAAGCGTGTGATGTCCCGCCGGGAGTGCGGCGCGAAGAACTTGGAATTCACGGGGAAGAAGGGTCCATCCTCTCGTGTCCGCTTTTTCGATACCGCTCCATGCACTCGACGCCGCGAACTCGAACAGACTCGCCGCCGTTCCATTCAATCCGACCGAGTCCGAGACGGCGGCCACACTTGCTTCTTTCAAAACGCGACGCGCAACGGCACGTGCAATCGTCCAAGGCATTTCCGCCTCGCACTGGTCGACCGCCAGACGCCCCACGTGTGTTACCGTTTGGGTCGCTCCCAGAAACTGTGATCCATAGCGGACACCGATTGCCGCAAGAGGGCTGTCCGGAACGACCGTTCTTGGCACTTTGACACTCGCGATGTTCGGCAGCACTGGTTCGTTGTCATCATCCGAATCATTTCGTGCCGAACGAATCAACGTCGATGCGATCTGCAAAGAAGCCGTCGTTGTATCCGCGATGGTTTCGATCCTCCGCGGACCCTCTCCGACAAATGAGATGACGTAGACGACGCCGTGACCCTTGGGACTGTGCTGCCCTTGATTCGCGCGGCGAATGTCTTCGGAGGCCGGAAGAAAACCGGGTTCGATCTGGCTGACAAGACGGAACGATCTTTCGGCGTCATCGTAGTCTTGATGGGTTGCTTCTCGAATCGCGCCCCTCAAGTACGGCGCGAGTGCAACGTGTGTCGCATACTTCGGTCCATCTTCCGACTCGTCGAGCGTCTTCGCCAATTCGATCTGACGCTGTTGGGCTTGCAAGAGATATGCCCCAGCGTCTCCGCTTCCGCTGGAAAGCGAGCAAACAGCCAGCATGGTACGCAACACCACATCTTCATAGGCGGCTAGCGAAAACTCACGGACCCGATCATCGGAGACAAAGGACGCCGCATCCTTGATCGACAACTCTGTCTGGGCATCAAAGCGGTCGCGTAAGGCTCGCAACCGCGACTCAGCGGAAGAGGATTGACCACCAGCGAGTTCGACGATCGCAAGATCCAACTCGCTCGCCGTGCGCAGACTTGAAGAATCATTTGCAACGGAACTTAGCGTTTCCGTCGCAACCGGGAGGTCACCGCTGAGGTAGGCTTGATGTGCCAGCCGGATCGATGGACGCGTCGATCGACATCCGCCTGCAGCAATCGTTAGCCACAACACCCCGCCGAGGAGGATCGCTTGCCGCAGGATGCGCGATGGGAGTTGCAAGGCGTCTCAACCGTCGGCTTGGTCGAAGATTCCGTAGTTCCACCACTTGCCGGTACGTGACTTTGAGTACCCCTTGCGGATCTTCGCCGATTCCTTGATGAAGTCACCGGAGTGGACATTGACCATCTCCATCGTCAGCGTGTAATCACGCTGGCTCGTTTTATTCCGGTCTGTGGTCCCGCTCGTAATCGTGGCGAACAACAGGAAGTCGACGGGCGAACCGGCTTTGCCGAGCGCGGCTGCAAAGACGTCGCGGTTTCCTGGAAGGAACAGGGAGTCTGGTCGCAAACGTGTCTCCAGGAGTGCTGCCTGCACGACACGACGGCTGATCCCACGGAACTCGGAGCCCGCGTTGATTTGGCTGTCGATTTGCTCGAAGAGTTGATCCTTGAAATCGCCGATTTCCTCAGCGCTCTTATTCTCGATGCCGACGAAGCAAATCGTCGCCGGGGCCGCGACGATGGGTTCCTGCCCATGCATTTGGAATCCGACGGGCCGAACATCGGGTGGGCACCGAGACAGCAACCGGGCGACGGATTCCTCGACGAGTGGATTCCATGTCGCGGCGCCGGCTGCGTGACTGCCAACTAAATCTTTATCGTCGCTGGCCAGAATGTGCGAGTATTGCCGAGACGCACACCCGCAGAGTCCGGATACCAGAGCCGCCAGAGCGAGAATCCCGGCTCCGCGTGGCTGACACCGTCGTGAATCCATTCGTTCGGCGTTCATGATTTCAATGATTGGTGAGTGCGCCCGTGAATCGATTTCCAAAGTTCGCCGAAAAACCGCTCACGGGCGAGAAAAATCGGCGAGGGTCACTTGCCCACTGTCGTCGAGGTATCAAAATGTGCATCGGCTGAGCCAGAGGAATTGCCTCAATCCACAAGGTCGAACCGACGTCTCTCGACGGGCTAAGCGGGACTGTTGGGGGGGTTATCGGCTCGCATACACGTCTCGGATGAGTCGACGCCTGCTTATTTCTATCCTCTCGGCAGTCTCACCTTCTTTTTTCCCCGTTCGGTTTTGCCTCATGAGTGTCGTTCTGACCGATTCACCAACCCTCTCGGTCCCGCCTTTCGAAGCCAAGCCGCAGCCAGAAACCTCCGTCGATCCCGTCGTTTCGCCGCCGATCGATCCGCGCGCGTCGGATGACGACGACGATGATGACGACCTCGACGATGGGGATGACGACGATGATGACTCCTTCGAAGACGGAGGCTCGGACGACGTCGACGATGGCTTCAACGATGGGCTCGACGAAGACGACGACCTCGATGATTTCGACGACATCGACGAAGAGGACTTCGACGATGACTTTGATGACGATTTCGAAGAAGAACTCGATGACGACTATGAAATCGAAATCGACGACGAAATCAGCGACGAATTCGGCCTCAGCACGGGGACCGGGGGCGACGAAGACGATGTCGATCTCGAGGATTTCGACGATTTCGAGAACATTTGAGCCGCAGCTTCCATGACTCGATTAGCCTGAGTCGCAGTTGGACCGCTCATCGGTCGATTTCTTCAACGACAACTGCGATGCTCAAATGAATCGATCTCAGCCCCCCATCACGCGAACGCCCGTCTTCATCAGACTCGGGCTAGTACTTTTCGGTTTTTTACTTGCCACGCCGTCTTCGGTTGTCGCTCAGCAGACTGACTCATTGCCTCGAGCAATCACGACAGGCCAAGGCTTGCCGGCGCCCGCTTCGAAAGTAGGGACGCCTGTGGTCGCGGCTCCCGTCGCTAAGGCCGGTAAGGCGGGTGTGCGACCGTTGAGCGTCACCGTGGAACTAGTTGATGCAAAAACCAAGTTGATCGGCACGCTGACGGGGGAAACGAGTATGGGGATGAAGACCTCCTTTGGTACCGTCGATGTGCCGCTCTCGGAGGTCGCCGGGTTTCGCTTTCCATCCAAAAGTGATGCTTCCACAACCGTCGTGATGCTCAACGGAGACTCCATCACCGGGGCGACCGACTTGAAGGTTCTGACTGTGGAAACCGAGTGGGGCACCGCGCAAATCAATGGACAAAGTATTCAGTCGATCCTTTTCGTTCCGAACCTCGCTTGGAAATCAATTCAGGGACTCAATGGAAATCGTTGGACGCTCTCGGAACCGCCAGCGACGTCAGCGCTAAGACCATCCGGGGTTCGAACCTTGAACCCCATTCCGCAAGTGCAAATGCGCCTTCCCAACACGAACGGCCGGTAGTTCAAAACCAGAATCGCCATTGAAAGCCGACTTCAGAACTGTAGCTGGCCTCTCCGAGGCCGGAGCGTGGCGAGTTCGCAGACGTCACCTACAGGGATTGCAAGGTCATCGAGGTCGGCGGCAGCATCCGACTTGTCAATTCAAAGCTCGTCCAGTGCGTCTAAGACTTGTTGGTCATGGCCGTCTACTTTGACGCGTTTCCAAACCTTTGCGACTTTGCCGTCGGCATCGATCAGATAGGTGCTCCGCTGAATGCCCATCGACTTCTTGCCGTACATGTTCTTTTCACGCCATGCTCCGTACTTTTCCAGCATCGTGTGCTTCTCGTCGACAAGAAGCGGAAACGGCAACGAGTACTTCTCACGAAACTTCGCGTGGCTCTCTGCTGAATCTGCACTGACGCCAAACAGTTGGGCGCCCCGTTCCTGCATCTCGTCATAGCGATCGCGGAACGCGCAGGCCTCTTTCGTGCAGCCCGGTGTGTCGTCGCGTGGATAAAAGTACAACACAACCGGATTCCCTTTCAGCTCGCTCAGCTTGACGCTATTCCCTTCATCGTCTTTGAGAGTAAACGCCGGAGCTTTCTTACCCGGTTCGAGCCAATCTGCCATTTTCCCGTCATCCTCATCAGTATGCGCGCGATCCAATTCGACCATCATTGGAATGCTAGCGAAGGGTCCAGTCGCGAGTTTTGAAGTAGCGCTTTTGCTGTTTGGTTTTCACAACCCGACGCGTCTGCGAGACACGAGTCAATTTCGATTTTTCCTAGCTGACGCGTCGGGTTACGGTAAAACCGCAACTTGAAAAGTCGCGAGCGGGGTCGATTCACACACCCTCGATCTATACAGGCACGACACAGACAGGCCATTGCCCGGCCAAAACAAAAACCCCGACAACCTTGAGGTTGCCGGGGTCTTGAGTTGCGATTCAATGGACGCGACGGAGAGCGATGCACGACGACTGTGCCGTATGGTGCCAGGGAGAATGCACGTTGGCGACAAAGTGTTTTGAGGATGTGCTAGGCGGGAACTCTCCTAGAGTAGGTCTCGTCGGTGATCGTGGTCAACTCGGTACTCTGTCATTCGCCGAAGGAACGGCGAACGGGTATCTCGTTCGGAATTGAACGATCAGTGGCAACCGCAAGCGGGAGCCATTTCCATGCCGCAGCTCGGTGCGGCAACTTCGCATCCGCAAGTCGGCTCGATGACTTCGCATCCGCACGTCGGCTCAGCAGCGCATCCGCTGTCGCAAGCACTCTTGCAGCTGAAAAGCTTACGAAGCAGACCGAAGGGCTTCGGACGGCAAGGGCTGTCGCAGCAAGGTGCTGGAGCCATTTCGCATCCGCAAGCGGGTACCATTGCGACTTCGCAACCGCAAGCCGGCTCAACGATTTCGCAACCGCAAGCTGGCTCGCATGCGGGAGCGCAAGCTTCGTCGCAGCATCCGCCTCGCTTGCCGAAGAGCTTCGCGAGCAATCCGCCACGAGGAGCACATCCGCTGTCGCAAGCCGGGACGACTTCGCAACCACAGGCGGGTGCCATTGCGACTTCGCAGCCACAAGCGGGCTCGACGATTTCGCAGCCGCAAGTCGGCTCGACGGCACAACCCGTATCGCAACCGCTCTTACAGAACTTGTCAAACAGACCGAACGCACTCGCGTTCGATGCAGTGCCTGCGACCACAGCAACGGCCAACAGGGCAGGAATGATTACACGACGCATCGTGATTCTCCATGGATTCAGTTTTGGAAGGTTCTTGCCAGCACTCAGAACGATGCCGCGGTTGTGACCCGTGCCGGAGAGCACTTGCTCGATCTATCGCGTTGTTGGATCAACTCGCCGACACGACCGATTCAAGTCATCGAATGAGTGGACGGATTTCCCCGAAGTTGAAGGCGGGGTTCTCCGCGTGGAAGTGCTATCGGCAATGCGGAGTGACGCTCCGCTTTGTTACTAGAGAATTCCGCTTTGATCACTCGCATCGATTGCGATTGAACCGGAACTAACAATTGTGCCGCAAGATCTCCAACTCTCCATGCAATCGGTTCAGGAGATGATCTTCAAAACCGGCACATTCATTGCGACCGCCGTGATGGCAACTAACACGACGATCACGATCCAGATCATCAACGACATTGAACTGAATACCCAGAACTGATTGAGCGAACGAACGGCCGTCAGCGTTTGGATCGGTGAGCCTGAATCGAGCGCCGATTTCAGCTTGCTCGCCGTCTGGACCGCCATGATTCCGGAAACGGTCGCGGCGCCAGCCAGCGCGATCTTGACGGCCGCGACCATCGGCGCCGACTTGAGCTGACGTCCGCCTTGATTGAGCAACAAGATCTGCGCAATCAGCAACGTGGCTGCGATCACCAAAAGAGCGATGCCGAGCGTCATGACCAATGGATGTCGACGGCAGATCTCTTGCCCAAGCGTACCAACCGCTTCGGCGGATTCGACTTGTTGTCCCGCCGATGACGAGACGGCGACGGGTGCGGAACCGGGCGCTGCCGCTGCCGCCCCACCGAACAACTCCGGAATCGCTTCGCCGGCTGACTTCCACGCCGACATTCCGTTTTTCCAAACCAGCGAATCCTTCTTAAGGATCTTGGCTTCCGCATAGAGCCGCATCTGATCCATCGAAACCGGTCCCTGTTTCTCTCCGTTGACGTGCGCGTACCACTGTGCGGTGGCGTTCTCGTTCGCAATCGGCGCGACGCCTTCTTCGCCGGGCGGGACATCCGAAGCGTCAGCGGCCATGTCGCCGGCGACGCTTCCGGCTTGCACCGGCTTTGGAAAAAAGTTGCCGAACTCATCCGCCTTCATCCAGCTCAATCCGTCTCCTGACAACTCATGCATCCGCGTCACTTGGCCCCGACGCACCATGTCGGTGATCTTGTCGGGCGTGAAGGGACCGATGGTTCGGCCGCGAAAACGGACAAAGACGCGTTCAAACTCGGGCATGCGAATCAGTTGGGTTGAATAGATGAGCGAAGAAGAGACGACGCCGGCCGACTATTGGTCATCGGCCTTCGTGTTGGCGGGAAACCAAAAAACCGGCCGCCCCGGAACTTGATAGATCGGATTGGGATC
>JBCCOI010000124.1:0-14403 GCA_039025515.1 Planctomycetota bacterium
CGGAAACGCAAGTACTACCGCATCAGTGCTTCCGGAAAGCGATCGATGGCTGCGGAGCGGAAGCAGTGGCTTGCCGTGCACAACACTCTGGGCTCATTTTGGGGAACAAAAACGTGTTTGACTTAGAGAAAGAGATTGCCAACTGGAAAGCCATGTTGGGTGGCGAAGGTGCGATCAATACTGAAGAAAACCTCGAGCTCGAATCTCACTTGAGGGAGTCCGTCGCCGGACTGGAAGCGAAAGGGTTGAGCGCTGAAGAGTCATTCCTGATCGCGCGCAATCGTATGGGACACCCGGTCGCCCTGCAGCAGGAATTCGTGAAGAACAGACCAAGCAGGGCAATGGGGATATCGACTGTTTTGGATGATTGCCGGCTACCTGGGCCTCAAGGCGATTGGTAGCACCGTCTCGGCGATTTCGATTGTCACTGGAACCATGATGGCCGCGGTGGGTTTCACAGGACCGGTAACGGGCACATCGACGATGCTGCTGGTGTTCATCCTCTGGAGTTGCATCATTGTGGTTGCTTACCGCAAGCGGAGCATGCTCGCCGCTCGTTTCGAACAACTTTCACAACGTTGGTTGATTGTCCTCGGAGCGACATTGATGCTGATGCCTGTCATCGGAACGATCGGGCAGTTAGCCCAGGCCAGCATGGTGGAATCGTCTTGGTTCGGAGAAGTCGCCCTGTTTTCGAATTTCGGTGGAATTGCCCTGAACTTTTGTATCATCGTGTTCTTACTTACGACGCTGTGGAAACTCAACGATCACTATTCGACGATGGTTGAGTGAGTCGCAGCTGGACCCTATCGCAGAAATCTACATCGAGCCTGTAGCCTCAACAGTCAACGACGCGAGGTTGCCACCAAACGACGGAAACAAAAAGCGTCAAGAACCAGGCAGCGGTGAGCCAGCGGATGCGAGTGCGAAGCCCAGCATACAAAAAGCCGCTTTTGCGACCGGAACGTTACTATTTGTCATTCCAAAGCCAAATGAGTACAAGTTGATCGGAGACAAATTACTCGCAAATGCCAACGCAATATTTGTGGATAACTTGGATGTCTGACGCAACGCGATCAATCTCCGAGTCGGCAGTGTCAAGGTCAATTTTCAACGTGATCGTCCGGCATGAAGAAACCAGAAGTTGCTCCAACTTGATAGCGGAAATTCCATGTTGTGGTGTGTCCGCCAACGGGAGCCACCAACACTCCAAAACGCTTTCGCGGCGGAGTCAGGTTCCGCAACGTGCTTTACTAACGCGAACTCCCCTGAGAACATTATCCGTGTCCAGCCGATGATCAGTCAGAGCGGCTCGTAGCGATGTGCCACCACTAGACGAGTAATCGAGCGACCACCGTGACGATCGCAAAGTGCTTCACGCATCGTCCAGCAAGTCAACCGCCGCGAAGGCTTTGCCTTCCAGCATGGCCAGGCTCGCGCCGCCGCCGGTGCTGACATGACTGACGCGGTCCGCGAATCCGAGCTGGTCGACCGCCGCTGCGCTGTCGCCACCGCCGATGATGCTGATCGAGTCACTTGCGGCAACGGCTTCCGCGACAGCCCGCGTTCCCGCATCAAACGGAGGCTTCTCGAAGACACCCATCGGACCGTTCCAAACGATCGTCTTTGATGACTTCAAGATGCCCGCATACTTTTCACTCGTCGCGGGGCCAATATCCATGCCTTCAAAGCCGTCGGGGATCTCACCGGCGTTGACGACTTTCTTGTTGCAACCGACGGGATCTGCGAAATCATCGCCGCAATGTGTATCGACCGGCAGTACCAGCTTTTCACCGCCTTTGTCGATCAACTCTTTCGCCAGTTCAACCTTGTCTTTCTCGACCAAGCTTTCGCCGACGGCTCCTCCCTGCGCGAGCGAGAACGTGTAAGCCATCGCACCGCCGATCAAGACCGAATCACAGATTCCGAGTAGGTTGTTGATGACGTTGATCTTATCGCTGACCTTTGCACCACCGAGAATCGCGACGAAGGGTCGTTCGGGGTTACCGATCGCATCGCTCAAGTACTGAATCTCTTTTGCAACCAGGTGACCGACGACGCGCGGCTTGCCGGACATCGCTTCCGGGACGGCAACCATCGAGGCGTCTTTGCGGTGACACGTCCCAAACGCGTCGTTGCAGTATGCGTCCGCCATCGCCGCCAACTTCCCCGCGAACTCTGCGTCACCCGCCTTCTCGCCTGAATTGAATCTCAGGTTTTCGAGCACCAGCACTCCGCCGTCCTGGAGTGCAGAAGCCTTTTCAGATGCATCTTCACCGACGGTATCGCTGGCAAAGGAGACATCTTTTCCAAGCAGTTCGCCGAGACGGATTGCGGCCGGCGCGAGTGAAAACTTAGCCGCATCCGAAGGATCGCCTTTGGGCCGGCCCAGGTGGCTCATCAAGATGAGTTTGCCTCCGCGATCAATGACGCTCGTGATACTGGGGAGCGCCATACGAATTCGCCGGTCATCGGTGATCGACTGGTTCTCATCGAGTGGAACATTGAAATCGACTCGCATCAAAACCGTCTTGCCGGAAACTTCAACTTGATTGATGGACTTCTTAGCCATTCAACTGGGCCTGTGGGAGTGATGTTGGGGTCCACGAAAAGTGCGTCGTGCCACACCTGCGGACCGAATTATCGAGATCGCATTCTGTCTGTCGAGCGGGGAATGACAATGCGATGACACAGTCAGGATTAACCAAAGACGTTGCCGAACTTGAATCTCCAGATCTTGAGTGAATTCTTCATATTTCATGCCAAAACTCCTGTTCCGATCCGCATGCGCGGCCTCGATTCGATGATGAATCCCGTGGCCGTCGTTTTCACTCAACTCGATGGATCACGTCCGCCGAATCTACACAGAGACATCGAATCGACTCGATGGTGTTCGGCCAGCGGAATACGACAGGTATCTTTGGGTGACCAAAACCACCGACATCATCTTCGTCGTCACCCTACTCTTGATTTCATTGGGTGTGCCCTCCTCACTGTGTGAAACTCACCTCGGAGTTTCATGCGGCGGCGGCCCGGCCGGAAAGTCGCGTTATCGCTCGTCTGAGAGAAAATCGAGCGAAGGCAACGGGCAACGCAAAGGTCTGCTCGGTCTCAACGGCTTCCTTGGCTCCAAGGATGACCGCAGCGTCAACGATGACGCTTTGGCTGATCTGCCGATGGAACGTCTCACGCGGCAGGCCCAGCAGCGACTTTCACAGATCGCCTCAAGGCCCAGCCTCTATCGACGTCTGCCGCAACAAACGATTGCCTGCGACCCCGAGTTGTTCCTCTTTCTCTCCCGAAAACCCGACACCATGATTGGCATCTGGGATTTGATGGGGATCACACGCGTTCAAACACGCCGCACCGGTCCCTATCGGTTCGAGGCGGTCGACGGCAGCGGTACAACCTGCATGGTGGATCTGATCTACGGTGATCAGAACCTGCACGTATTTATCGCCGAGGGAGAATACGACGGCAAGTTTGTCCAAAAGCCCGTCCGCGGCCGCGGCGTCTTCATTCTGCGTAGCCAATACGGAACCGACGAGCAAGGCGCGGTTCAAGTGATCGGGACGCTTGATTGCTACGTGAAGTTCGAGAGCTTGGGTGCCGACTTGGTGGCTCGTTCACTGGGAGGTTTGATCGGAAAGTCTGCCGATCATAACTTCGCCGAAACGGCCAAATTCATCGGACAGATTTCGGCTGCATGTGAAGATAACCCCGACGGCCTCTACGAGCTGGTGGGACAGATGAAACAGATGGATGAGAAGACAAAGCGAGAATTCGCCACGGTGATTTCGAACGTCGCCCGCCGACACCATCGACGTCAAGCGGCCGGCCAACTCGCGCGACGTGGACAGCCGTCGCCAGAGAATTGAAGTGGGCATCAAGACGCTTCAACAAACGCTCGAGTTTCACGCGGTGACGAGGTATCGGTAGAACCGAGTTGACCGAGACTCTCAAGTTTTCGTACCGTCCGACAGGGGAAGGTTCCTTACCCTGCAAAGCCAGAATCGCGCGGTGGATCTCACAGCGTTGTCCGCGGACCGACTTGAAACGGAGCCCGAAGCGTCACCATGACATCGTCTCGTCGCATCTCAGAACGTCGTCGACGGGTGCTCTATCAAAATCAACTACAGCCTCAGCGAGCGTCGACGGCGGCATCGCGGGCACAAGCTGAAAAGTTGCGAGAGGCACGTCAGCCGGCCTCCGCGTTTGGTTCGCGGGTGGGACGCCACCTTCGAGGACGCTGGTTCTCGCTTGTCCCCGTCTCTCGGCTCGCGATGGCAATTGTCGCTGCCTCTTTCTTGGGACTGGCCGTGGGACTGGCCATTGCGCACCATATGTCCGTCACACGACCGGACGTCGCCTACCACGAAGCCGTCGTAAGAGTCTTTCGTGTCGACCGCACGGATAGCTTTGCCGCCTGGTTGCAACCACTGGTCCTTCTGGTCAGCGCGGGTGCCGCTTATCTGATTTATGGTCTCCGATCGCACAGCCGTGACGACTATCGCGGCCATTATCGTCTATGGCGTTTGATGATCATGGTGCTGCTGGTGGGAAGTCTGCAAAGCGTCGTCGGACTGATCGGCTGGCTCGGCGCCTTGGTCGAGTTACTTTTGGGCGACCGTGCGGTGCTCTCGGGTGCGAATTGGTTTCGCATCATTGTCGATGTCGGCGGCATCATTCTCGCCTTGCGACTGGTCGCGGAGACTTATCGAAACCGAGGCGCATTGATCACCTATTTGATCGCCGGCGGATTGCTCGGCTGGTACGAGTGTGTGTACTGGCAAGTGCTGGAGCTCAAGACGTTTGTCGGAGCGACACTCTGGCTCACGACGCCCCTCCTCTCGTCCACGCTCATTCTTGTCGCAACCACGGCCTACCTTCGCGAGTTGTTTCGCCGGGCACGGGGCATCGACGAGACCGTTTCCATCCGTGAATGGATCAGCAACCGATTGCCCTCCGTGTCAAATTTTCGCGAGCGTGACGACGTCACCGATCTGCAGTTGAGGTTGGACGCGGCAACAGAGGACCGCATCGTTCCCAAGCATGAAACCGCCCGATTCTCAACAGACCGCGATAATGCTTCGAATCGGAAACGCGAATCGGAAACCATGCCGACCCCGAGTTCGTCGAACGTAGACTCGAGAAATACGTCGAAGGAGGAGAGCAAGCCGGAGGGCGATCCGTCTGCAAAACCCAAACGCTCGGGATGGTTCGGCCGCCGGAAGTCAAACGCCGAGCCCGAGAACCAAGCTAAAGAAACGACCAGCAGTGACGTTGACTCAAAAGAATCAGATGAAGCCAACGAAAAGAAGCGGCGAGGCTGGTTCCGCAGAAAGGAACAACCAGCCGACTCGGCGGACGCCGATGCCAACGTAGCACCTTCCAACGATAGCGAGCCTCCGAAGCGGAAAGGTAGGTTTTCGTTTCGTCTGCAGCCAAAAACTTCCGAGGGTTCGGATGCGGAATCCGGCGAGGACAGCCCGCCAAACGAGACGCCGAAGAAAAAGCGTGGTTGGCTCTCGGGACTGCGACGGAAACCCGCAACTCAAGACCTAACCGCCGACGAACAGCAGGTATCGAAGGAGACTGCGAAGCTGTCGGTCGCGTCGGCCAATCCGGGACGACCCTCGAATTCTTCCGAATCGAACTTTTCGGAAGAAGACGATGCTGACATTGACTGGGATTCCATGAGCAAGGCGGAACGACGGCGAATGCGACGCAAGCGGAAACGCGGCGGGCGAGCAGCCTGAGCCGGATTCGATCTCGATCGGAACCTCTTTCGCATGAGTCTCTCGTCTCCCGTTTGGGCTTTCGCCGAAGTCGCCTGGACGTTTGAATCGTGTTCCGCAGAGCGCCACAGCGGCGTGTTGCTCCAACGTTTTCCCTGCGGTTGCTTCCGCGTTGGGAGTACGCAACGACTTGACCTGCCCCCGCGAGGTTTGCGGGGCAAAGTTACGAGCCGCCTCCCCGCTGTAACTGCATCGCAGCTTCCTTCCCGCGAATCAAACGATGGACGCATACGACACCCTTCGAAACGGCACCGCGAACGGCGAGCTTGAGATTTCGGGTCGACATCAAGGTTCGGCGGAAGCACCATTCGAACAGGTGGCTCCCCGGCCATCTCGATCGTCGAAAGCCGTTCTCGCGGAGCTCTACGCGCCGATCCAGTCACACATGTTGGCAGTTGAGGACTTGCTGCAAAGAGAAATGCAAAGTCCCTATGAGGACGTCGGCCCTTTGCTTCGTCACGGTGTCAATCTGGGCGGCAAACGACTCCGCCCCGCGATTCACCTGTTGATGGCCGAAGCCTTGGGCAGAGCGACGGAGGCAAATGTGATCATCGGTGTCGTTTTGGAGATGGTGCACACCGCCACGCTGATCCATGACGATGTCCTCGATGAAGCAACGATGCGGAGACACGTCCTAACGATCAACGCTAAGTGGAACGACCATACCAGCATTTTACTCGGCGACTATCTGTTTTCCCAAAGCTTCCGCCTCGCCGCATCCCTCAGCAGTACGCGGACGTGTAGCTGGGTCGGCGAAGCTGCTCGAAGGGTTTGCGAGGGTGAGTTACGCCAAGTCCTCCTGCGGGATGAACTCTCTCTCGACGAGTCAACGTACTTCGAAATCATCAGGGGCAAGACCGCCGAGTTGCTTCGCGTCGCATGCTCGTTGGCCGCGGGCGAGGCGGATGCCGATGACGAGACGATCGAGACGCTTTCCAGCTATGGCGATCAGCTCGGAATCGCTTTTCAGATCGCCGACGATTATCTGGACCTATGGGGTGACAATCGCTCCGTCGGAAAAACGCTGGGCACGGATCTTGAACAGGGCAAGATAACGCTACCCATCATCCGCCTACTCGAGACCGCGACCGATGACGAGCGACGAGAATTGATCGACGCGCTCAAGGGTGAACCCCATCGCCGGGCCGCAGTCATCGGGCCGATGCTAAGAGCTTCCGACGCCAGAGACTACACGATGCAGACGGCGATCGGGTACAAAGAGCGAGCGGTCGAGGCACTGACGATTCTGCCTGATTCTCCTGCACGCAATTGCTTGCAAGCGATTGCCGAATTCTCAATCCGCCGTTCTTTCTAACGGGCGGTCCAACGACCGAACAAACTCTGGCGCAGCGGCTAGCGGGACGTAAGCAATAGCAGTTCCTGCTGTGAGTACCTCTTGAGGGTCACACTCTTGGACTTCAGCCGCACGGCGCGAGCCGCGGTTGTTCCCAAAAAACCGGGGCGATCGGCCGTCAGCTCAGATTGCACGTACCCCCAACTCCAAAGGTCGACACTGCGGTTGGAAGACTGATCGTTCTCAACCCAACAGTCCGCGCAATCGATACGAAAGTTCGGACGCTTCTTTGCCGGCTCCAATTTGCATGGACGATTGCATCTCAGTGACGTAGATCACTGTCGGGTTTGAGTGACGTTCGGGGCAGCGGTGAGCGACACGCCATACCGCTTGCCCGGGAAAATGAGCCATGCGTTTCATTCGAAACCTGACGTGCGACAAAGAAGCGTCCTCGGCAGTCGAATACTCCGTTCTTCTGGCGCTGATCGTCGCAGCATGTGTCGTGGCGATCGCAACGATAGGCCAATCTGCTTACGACGCGATGTGGGAAGTCGTGGAAGTCTTGGAGTAGTCGATTGCGAATCACAAAGAAAGCACAACTCGTCGAACTTCTTTCCGAATTGCAGGTCATTTGCCTTACAGTCGCTTTGCTGGGAGGTGCCTTCTGGGTTCGTTCAAGTGTCCATGAGATCATGCGCAATCAAGTGATGGGCGACAACCAGTTGATCGCCACACAGATGAGCAAGCTGATCAGGAAACGACCAGACATTTCAACGATTGAGTTTGGAAACCAAAGTTGGGATGAACTGCAAACGCTCATCGAGGATGTCAGCTTACCGAACGAAGGTTACATGTGCGTCGCAGACGCCGAGGACGGTAGCCTGCTTTGCCATCCAAAAATTCGATCCAACCCGCAGCTTCGCGGCGCCAACGTCTTGGGACGCCCGATCATCGTTGATGATCGGGCGATTCCTCTAAAGCATGCTTTCGATCGCAACACCAACCGTACGTTCACCGGCATTGCCGGCAACGGGAATTCGACGGAAGTCGTTTCGGTCGCGACGCTGCCCAAACTCGGAAGTGTGCTCCTTGTTCATCAAAGCGAAGCCGGGTTTCGTAAAGCGGTGAATCTCGTATTGATTCCAATCGGTTTGATCGCTTTGATCGTCGGGCTGGTGCTCATTCTTGTTACAAAAAAGGCGAGCGTCGGAGTACTGAATCGCTATGAAAATAAGATTGCTGAGATCAACGAAGGTCTTGAGGAAACCGTAAGAATTCGAACTGTCGCGCTGACGAAGACGCGAGACGCGGTGATCTTCGGCTTGGCAAAACTCTCCGAATCACGGGACAACGATACCGGTGAGCATCTCGAGAGAATCAGCTCTTACGCGACGATACTGGCCAAACACCTGACCAATTTTGTTCGCGTCGATCAGCAACTGATCGACGACATCGGCCTCGCTTCATCACTTCACGACATCGGCAAGGTCGGCGTGCCCGATCAAGTCCTGCTAAAACCAGGGCGCCTGACTCCCCAAGAACGACGAATCATTGAAGTTCATCCCCGCATCGGACAGGAGTGTCTTCAAGCCATCTCCGATAGACTCGGCGAAGATAACTTCCTGAGCTTGGCGACGGAGATTTGCGCCTTCCATCATGAGAAGTGGGACGGCTCAGGATACCCGAACGGTTTGGCGGAAACCGAAATCCCTCTTTCGGCGCGAATCGTCGCCGTCGCCGATGTGTACGACGCGCTCCGTTCCCGACGTCCCTACAAGGATCCGATGCCGCACAGTGAAGCGCGTGCGGTGATCTTTGCGGGGCGTGGTGCACACTTCGATCCGACGGTCGTGGACGCATTCTTACTGGCGGATCGAGAATTCGAAGCACTCTCCGAGCAGCAACACGCTCAGCCGGTCGAAGAGAAGTCGAGCCTGGACGAGCTCCGCGAAGCTGTCGCGTTTTAAAGCGAGACGGACCGTTCGATTCACAGGCACATTTTTTCCCGCGAAGGTTCCTTGACAACCGCTGCGACTACTGTTCTACTTAACTAGAACAGTGGCGAGTCGTCCTCTTCGAACCTTCGAGCACGGCATGTTTTTCTCCATCGATGTCCACGGCGACGTGGCGATCTACCTGCAACTGGTGCGGCAAATCAAGTTTGCCGTCGCAGCCGGCACGTTGCGTCCGGGACAGTTGTTGCCCAGCGTGCGGGCACTCAGCAATCAGGTCGCATTGAATCCGAATACGGTCGCGCGGTCGTTCCAACAATTGCAGGCCGATGGCGTGATCGAAACGCTGCGCGGCCGCGGCATGGTCGTGTGCGAAGGTGCCGTGGAAGTCTGCCGCGCGGAGCGAGAATCGGTGCTCAGTCAACGACTCGAACAAGTGCTTGCCGAAGCGTGGAACGCCGGTCTCAAGAAGGGGCAAATACGAACGCTTGTCGATCAGCATCTACGTACTCTCTGCGAGAACGCGCCGGCAGTGCACGCCGCGTCCCCGAATGAATCTTCAACCGAGCCGACCAACGGGGGTCCATCCAGTGATGAATGAGCTAGCGTCCATGGAGTCGGAACAAACATCGGACTCGCAACAGCTTCCGGTGATTGCAATCAGCAGGCTCACCATGCACTTCCGACGCTGCGAAGCGCTGACGGAAGTCGACTTGGAGATCCGGCCCGGTACCGTGTTCGCCTTGCTGGGCGAAAACGGCGCCGGCAAGACGACGATGATTCGGATTCTCACCGGCTTTCAAAAGCCGACATCCGGTACGTGTTCCGTTTGTGGCATTGACCCGACTCGTGATGCCCGATCCGTGCGGCGCAGAATCGGTTACGTCAGCGACACGCCGGCGCTTTATGACTGGATGACGGTGGCACAGATCGGAGGCTTCACGGCGTCTCTTTACGGTGACGACTTCCTCCCGAATTTCCAAAAGTCGATTGCTCGATACGAGATCCTGCCGGAGCAGAAGATACGTCATCTGTCGAAAGGCCAGAAGGCAAAGGTCGTCTTGTCACTCGCCCTCGCGCATGATCCCGAGTTGTTGATCATGGATGAACCCACCAGTGGGCTCGATCCAAAAGTGCGACGCAGCTTCTTGGAATCGATGATCGACCGAGCCGCGACGGGAAGAACGGTGTTCTTGTCCAGTCATCAGATCAGCGAAGTCGAACGAGTCGCGGATACCGTCGCGATTCTTCACAAGGGACGGATTCGGCTGCACGGACCGCTTTCCGAAATTCGCGAATCCATTTCACAAGTCATCGTGGACTTCGACGACCCGCTGCGTGCGTTACCGGAGCTTCCGGCATCCGTCGAAATTCTCTCGGAACAAAACGAAGGACGTTCGCGATTACTGTTTGTGCGACAAATCAACAACGAAGCGATCGAACAGCTCCGGCAATCGCCTGGCGTCACCGACGTGAAATCGCGGGTGGCGACGCTTGAAGAGATCTTTGTGGCATGCACCAGCGACAGCGAGTCAAACGTCGCGGTAAGTTGACAGATCCGGATTCACGTAACCCTTTTAAACCAGTCTCCTTCGCGGACGATTCGTAATGGCTTCCGACGCAATGCTTTCCAAGCAGACGATCGAGCGAACGCATGTCGAACGAGGCTCATCAGGCGCTGATTCAAGTTGGCTCGTTTGGAAAGAAGTTCGTCAGCTCTTTCCCCTGTTGGCGTTACTGGCGCTGATCGCCTCAATGGTGGCTGGGATATTGCTGCTGCAAAGCCTGCTCGGTAGCGCGCCCGCCTCTTCAACGATCCCGGTCGCGTTGATCTTGTTTCCGGCAATCTTTGCGACCGGAACCGGACCGTTGTTGGTGGGACAAGAACGCGCCTCTCGGACGCTTGATTGGCTAAATCTGTTGCCGATCGGAACGGGACGCATCTTTGGGGTCAAGTATTGCATCTCGCTCGCGGGCCTGGCGGTCATGTGGGTGTTGCATTTTTTGCTACTGCAGATCTTTGGACACGGCGATCTCATCTTCAGTGGCTGGTGGGTGGACGGCGGCGCGAGTCTCATTCCGATCGGTTACGCCGCGTTGTTTCTGCATAGTCTCTTTGTGTTGCAAGCCGGGTTCTACGTTGCGTGGCGGATACAGAATCAGTTTCATTCATTGATCGTGCTTATTCCATTGATCGCGCTTCCGATCCTGATCGTCAACGGTCTGCAAATCGCCGACATCATGAACTCGGGGGAGTCTGGGATTCTATTCTTCTCCGCAGTCGGTTGGTTGTGGCTGATGCCGCTCAGTTACATCGCGGCACGACGAACACTGGGCGCACTACCGGCACCGCGGGTGAGTGGTTTTCGTCAACAACGCTTGGTTCGGTCGTCTTCAACAAGGACCTCGGAAACGCCGAGCTTCGAATCTTCTTCATCCGCATTCATTTGGCAGACGTTCGCATCGACGCAACTGACTTGGATCATGTTGCTCGCCATGTTGCTGCTGTCATTCGTCGTCTTGGCGATGACCGCGAGTTTCACCGCGAGGGATCTCGGCGGACCTTTCGCTGGAGTCCTGAGCGTTGTCACTGCGGGACCTGCGTTGCTAGCCGTCGCATGGCTTGGAGTGATGGTGTTCAAATACGACGGCAGTGTTGCGCAAGTACAGTTTCTATCGCAACGGGGCGTCGCACCTTGGAAGATACTCCTCTGCCGCCATTTGGTACCCGTGGCCCTGCTATGCGGTTGTGGCTGCGTTTACGGGTTATGGCAGTGGCTCGCAGTTCCTTCTCTGGCAAGCGACGACCGGCTGGTTGACCATCATCCGTTGCCAAGCCTGTCATTGCTTTTGTGCATCGGTCTCGTGATCTATTCGGCGGGGCAATGGGTCAGCCAACTCGTTCGAACACTGATTCTTGCCGTGATCTTGGCTCCGATTGCCGGCGGCATCTTGCTCGCTTGGTTCGGGTTCGCGTGGATCGGCCTGGGAACACCGATTTGGCTGCTCGGCATTTGCGCGTTCTTTCCACTCGTCGCAACCTTCCTGATTCAGCAAAAATATTGCGACGGCCACGAACAAGTCACTGGTTATATCTTGGGAGTGGTCGTGATCGGATCGATCTTTGGAATTCCGATTGCCGACGCTGCGAGACGAATTTCACAAGTGGCTGGCATGGATGAGGACACGAAGTCCATACTGCTTGCCGAGGGACGAGCTCTCAAGCGAACTTCCTCTCGCGAAACGCGAAACCCGTTCAATGAAGCATTCATTCGTTCTTATGTCAGCAGCATTGATACGAAGGATACCTTTGCTCCGATCGAGTTTACGGAGCGGTCACTTGCTCTGTACGAAACGAATGCGAGCGAATGGCTTCGCACACTAGCCGACGTCCAAGACGATGAGACGTTTCAATTCAGTACGAATGAGGTCGAAACTTGGTACCAAAGAACCCAACTCGCACGAATTCGTTATCAACAGCTTGACGACGAGGAGTCACTCACGGCCTACCTGGAGTATCTGCAATGGGGTAGTCGCGCGTTACCACCGGCCAGAAGATGCCAATGGATTTCGGGACAACATGCGGCGGATTATCTCGAATCGCTATTGGTTGAACTGCTCCAGCAACAACCTGCGAGCAATCATCGTGATCGGTCGGAAGTGATCGAAACCATTGCGAACTTGGGAACTCCGGAATCAAGAGCACGCGCCCGCCGGGCTGCCGTGCTTGTCAGCGCTTGGTCCAGGTATGCTCCTGGCATCATTCGGACGCAACCGGAGGCATTGTCTTACTGGCTAAAGCCGCGGTATGGCGAACAATGGATTGCCGCAATGCTCGTGGGGATCGAAGCCTCGAAGGAACCGAATCATTCGGATGACTGGTGCCGAGACTTGATCCGATTGCAGAATCCCGGCCAGTCATACGAGGGTAGCATCTATCAGTACATTCAGGATGGCGGCGACGTCACGTTGATCCCTCCACCGAACAGTGACACCAACGGCGCATTCTGGGGTGGCCGCTGGGAGTACGTCGACTTTCGTCAGGGAGAATCAGATGACCAGTAACTCCACATCCCGCCGCACACTCGGATTGCCGACCCTTGCAGTCCTCGTTCCGGTGATCTCGCTCGTTACTCTGCTGCTGGTCTCGACCCTTCGTTGGAAAGTCTCCGCTGCCAATCTCGCCGGCGACGTGCGAATCACTGAATCGGATTTCGAGTCACAGCAGACTGTGACGTCGATATCGGAAGAAGAAGAACGACGCTTCTTCTCGATCGCAGCCGCGATAACCCAGATCAATGAGAAATATCAGCCTGTCCAATCGTTCTACGTGGAACAGGTTCGATCTTTAGCCAAGCAGGAAGAGATGCTGCCGTTTCTGGTCGAGTTCGCGGACGACTCCGCCCCCGTCTTGGATCAGCTCAAGGACTGCAAATTCAAGTTCGGCAACGTACGCTTCCAGGACTCTAATCGGTACAGTTGGAGTTATGGTCGTCCGATGGTGGAAGTATCGGCATTTCTAATACTTCATATGCTGTCGGCTTTCTCGCAGGGCAACATCGATGATGCACTCGAAATTATTGGATGCCACCAGCGACTCATGGGGCCGACCGAACAAGTCGTCGAACCCTGGGTGGAGTCGAGTCGTCTTGGCAGAATGTCATTGTTCATACAGAAAATAGTTAGTTGGCCAGGTTCTGATACGCCGGATCTTGAGTTGGCAAAATGGGATGTTGATCAACTGACAGAACTCCGTCGTCTTGTTTCACTTCCACTCGCAATATCAGACGCGATCGAGTCGGCTGAGATCAACCGATGGAGGGAACTGATCCGGGATGGTCGACAAGTGCAACTCAACTTCCAGTGGGATCCATTTCAAGGTTATCCCGTCGCGCCTTCGGTACGTGAGAATTTGCTTGGTTTCTTCAAAGACGGAAGAAGTGAGTTGATCGTCCGAGATACGACACCGGATGTCGATGGCCTCGTTCAGTTTCCCTTGATACGTTTCATCCCGGGAGCGTTCGGATCTGAATACAGATACTCGAATTCGATTTCTGCGAATCGGATCGGGGCAAACGAACTTCAGCAACTCCTGTTGGCGTCTATCGAATCCGCACTGCGTTCTCAGGAAGAGTCGGCCTCAGTCTCTTTGGAAGATTAGGGCTTCGTCGATGTTAAGCTGAGGATTAAGCCGCAGTTTTTCCGAAAAAACCGGGGCTATCGCCCATCGGCTCAGGTAGCACGAACCCAAAATTGAAGAGTTGACGATGCACTCGTCGCGAACGCTTGCAGTCACTTTGCATTGAGTTTACGCTCGCCGGCAAAGAACGCACTCGCTGGACTGGAGTTAGCCGATGTA
>JBCCOI010000125.1:0-14389 GCA_039025515.1 Planctomycetota bacterium
CCGCGGCAACCGCTGCTGGGTCCTCACGCTGCAAACCCGCGAGCAGCACATTCGCCGTGAGAAGGCGACAAGTAACATTTGCAGCAACCAAACACTGCTCGCGCTGAGGGCGACGGTTTACCTGAGTCTGCTCGGCCCACAGGGGCTAAAGGAGACCGCCGAACACTGCCTGGCCCGAGCTCATTCGGCACGAGAAAAGTTTGCCGCGAGCGATCGGTTTGAACTCGTTCATCCCGACCCCGTCTTCAAGGAATTTCTTGTCCGTGACCGGCAAGGCGATGTCGAGTCCGTGCTCGATCATGCCAGACATCATGGTTTTCTCGCCGGGATTCCGATGAAGGGCACTCTCCGAACTGCGGAGCTAAATGACACCTTCCTGTTTGCGGTGACCGAAAAGCGGACGGAGGCTGAACTTGATCAGCTCATGCGGGTATTCGAAAGCGCGGCGGTCGCCACGGAGCGACCGATCCCTCAGACGGTTTGAGGAATTGATCTAGAAACGAAAGTTTTGAAGTTGCCCTCTGCTGCAGGCATTGTTTTTTAGAACCCGACGCGTGAGCGAGGCTCGAGTCAATATCGATTTTTCCTCGCTTACGCTTCGGGTTAAGCGTGGGTGTAAAGGGGCGCAGTCCAGTTCGGTGTTTTGAGATGTTTGTTTTGGTGCGAGAGCACACCTTTTGAAGGAATTTAGACGTGCGGAATCAACAAGCCACCCGACTCCTTTTCGAAATGAGCCGTAGCGGCAGACGCGCCCACCGGTTGCCCGCCTTGCCCGAAGGAGCGGTCGCGACGGCAGAACGCCTGCCCGCGGACCAGTTGGCCGACGAACCGCCACCGCTTCCGGAACTTTCCGAAGGCGATGTCGTGCGTCACTTCGTGAATTTGTCGACGCTAAACATGAGCGTCGACACGCACTTTTATCCGCTCGGGTCGTGCACCATGAAGTACAACCCGAAACGCAATGAGCGAATGGCATCGCTTCCAGGTGTGGTCGACGTCCATCCGATGCAGAATGACAAGTCGGTGCCGGGGCTTTTGAAGCTGCTCTTCGAGCTGCAACAGATGGTCGGAGAAATCGCGGGACTGCCCGGCGTTTCTTTGCAACCTGCCGCTGGTGCACACGGCGAACTCACGGCGCTTTTCACGGCGGCCGCATACTTTGCCGATCGAGGTGAAACAGAACGTACCGTTGTGCTGACCGCAGACTCGGCACACGGGACAAACCCCGCCAGCGCGCAGATGGCGGGATTTTCGACCAAAACGATCAAGAGCGGCAGTGACGGCTTGGTCGACATGGAGGACCTGAAGAGCAAGCTGGATAGTAAGACTGCCGTGTTCATGCTCACCAATCCGAACACGCTCGGTTTGTTCGACAAACAGGTGAAAGAAATCGCCGACCTCGTGCACGAAGCAGGTGGGCTCATTTATCTGGACGGGGCAAACATGAATGCGATTTTGGGCATCACCCGTCCAGGAGATTTTGGTGCCGACTTGATGCACTTCAATCCGCACAAAACGTTCTCTGGACCGCACGGCGGTGGCGGCCCCGGTGCGGGACCGATCTGCGTACGAGACTTTTTGGCGCCGTTTCTCCCCGGTCCCATCGTTGAGCGAGTCGACGGCGAGTACCGCTGCGTGAATCCGCCCCAATCGATTGGTCGGGTGCGCAGCTTCTTCGGGAATGTCGGTGTGCTGGTACGGGCGTATGTTTACATCCGAACTTACGGTCAGGAAGGCCTTCGAAAAGTCAGTGAAGACGCACTGTTGGGGGCAAACTATTTGCTCAGCAAAGTGAGGCACATCTTGGACGTACCTCACGGCGATCGATGCATGCACGAGTTCGTCGCATCAGCGAGTCGACTCAAGAAAGAGAAGCATCTCACTGCGATGGATCTCGCAAAGCGATTGCTCGACTATGGCTTCCATGCACCGACCGTGTACTTCCCTTTGGTCGTGGACGAAGCAGTCATGGTCGAACCAACGGAGACGGAAAGCAAAGAGACGTTGGACGCCTTCGCAGAGGCGCTATTCCGCATCACCGAAGAGAGCGGAGACTTGATCGGAGACGCACCGCATTCGACGCGGATCAGCCGGCCCGATGACGTTGCCGCCGCAAGAAAGCCCGTTCTGAAATGGTCTTCCGAAACGGAGTGACACGTAATGGGACAAGGGCGATTGCTGATGCATCTCGGCGGAGACCCCGTCTGGAACATGGCGATGGATCAGGCGATCGCAGAGGCAATCGGCGAAGAAGTGATTCGCGGCGGTTCGCCAACGCAAACCTTACGCATCTACACTTGGAAGGCCCCGACCCTTTCGCTTGGATATTTCCAACAAGTGGAAGACTCGGAACCGAGATTTGCATCTGTTCGTCGAGTGCGACGTTCCACGGGAGGTGGTGCAATTTTGCACGACATGGAATTGACGTACAGTTTGACGATGGGCAGTCCTCCGTCGGAACGCGGGGCCCGGCCGTCTTTGTATTCCGGCGTGCACGAGGCAATCCTCAAATCACTCGCTGATTTTGGCGTGCACGCCAAAGCATATCGCGACGAGCCTCAGGACTCTGCAACTGCTGAAAAAGCGTTCCTCTGTTTTCATCGTCGGACCGACGATGATCTCATCGTTCACGGCTACAAGGTCGCAGGCAGTGCACAACGCCGCCACCGCGGCGCAATCCTTCAACACGGCAGTATTTTGCTGGAAGCCAGCACAGTCGCTCAGGAACTTCCTGGCCTGCGAGAATTGACCAGTCGTCAGATTTCGGTTGAGAGACTCGCCGAATGCTTGGTCAATCACGTTGGCAGTTTTGCCGATGTCGTTTTCGAACCGGCAACAACGACGAGTTGGGAACAGCAGCGCAGTCAACTGATTGAGCAGTCAAGGTTCGCTTCAGCCGACTGGTTTAATCGACGTTAGCGTCGGTGGCTGTTTAAGCAGACTTTGATTGGCTTTGTTCCGTCGCCGCAGCCAAGACGGTCAATTCGTCTTTTCCGACACGGGCGCAAAAATCACCGAGTGACTCGCCGTCGTCGTGATTCGCCTTGAAAGCCGCCGCGATCGCGGCAATCTCAGGGACAATCTCATCTGCCGGAACAAGATCTTTGTAGATGTAAGCGAGGCGGTTTCCCAGCCATCCGCCGCCGACGAAGAACGTGTACTTGTCCTTCGCCTTCCCAACCAAAGCGATGTCGGCGTTGTAGGGCCGCGCGCATCCGTTTGGGCATCCGGTCATGCGGACCGTGAACCGTTCTTTGTCGAGGCCGAGTTTTGCAAGCCGCAACTCCAAGTCGTCGATAAGACCGGGTAAGCGACGTTCGCTTTCCGTGATTGCCAGACCACAGGTGGGCAGGGCGACACAAGCCATCGACCAACGCCGAACCGTGCTGATCTCCTCCGTCGTCGGCACGTTATGAGCTTTGATGATCGAAATCAGTTGCTCCTTCTGATCGTCTTCAATGTCGGTGACGATGATGCTTTGATGGCCGGTCATTCGGAGCTCGGTGCCGAACGTCGTGCAAATGGCGCGAATCAACGACTTCAGTTGCCGATGCTCGTTGTCATACACGCGGCCATTCTCGATGTTCAGTCCGTAAGACCACTTTCCATCGCCTTGATCGGCCCAGCCCATGTGGTCGTCAAAGCCGGTGACATCGTCGGGAGTGCAATCGGAGAGCGGTTCACCAAAGTACTCTTCCACCGCCCGTCGAAACTTCTCGATCCCCCAGTTGTCGACCAAGTATTTCATGCGAGCGACCTTGCGGTCTTTTCGATTGCCGTAGTCTCGCTGGACCTTGATGACCGCCTTTGACACCTCGATTGCCTGTTCCGGCGTGCAAAATGCCATGCGTTTGGCGAGTGCCGGGTACGTTTTTTTGAGGGCAGGCGTTGTCCCCATTCCGCCACCGACCAACACGTTGTAGCCGATGATCTTGCCTTCCCGCACGACGGCCAGGAATCCGAGATCTTGGGTGTAGATGTCGATGCAGTTGTCTTCCGGAAAAGCAATTCCGATCTTGAACTTGCGGGGGAGGTACCGAGGGCCATAGAGAGGCTCAACAGCGCCGCCACCTTCCAAGGTCTTCTCTCCAGTCTCGGGGTCAGTGATCCACAGTTCGTGGTAGGCCGGGGTCTGCGGCGCGAGCGCGTCCGTCAACTCATCGGTGAGCTTCAAAAGTTCTTGATGGAGGCTACCGGCTTTCTTGGCCGGGCAGCACATGATGTTTCGGTTGACGTCTCCGCAAGCAGCCAGCGTCGACAGCTCGATCTCATTGATGCGATTGATTGTCGCACGCAAGTCCTTTTTAAGAATGCCGTGCAGCTGAATCGTCTGCCGCGTCGTGATCTTCATCGTCGCGTTGCCGAGCTCGTCACAAAGGTCAAGCTGGGCGAGCATTTGTTCGCTTGTGATGCGGCCACCGGGTATGCGGCACCGAACCATCATGGAGTAAGCTTTTCCGCCACCTGTCTTCTTCAGGTCTCGTCGCTTATCACGATCGTCTTGCTGGTAAGTCCCGTGAAACTTGAGTAGCTGGAGATCAGCTTTCCCAAAGCAATCCGAATCGGCAGCCATTTCGGTATCGATCGTACCTTTCAAAAAATGGCTCTCGTCCTTGATCTTTTCGACCGGACTCAACTTTGGAGCGTCGGTAGACATCGAGTCAAAAATCCTGTGTGATTACGAGAGAGACGGCCGTGTTTCACGCGCCTCAGATTGATGATGAGGACGCAGAAAAGCAAAACACGGTTCACCGGTAGCGTTGTGAGAGTTTTGGCCCACTTCGACAAGTGACCGCGAACCTCCAAAACCTGCTCATAGCAGACTGTAGGAACCGCGCGATACTTCAAACTATAACGATCCCACAGAATTTTCACTACGGTGAAGCTGTCGTTCTGAGGAAGCGAAAAGGCGAAGAGATGACCGCGGAACGATTGGACGGGAAAGCAGTTGCGGCGAAAATTCGCGAGGAAATCGGGCACAGAGTCGCTCGGCGTGCCGCACTTGGGCAGTCCAAACCATGCCTGGTCGCCGTCTTGGTCGGCGAAGATCCCGCCAGTCAGGTCTACGTGAGGAATAAGGCTCGCGCCTGCGAGAAAGCGGGGATTGAAGGCCGGACGCACCGCTTGGATGCGAGCGCCGGACAAAGTCAATTGCTTGGGCTGGTCCGTGAGCTCAACGGCGATCCCTCCGTTCATGGAATCCTGGTTCAGCTGCCCCTGCCCGCGAACCAAGGCTATGACGAACGAGAGATTTTGGACGCGATCGATCCTTTGAAGGATGTGGACGCCTTTTCGCCCGTCAACGTTGGACTCTTGGTGCAGGGACGTCCAAGATTCCTACCTTGCACGCCTCACGGAATCGTCCAGCTACTTTCTCGAACCAATCATTCGGTCGAAGGCAAGCAAGTCGTCGTGATCGGACGAAGCGATATCGTCGGAAAGCCGATGGCGATGATGCTCGCTCAAAAAGATGGATCGTGCGGGCCCGCCATCGCAAACGCCACCGTCACGCTCGCTCACAGTCGCACTGCCGATCTCGCCGCGACTTGTCGATCAGCGGACGTGCTGATTGCCGCTGTTGGCCGGCCGGAAATGATTACCGCTGACATGGTGAAGCCGGGAGCCGTCATCATTGATGTCGGCATCAATCGAGTAGACGATCGGCTGATTGGAGACGTCGCATTTGATGAGGTCGCCAAAATCGCTTCAGCCATCACACCCGTACCAGGTGGTGTCGGTCCGCTCACGATTGCAATGTTACTCCATAACACCCTGCTCGCCGCAGAACTACGAGATCCGTCGTAGCCTAGCTTAGGTGATTCGTTTTTGGACGCTGGACTGTGTAAGTCACAGGAGACGCGGAAAAGCGCGAACCAGTGATTGATGCGTTTCGTCTAAAAGGTGCGATCAGGGTTCGGACTTGCCTTTCACTTGCTGGGTGACGATAATCTGATCGTCGGGTCGCACTGACGCGGTGCGACGGACTACTTCCGAACGTCCCCGGTCTCGCTCTTGTTGGCACAAGGGGTCGGCGGCGTCTAACCTAGTTTTTAAAGGAGGTGATCAAGTGGATTATTGCTGTACTAGCCAACGGGGAAGCAACCCGTAGACAAAGTCGGCGGGCTGACGCTTACGGGTCAGCTTCCCCACTCGAGATCATCTTTTTGGTCACGAGATATCGCCGTCCATCGAGCTTCTACCTTGGGCTCGATGGGCGGTTTTTTTATGGTCCGCGACAGAAACTACAAACGCCAGCTGACATCGAGGAGTCTTCGGGCGACGAAGAAGCGGCCGGCGGACAAGTATCCCTATGAATGCCGCATTGGCGCTCGCAAAGCTCACTGGATGCGGCCTACGGTCTTTTCAATGTAGGCTGCCATCGAGGAGCCTTCAGGCGACGAAAATGCAGCGGACAAGTATCCCTATGGATGCCGCATTGGCGCTCGCAAGGCTCACTGGATGCGGCCTACGGTCTTTTCAATGTAGGCTGCCATCGAGGAGCACATAGGCGACGAAAATGCAGCAAATGAATCACGCCTTTAACGCTCGCGACGCTCACTGGGATGCGGCCTACGATGCAGCGAACACCCTAACCCTTGGCGAACTTCTTCAGCTTGCGATCGAGCGTACTCCGCTCGATCCCGAGTATCGATGCCGCACGACTTTTGTTCCCGTCCGTATGACGAAGTACCCGTTCGATATGACGCTGTTCGAGATCCGCGAGCGACAACTCAACAGGTTCACCCGACGTCATCGCTTCCTTCGATTCGGCCGTCGTTGCGGGTGTGAGTAGCAGATGCTGCGAGTCGATTTGGTTGCTGGAGTTGAGGACAACGGCGCGCTCAATCACATTTCGAAGTTCACGAATGTTGCCGGGCCAGTGGTAGTCAAGCAACATCTTCTGCGCCGCTTTGGAGATTCCATCGATGCGACGTCCCATCTGCTCGTTGAATTGGGCGAGAAAGTGATCCGCAAGTTGCAGAATATCGCTGCCACGGTTCCGAAGCGGAGGCACCAAGATTTCAACGACATGCAACCGATAGAACAGATCCTGCCGAAATTTTCCTGCGCCGACCATTGCCTGAAGGTCTCGGTTGGTTGCCGCGACGACTCGAACGTCGACACGAATGGGCTGGTGACCACCCACTCGCTCGAAAGGATGTCCTTCAAGCACGCGCAAGAACTTGGCTTGGATTTCGGCATCCATCTCACCGATCTCATCCAACATCAGTGTTCCGCCATCTGCAGCTTCGAACTTTCCCTGCTTTCGGTCCGTGGCTCCCGTAAACGCGCCTTTTTCGTGTCCGAACAGCTCGCTCTCTAGCAAGGACGGCGAGAGCGCCGCACAGTTCATGCAGACGAGTGGCCCCGACGCACGCGGGCTTGCGTGGTGAATTGCCGAAGCGACCAGCTCTTTGCCGACTCCCGATTCCCCTCGCACCAAGACGGTCGCCCCGGTGGGTGCGGCGAGAGAGACCTTTTCGATGATGCTTCGAACGGCATCGCTTTTCCCGACGATTTCGACCTTGTCGCCCAGCTGTGCCTTCAGAGCTTGGATCTGTTTCTGAGATCGACGAAGCGAGCGATCCAGCTTTCCGCGGACACTCAAGTTTCGTAAACACTCCGCCAGGATTTCGGCAGTGGCCATCACAAACTCGAGGTCGTTGGCATCAAAACTTGACTCGACCTCCGTGGAGAGTAAATGAAGCATTCCGAGAACACGTCCCTCGCGATCTCGAACCGGCGCCAAGATCATGCTAACGGCATCAATCTCACCGCGACTGTTTTCGGTGGCAAGCTCATGATCTCCAGCGACGTTCCGAGCCAAGATGGCTTGACCACCCTCGCCGATCGCGGATGCAATCGCGGTGTCAGCGGGCCGCCGATAGGCAGGATGCTGAGCTCGTTGCTTTGATCCATCGTCGACCGAAGACGCTTGACCTTGTCGTGTTGCGACCAGCGCGACCGAAGGATGCGCCGAAGCGTCTTTGTTCTTTTTGGAATCAACGACGTAAGCGCCAACCGATTGCAGTGCAACTGCTTCACACAGCCGATCGAGAACCAACTCGATGGCTTGATTTGCTGCATCGACACCCGCCAGTTCAAATGCCAACTGCAGTAGCTTGGATCGATCGGCCGCGTCGCCTGACCGCGCCGCATCGGCGTCGAAGTATCCGCTCTGTGACCGACGGTCGGTGATTGCGGCGGCATCCATCGCCATCGTCAACTGATCGTCCGTTGCTCCGGCAGGGCGCGGCGGAGCGACTGAACCTTGGGCCGATTGCAGGTGCCTGACGAACTGAATCGAGTACCCTGCGATTTCGATTTCGTCACCGTCGCGCAGAAGGTGTGGGCCTTCGATCAACCGCCCAGCCACTCGCGTCCCATTCCTGCTGCCAAGATCTTCGACTCGCCAACCTTGTCGGGTCGACCAGATTCGTGCGTGCTGCCGACTGGCCTTTTCACTTCGAATCGCGATGTCATTTCGACTCGACCGCCCCAAGATCACTTCGGCGGGACAGGTCAGACGAAAGATATCGCTCCAGCGACCGGCGGAGTGCAGCACCAAATACCCGCTTTCCGCACCTCGGTGGATTTCGCGTTCCCACCCCGAATCGCCCGCCATCGTTTCCTCGGCAGCCGAATCTTGATCGTCGGATCCGGTCGGCAACTCGCGTTTGGGTGCGGCACGACCCGCTGATTCGGCTCGGTCGCGACTCTTCAATCCTTGATCATCGAGAATGCCTTCGCCGGAGGGGATCGATGTACTGCTGCTATCGCTCACGTAAACCACTCGCTGGCGGGATTGAGAAGGGAGACAGCACACGAGGGAAAACGGCACTCGAACAACGGTTCCAGCGGCCCCGAACGATCGGTTTAGTGAAAAACCAGCGTGCTACATCACTGACCACAGTTTAGTGCGAACAAGGCCGATTCGTTGAGGCCAGTTGGCGGAGCTACGTGAATCGCCAGCGGACTCTTCGCCGACATCAGCGGCCGGACCGGACCTGGCCCTCTCAAAAGATGAGAAGGATCCCGGCGTGCCACGCCGGGAAGCCGAAAAGGCCGAACTTGCGACCGGTTTCGGGGGCAACTATTCTCTAGAGGTCGTTTCCGCCTCCAAAACTTCTGTCTTCTCAAGATGTGTCCGCACATCGATTCCTTTGTGGAGTAACTGTTCGATGAAACTGGTCGTTACCCGTTTAATGGTCGCTGCGGCGATGATCTGCTTCACGGCAGTCGCTTCGCTCTCGATCGCTGGTTTCAATGGCGGCGGAGGAAACCGAGTCGGTGGTGTGTCAATCGACGCAGCAGGTGTCGTGCGTGGAGCCACCGTTCAAGAAAATCAGGAGCTACGCAATCTGCTCCGCAACGAAGTGACCGTTCCGGAAGGTGATTTATCCGATGCTGCGGAGCTGCGGATGATTTCATTGTCTGGTATTCAGAAAGCTATCGTGGACGTGCGTGCCTCCGGTGCGAGGTTGCCGGCTGAAATCCGTTACTTGGCGGGGCTTACCGGAATTGAATACGTACTTGTTGACAAGGACAACAACGATCTGATTTTGGCCGGTCCTGCGGAGCCATGGCAGCTGAGCGAAACGGGCAGCATTGTTGGAACGATCTCAGGCTCGGCAATTCTGCGGCTGGAAGATCTAGTTGTTGCGCTCCGCAATGTCGAAAATTCTCGTCGAGAAGGCATCAGCTGTTCCATCGAGCCGACTGCAGATGGCCTAAAACGCTTGGCCGCTTTCCAGGGCAAAATTCGTCTTCGACCCGGCCAGAACCCGCAGCTCTTCGAAGAAGGCATGAAGCAGGCATTCGGTCCACAAGTCATTCGTCTTACCGGCGTTCCCTCGACCAGCCGTTTTGCGTGCACGCTGGTTGCAGCCGATTATCAGATGAAGCGGCTGGCAATGGACTTGGAAGAGTCCCCGATTAAGCAGCTTCCCAGTTATCTGCAAATGTCGCGAAACGCTTCGCACACGGGAAACCTCAACCCTCGCTGGTGGATGGAGTGCAGCTACGAAGGCTTGTCGCGGAACCAAGACGCCACGGTTTGGAAGTTGACCGGGCAGGGTGTGAAGACGCTCACGGAACAAGACAGCATCGGTGACGATGGAACCACGACCAGCACGGCGATTCGCGATAAGAATGCGGAACGCTGGGCATCGAAAATGACGGATTCCTTCGAAGCCTTGGCGAAGGAGATGCCCATTTTCGGAGACCTTCAGAATCTGATGGACCTCTCCGTCGTCTCGACACTCATCGTTCAAGAACGACTGGAGAATCGTGCAGGTCTGGACTTGGTTGTGCTGCGTGACAGCGGATCACTCTCACCACCGGAGTTCGATACGCCACAGACGGTTTCCCCGGAATGCAGCTTCATCAAGGGGCGTGGCGGATGGGTCGTTGCCGCCTCCGGAGGCGTCTTGATCAACCCGTTCCAAGTGGTGCATGATCAGACGGTTGATCCGTCACTGCGTATGGACGCATCGGCTAGAACAGATCGTTGGTATTGGGATCATCAGTGATCGCTGAGATTGCGAGCCAACGAAAGTGAGCTGCCTGAGGCCGGAATCTTCAGCCGGTCTCAGTCAACTCCGTGCCGGTCTCTCCGAGGGTGCACCCGCATGCCAATCTCTCTATGAGGCATGACCCGTTGCCGGTGTCTTCGAGGTCGGTCGTACTAATGCCTCTCCGACGTCGAGGCCTGTAGCCGGTCTCTTCGAGGCCGAACGGTTTCTCTGAGGCATGACCGAACCTAATACTGCCCGCCGCATCTTCGTCGCCTTCAAGCTCCTCGATGACGGCCTACTTTCGAGGCCGAAAGCGACTCCGATACGGCGAGATTTCCGCGTCGATCCAACGTCGATGTCGGGGCTATTCGAACGGTCAATCAACGACCACACTATTCGGGTGTGATTGACGGACAAGCATCGGAATGGAGAACCCATGGCAAAGAAAGCGGCTGCGAATTCCTTTGAGTATGTCGAACCGATTGGCGATCGCGTTCTCGTTCGTAAAGACGAACCCAAACGTGAGACCCGAGGTGGGATCGCATTGCCAGATGCTGCCGAAATCCCGACGATCACCGGCCGCATTGTCACCATCAGTGCCGTCGTGGAGAACGATGACGAGTTGCCTCTGCGGCAATACGACAAGATTCTCTTTCACCCGAAGAACGCAGTCCCGGTCGACTTGGAACACGACAACCAGCTCTTTGTCGTCCCGGTCGAAGACGTCGTCGCTGTGTTTCGCCGGGAAAAGCCAGAAGCTTAGCGGCTTGAACGATAGATGACACGCATCGCGTCGGTAGTGGACGACGCGCGGAGTCCAACACACTAGCAGCGTCGCTGCAGCACAACGGCTCATGTCCGTGACGTTCCAAGTTCATCCCCGGTGACAACGCCAACGTCCGGACTAACTTGGCCAGAAACCCTGAAGTTCGCAAACGCAATAGCACTTAGGGACCCGTCCATTGAGAACGTTAGCGATTGGTGACATTCACGGGTGTTTTCGTTCACTCGACACGCTAGCCAATTTTGCGGGCTTCTCGCGCGAAGATCGCATCATCACGCTTGGTGACTATGTCGATCGCGGTCCAGAAACACGAATTGTGATCCAATGGTTAATTGACTGGAGCAATGATGGACTGCTGATTCCGCTACGTGGAAACCATGAACTCATGATGGTTGCCGCGCGTCGGTCCTCTCGGCATTGTGAAGAGTGGCTCGCTTGCGGTGGGGACTCTGTGCTGACTTCCTATCGAGCGGATGGACTCGACGAAATCCCTGAGGAACACTGGCAATTCCTGACGGATTCTCTTCGACCTCACTTTACAACGAAAACGCATTTCTTCGTTCACGCAAACGCTTATGCCGAGATTCCGATTGAAGACCAACCGGACCACATGCTGTACTGGGAATCTTTTGGTGAGCCGCCGCCTCACGAATCGGGGTTAATAATGGTCTGCGGCCATACTCCTCAACGCAGCGGCGTTCCGCTTTCGATAGGACATGCGATTTGCATTGACACCTGGGCTTGTGGGAGTGGTTGGTTGACTTGCTTGGATGTTGAGGCAGGCATTTGTTGGCAATCAAATGAGTCTGGACGAACGCGTCAGTTTTGGCTGGACGAGGGTCCGCGTGACGAGCTCCGATAAGTCTTGCGACCGTTCCTAGGGGTCGCTCTTCTGCAATGACGATCCTCCCTGCTCACGATCGTGGCGGTAAGGAATGCCCATCGATGGATACGAAGGGACGGATGCGACTGAACGCTTGAATGCTGTCGTGGCTCATTGACGCGCCGCGTAAATTTGCAGCACTCGCCCGGTGACGTTATTCTGGGCGTCAGCCGCTTTGGGTTGACTTGCCATACGGCCCATCAATAGCTGGCGTGTTGTTAAAAGTCGCCCATCGGCTCCGCCCGATGGAAACGTGCAATAATCGATCGGACGGAGCCGATCGGCGACAATCATTGATCGCACATTCCTCAGGAGCTCAGTGACCTTGTTAGAGAAACCCGATTCAGAACTCAATCGACGAGATGCTCTGCGGGCAGGAGGTGCCTTCACGATTCCTCTCGGATTCGCGGCCCTTATTTCCAGCAGCCGATCGATTTCAAGTGCGGATGAACCCGACGACACAACCCAATCAAAAACCTCGAATTCAACTGACTCGATGAAGATTCAATACCTTGAGATCGTAAGCACCGAAGCCGATGCGCTTTGCGAACAGTATGCGTCTGCGAATGCAATGAAGTTCAGTGAGCCCGTCGCTACCCTAGGAAACGCTCGTACGGCCGAACTCAATGGTGGCTTACTCGGAATTCGTAAGCCGATGCACGCTCAGGAGAAAAACGTTGTGCGTCCGTATTTGCTCGTCGATGACATCAAGGCGTCGGTCGAAGCTGCCGAGAAAGCTGGAGGAAAGGTCGCAGTGCCGCCAATGGAGCTGCCGGGACACGGCACGTGCGCAATCGTGATTCAAGGTGGCATCGAGTGCGGATTCTGGCAGCTCTAGATAAACTTACAAAATCCTTCCCTTGCTATCACCTAAGTCGTGTACTCGCTGTTGAACTTGACATAGTCGACCGTCAGGTCACTCGCCCAGTGCTCTGCCACTCCTTCGCCCTCGCCGACAGTCAACTTAAGCTTAATGACTCTCTCAGCCCTCATCGCCTTGCTTACTTGACTGACATCAAAGTCGGTTGGCACGCCGGCACGGTAAAGTTCGGTGCCTGCAACTTGCAGCGATGTGAATCGTGGTTCGACCTTGGAGTTAGCATTTCCGGCAGCCGACACGATGCGTCCCCAATTCGGGTCTCCGCCGGCAATCGCCGTTTTGACCAGCGGGCTTTCGCCAACGGCTCGGGCAATGGCAGTTGCCTGAGCATGGTCGTTGGCACCATCGACTTGAATATGCATGACATGAGACGCACCCTCTCCGTCGACGACTAGCTCGATCGCAAGTTTCAGACAGATGTCTGAGAGCCAGGACTCAAACGCTTCCAAGTTTCCGTCGTGGATTTCCACATTGCTTTTTCCGCTTGCGAGCAACAGCATCGTGTCGTTCGTGCTGGTGTGACCATCGACGCTCACGCGGTTGAACGACGCTTCGGCGACACGTTTCAGAATCTTGGCCGCTAATTCAGGCTCAATCTTCACGTCGGTTGTGATGCAAGCAAGCATCGTTGCCATGTTCGGTGCGACCATGCCCGCGCCTTTTGCCATAGCGGCAATGGCGGCCGTTTCGCCATCCAGTTCGCGGTTCTCTACGATGCATTTTCGCGCGACATCGGTCGTCAAGATCGCGTCTGCCGAGGCGTCAAAGTGCTCAGACTGACGACCAAGTTTTGAAGCTGCCTTCTCAATTCCACTTCGTACCCGTTCCATCGGAAGTTGCTGGCCAATGACTCCGGTGCTCATCACCAGCACGTCGTCGTCGCGACAACCGACCAGTTTGGCAGACAATTCGCACATCTCGGCCGCGTTTGAATCTCCTTGGTCACCCGTACAAGCGTTTGCATTGCCGCTGTTGGTGACGACGGCACGAATGGAGCTTGATGGTGTTCGGTTGCGGCACCAAACGACCGGTGCGGCAACGACTTGGTTTTGGGTATAAACCCCCGCTGCGACAACCGGATCATCCGCGACGACGAGCGAGAGATCCGGCTTTCCGCTCGGTTTGATTCCGCATGCGACGCCCGCGTAACGAAATCCCAGCGGCAATTTGATCAATGTCATCGGCGATGTATGTTTGACGAACGTTGGCTATGTTTGTGAGCACCGACGCAGCTTTCGGAGGCGTGGGAATCCGCTTTTCGTTGCGTCTCGATCGGTCGAGTCGACGTCACGGAGTTTAGCGTTTGACGCTCCGCCACAATAGAC
>JBCCOI010000126.1:0-14344 GCA_039025515.1 Planctomycetota bacterium
CCGCGTTCCGAAAACTGCCAGCCGCAAAATGCTCCGATGGCGAACTCGGCTAGCGAACGCTGATCAAAGGACTTTCGCCGCTGCGCTCCTCGCACTGAAACGCTCGCTCTAAACGGGTCAGCTGAAAGACTTCTCGCAGAACCTCGCACAAGTTGCGAACCCGAATCCGGATTCCCAGTGTGCGGGCCTCCGCCTGAAGATTGATCAATTGATTTAGACCCGCGCTACTGATCCACGCGACATTCGCCAGATCCAGCACCATCTCCCGAAGATCGCCGTTCTCGCGAAGACACTGCAAGACCTCATCGGTCAACGCGGCGTCGGAGGCGCAGTTCAAACGATCGCTCGCGGGAGAGACGATGAGGACGTCATCTTGCCGGCTGATTTCGGAAACGTTCCCAACTGACATCTTCCATTCCTCCAAGCAATTTAGACGAGCTCATGGGTGCGACCACGAGTGCTTTGCAAGCATCCGGATTTTCCCACATTTTCGGCTCGAAATCCACTCTTTCGGTAGGCTGTCCCGGCCTAGGGCTGATCTTCTCCGCTATTTGGCGGTGACGTGAAAATTCTCCCCCCGGGCGTCTGACGCTTTCGCGGGGAATCCATTTACAACCGATCGCGGTGGCGATGCCCGGCCCCTCCACTGGAACGTATTGGAACAGACGAGCCCCGCTTGCTCGGACTACGACTCCGCGGCGCCGGTTCCGCGTGCTGCCGAGACGTTCCGTTCGGACATCTCTTCCGCACCTGCGACGGTTCGGGCGATCTCGGTCTCCATCGAAGCCGCTTGCCCGCGATGTCCGCTACGGGTTGAGAAGTAAATCGCCGCGAAACCTGCCAACGTCACCACCGACAGCACGGCTAGCCAAGTGGCTGGAAGACGAACCTGATCCTCCGATCCTCCGCCCAAAAACGCGAGGCTGTCCTGGTACTTGAGTACCAAGTTGAGAAACGCATTGTGCGTGAAGTGCATGAGCACACCCGGCCAAACGCTTCCGCTTCGCAAAGCGATCCAGCCGAGGATGAGCCCCAACAAGGTCGTTGGGATGAATCGTTCCACAAGAAGCACGTTACCGGTGACGACGTGGAACAAGCCAAAGATCATTGCGGTGAACACCACCAATCGTCCCGGCGTTAGCACTTTCTGAAGCGCCGTGAAGAGAAAACCTCGGAAGCACAACTCTTCGATGATGGCAGGCGTCGCGGCGAGAGTGACGACGAGTAACCAAGCGGGCGCCTGCTGCAAGGACGAGACCGTTTGCTTGGTTTCCTCGAGTTTGTCAGCGTTGACACCGCCGATGCCAAACGAATCGGCGATCATGTAAGCTTCGAAAGCGAAACCCCACGCACCCAGCCCGATCAACAACGCACCAACGATCGTGAGAACCTTGGGAGCACGCAGTTGATAGGTCGTTTCCGCTGCGCTGCGCCCGATTCGGGTCGCGACGAACGGTACACCTCCGAACGTTAGCGTTAACGCGATGGCATTGAGAAGTAGGACGGGCGTGATCGATAAGTCTGGCACCTTTTGCATCAAGGCGTTGCTGACGATGTAGTAGATCGGCACGAGCAGGGCCAAGGTCAACGCAGCGTTCTGTGGTGTCGGAACTTTGCGAGATTTCGTCGGACGCTGAAGCATCGCGGCAAAAGACTGACCACTCGTTCGACTCACCGCATCGGTACCAAAGAGCTTTGACGCGACGGCAATCGCTGCACCCGCATACGCACACGTGCTGAGCACGGTGATGACTGCGGGGGCAGCGGCCGCGGTGCCTTGCAAAATTTCCTTCGCAAGCAGAACGATATTGATCAGCGGTGCAATCGCGAGAGGACCTCCCAGCCTGACGCCCGGCATCAACGAAAGCATGCCCGGCGTCAGCGAAAGGAGCATCACCGGGATGAGATAGGCTTGCGCTTCTTTGAACGAACGTGCGAAGCTGGTCAGGGAAAGCAGTACAGCGGCAAAGAAACCACTAAAGAGCACCAGAAGACCGAGGATTTGTAAGACCGCGAGCCAAGGAAAGCCGGTTTCGCCTCCCGTCAGTAACGGCAACAAGCGGCTCGCCCAAAGCGTCGCAAACATGGCCAACAAATTCGCCACCGCCGTCAGCAGCGCGACCACAACCACGGCAACATACTTTGAAAACAGCAAGTGCGATCGTGGAACCGGTGAAGCCATCAGGGATTCCATGGTCCCACGTTCGCGCTCGCCGGCAGTCAAGTCAATCGCGGGATAAACCGCGCCCGTAATGGTCATTAACACCAAGACCAGCGGAACAATCGTCCCCAACATCGAACCTTGCTTCACTTCACCGATCCCATCCACCCTGACCTCGGCCGGCGGAACGTACTCGGACGCCCGAGTTGCGGCAACGGATTCGGCCGAGCGCAACTTGAGCCACTGAAGTCGTTCGACCGCGATGCGCCGGGCGGCAGCACTCCTGGCATCGCCGTTGTACGAAGTAAATTGCACCACCGGAGGATTCCCGGCTTCGACGGTCGCTGCCAAGTCGATCAGGTTGTTCTTGAGAGCTTGCTTCGGGGGCCCGTCGTTGCCCGTTTGAACGACTTCAAACTCGGCGAGCTCACCGTTGCTGCTGGCCAAGACTTCGTCGGGAGGCTGGCTGCCCGGATCGCTCAGCCACATCAGCAATGACTGTCCCTCGGCTTCCGTTTCGACACCGATGATGTAAGGCCGCACATCCGTACCGGATGTCAGCAAGAATCGGTTCAACGCCATGCTGAGTAGCGGATACACGAGCAACGGCATCAAGAGCAACGTGACGATCGTTCGTCGATCTCGAAGTGTTTCTCGAAGTTCTTTTTGACAAAGCCGCAAGAGACGGCTTCCCAGTTTCGGCTTGTATCGGCTCACGCGGCAGGGCTTCCCGCTGGAGTGGTGTTCGAATCAGATTGAATCAGGTCGACAAAGATATCCATCAATGATCCGCGACCAGTCTTCGCACGAAGATTGTCCATTGTTCCGTGATACATCATTGAGCCGCGATGTAATAAGCCGAAGCGGTCACAGATCCGTTCCGCTTCGTCCAATCGATGAGTACACAGAACGACTGCTTTCCCTGATTCTCGCAACAAGTTCACGTAATCAAAAATCGTTTGAACGCCGACCACGTCCAGTCCCCGTGTGGGTTCATCCAGCAACATTACCGGAGGATCATGAATGAGGCCGCGAACGAGTGTCACCCTTTGGCGTTGTCCTGTGCTCAGCTCACCCGCTCGACGATCGAGTAGTTCGCTGACGTTCATCAAGTCCGCCAACGACTCACACCGCTCCTGCGCCATTTCCGCCTCAACTCCATAAAGGTCGGCGAAATAGAGCAACATTTCGCGGACGCTCAGCCAGGGATAGACGCCGTCGCTCGCGGAGACAAACCCCAGCCGACTTTTTACGCCCATCGGATCCGTCGCCGTTCGAACGCCATCGACTTCGGCCCAACCGTCGTCGGGATCCAGTAAGCCGAGAATCATCCGCAAGGTTGTTGTTTTTCCGGCGCCGTTGGGGCCGAGTAAACCAAAAACTTCGCTCGGCGAAATCTCAAACGAAACCGCATCGACGGCGGTGATCGTACCCGTCGGTACATCAAATCGCTTTGTTAACTCATGCGTTCGCAGCATGGACGCCGACCAAGAAAAAGGACGAGGATGTGAAAGGACCGTAGTTTAGCAACAAAACATCAGCCGTTTGTCGCGAACCGCCGGCACGACACTCCCAAGTAGATCGTCGCCATACGATGGCCATGATCCAAACCAAATCGGCGTCCTCACGATGGAGCCCGCGGCTTCACGTTCGCTCGACCCAACCTACTTCCGATGCGGTGCCGAAGACATTCGCTTTCGTTTCGCATCGTCAACGTCCAAACCCAAGGACGTCACAATCGCCACCATCTCAGACTGCCCTTTCAAGTGAAGCTTGTGCGTGATGGAAGCTTTGTGGTTTTCGATCGTTTTCTGACTTCGCTTGAGCAATCGCGCCACCTTCGGAACTGATAGGCCGTGGCCGATCAGCGCCAACACCTCCAACTCCTTGGGCGTCAGCACATCCAGGTCGCCGAGTTCAATGAACGCCGTGTCGATCACTTCGATTTGACGGAATCCTGCGTCGACGAGCGACGGCTCGTCTGCACCGCTCTCTTCAAAGCGAGGGTGTCGCCGGCTGATGACCAAAACTCGCTGATACGGCGGTTCAACATCATGAATCGGCCATACCGCAGAAGAAATCGGACGCCCGTGAAAAATGTGCTCGATGACGAGCGGGCGGTCTTCGTCCAAGACCCTTCGGATCATCTCCAGCCGTTCCTGAACGAACTCGGCGGGGTGAAGGTCCTCGATGGTCTTGCCCTCGTAGTCAACGGGACCACTGAAAAACAGACCGAGCGACGTTTCGTTGACGTAGATCAAACCACCCTTCCGGTCCATCACGCTAATTCCGACGCCTTGGGTTCGCGTCATCGCCGCCCAAATCGAGGCGGGATCAAAATGGAACGACTTCGATGGGTCCATGCGACTCAACCCGCGACTTGCGTTAATGCGATCAATCCAAACAAGACGATTGCGAAAACGATTGCAATGACTGCGAGGCGTTTGCCGCTCACTTCGCGAGTTTGCGGTTCCAAACGGTTTCCGATCCGCCGCACGAGTGCCTCGCGGCCTTCGTCGAATTGGTGAACGGCCGGGTCACCTTCCGAAGCACCGCTCGCGCGTTTGAAATCTCTGGCAGTCTCCAACATCACCGCTTGGACTTGCCGAGCGTTGAACGGTCGCTTTTCGGGATCCTTTTCCAGCAACAGCAGAATCACTTGGTCGAGTGACTCCGGGCAGTCGCAAAATTTTCGGACCGATGGAGCCGGCTCCTTCAAGTGCTGGTCGAACAACTGCGCGTAGTTCTCACCGAGAAAAACCTTTCGCGCGGTGAGCATTTCGAAGAGGCAACATCCGAGCGCGTAGAGATCCGCCTTTCCTGACAGATTCTGATCCCCGGTGATTTGCTCCGGAGCCATGTAGGCATGGGTTCCCACGGTGATGCCGGCCGCGGTCAAGTCGCCGGCGGTAAGATCACGGGCGATGCCAAAGTCTCCGAGCTTGATGGTGCCGTCACGGGTCAGGAAGAGGTTGCTCGGTTTCAAGTCACGATGAACGATGCCGTGGTTGTGGGCGAACTGCAATGCACTGCAAACCTGCCTTCCGGTCTCCACCACCGCGCTCCATGGAAGCGGACCGCCCGCCTGAATGAGGTCGTCGACCGTGCCACCGTCGACGACTTCCATGCAATAGAAAAGGCTCTGATCATCAGCGCGGCCACCGTCCAAGTACGCGACGATGTTCGGATGCCGCAGACGCTCCAGGATCGTCATCTCACGCTTGAAACGTGCGCGAATCAACGTGTTCTGACTTACCCGCGGGTGCAACTTCTTGAGCGCGACTGTTCTTCCGGAGCGTTTATCCGTCGCGATATAAATCGTGCCAACCGTTCCGACGCCCAGAATGTCACCGAGCTCATAGTCAGAGAGCTGGCTGGAAGGCATCAGGCTGGCTCATCGGCAAGAGTGTCGGCGCTGTGGTGCCGCGACCCGCTGCAGGGGATCAAACACCCGCGATGTCGGTGATCTTCACCCGCGTGTGAAGCTGGCGATGACCCGTTCGCTTCTTGCTGTGCTTTCGCCGCCGAAACTTCTGGACGTAAATCTTCTTGCCTTGCTTCGGCCCGATAACCGACGCGGTTACCGATGCGCCGTCCACCGTGGGAGCTCCCAGCGTCAAACCAGATTCACCTTTGACCGCCAATACTTTTTCGAACGTTAGGCTCTCACCTGCGGGCGTGTCGCGATAGTCCAAGTCGACTTCCATGCCGGGTTCGACACGATACTGGCGACCGCCGTCAACAATAATGGCGTACATGATGTCTGTTTGAGGAACTGTCCAAGATTGATTCAAATCGAGCCCCAGAGTCTATCGATCGCCTGCCGGCGCGTACAGGGCTAAAAAACTGACGAATCAGCAGCGATTCGGACTCGAAAGCCGCTAGGGAAGCCAATCAAGGCCGTCAGGCAACCGGTTCAAATTCTGTGGCCCGTCAGGTCGGGCGACCAGCATATCTTCCACACGAATTCCTCCATCTTCGCGACCGTAGAGACCCGGTTCCACGGTGAAAACTTCGCAGTCCAGCATTTCGCCTCCCCCGTGATCGAGCAAAATCGGCTCGTGGACTTCCAGTCCAATGCCGTGACCGGTTCCGTGTTGGATGCTCGGTTCATCGGTGATTGTCCCACGCGAGACTTTGAAGCCAGCAGCCTTCAATACTTCCTCGCCGGCCACATGGACCGACTCGGCAGAATTTCCGGGCACGAGCTTACTCTCCGACGCCGCTTTGGCGGCCACCACGGCGGCGTGCATCGCCTGGACGGTTGCCGAAGCCTTGCCATGCACGACCGTTCGAGTGCAATCGCCCCAGTAGCGGGTCTGCTGGTTCATCGGAAACAAATCCACGATGACCGGAACGCCCGAACGAAGCGGTCCCGTCCCGCGGTGATGGCAGTCCGCGACCTGCGGAGCCGTCGCGACGATCGCTCCATGTGACATCGAAAAGTCACGCGAGAGAAACTCGGTCGCCGCGAGGCTTTGCACCGCTTCACTCGTCAAAACGTCTCCGCCGTGAATCAGTTCTCCGGTATCGCTCACGTCACATGAGGCAATTCGCTCACAAATCAGCCTCATCACTTCTTCGGTGACCGACTGGGCCTGGGAAAGAAGCTCGATTTCCTTCTCCGACTTCTGACGACGATCGACCACGCCGAAATTCGCGTCGTAACGAAGTTCTATGCCGCGTTCGGTCAAGTGCCATGCGTAGATAAAGGGAAGCGTGCGGTCCACCTTCAGGGATGCGATGCCTTCGCGAACGCAGTACTCGGCGACCGCCTGCGCCGTCGCGGTTTCACGATCCGCATCCAGTCCGCCCTGCGGTGCGTAATCCGCGGGACAACCGACGTGATCTGCCGACGTGAACTGCCTCACGCGATCCATTTCGAGATCTCGCACGATCGCCGTCGAGGCATCTTCGCCGCCGACCCAAGCGGCGGGGTCACCGAGCGCGACTCCGAGGCGACGAAAGAGCGTCGGGTTCTTGTCTGCAATTCCTGCCAGCAGGGCTTTCTGGTGCGGCATGTGCACTTTGCTTGTTAAATGGGACTTTGCTTGTTAAATGGGATCGTCCAACAATTGAATCCAGGCGGGCACAAGATACGGGTTACCGCTACGTCGCGACAGCCGATCAATCGGTCCCCGCGTTCTTGTCATCGAGATCCTTTGGCTGACTGGCCTTGCGTTGACGGACAAAGAAATTGCGAATGCCGGCAATGGCTGCCGGGCCCATCAACGCGACACCCACCCACCAGCCGACCTGCACGCCAACGAACAACGCGCCGCCCAGTATTCCTTTCGCGGCAGTCGACATGTCAAGCAACGGCACAGCCAACATGGTAAAAAAGCAGACTCCCGAGCACAGGATGAGAAAACACCCGATCACGACGGACAGATGGCGAGGCTTCTTTTCTTCACGTTCGGAGGAAGCGGTTGCCTGGTTCATTCAGAATTCTCGTCGGCGGGTATCGCGGTATCAATCACTGTCGCATATTCAAAGTTGCCATCACATTCCGCCGTCGTGTTGAGGCGTAAAAACAGGTCAGCTATTGATCCCGTGATGCTAGACGGTGTGGAACACAGAGAGCATAAGTCTTGGGTAACGCTATACGAAAACGACCGACATTCTTCTCGGCGATTCGATCGGCTCCGTTTGTTTCGAATCTTGGATTCAGCCTTCTGCTTGCGGCGACTTGCCTGATGCCCGTCGCGGTCGGTTGTGACGAGAAGACGAGGATCGCGCCGATCGAATTCGCTAGGGAGGACGAGTTTGAAATGGTTCATTTCGTCGTTCTATGGCCTTACTTGTTCGGTCTTTCAATCGCGATCTTATTGGCAACGGTTGCTTGTATGCGGCCGAAACGACTCGGTCGCTGGCTACTGCCCGTTCCACTCACCTTCCAACTGGCATTTCTTGTCACGGCCATCTTCGCCGTGGCTGTTTCTGACGAGAAGGAACGAACTTTCTCCTTGTTTGTCCTTCTATTTCCGTCGGTAGTTTTTTTGTGCTACACGGTCTACTCGCTCTACCGACATGATCTCTTTCGAGCCGCGATCCGGTCAATCAGCGGGATGTGCATGCTCGCGACGATCGGGGTGTACGCGGGGACGGTGGCGATGTTGGCAAGCCGTTTCCTTTATGGATTCTATGTTGCGATGGCCGCCGCGAGCGGGATGCTCTTCTCGTCGTGGCTGCTCTACTCGCGTGGCGAGCATTGCCTGAGCGATAGGGAACTGCCATACCGAACGATGCAGTTCGGAATTCGCGCCTTGTTGATTTGGACGTTGTTTGTGGCTTTGCTGATTGCCGGCTACCAAGTCGTGCTCCAGTACGATGAGCAAGAACCCGTCGTCACTTACAATACGACGGTCGAGGAAGACACTTCGGTTCCAGCATCTGCCCAAGCGGAAACGCCAAGCCAAGATCCTTGAAGAGGTGATGCGCAGGCGTCGATAATCCTCAAACAGTTACGCTTCGGCCCTCTGACCACATCGTGTCCAAAGCTTCCGCAAATCGCGCCGGGGACTCGTCGTCATACGGAAAGTAAAGCGACGGTTCGATCAGTTCCAACTCGATGACGACCGGCGACGCGTCATCCAAGAACACGACGTCGACGCGGGCATAAAGCAACGTCTGACCAATAACACCGATTGCCTTGTCCGCAATCTCTCGCACCGTCTCGTCCGGGATCGCGGCTTCGATTTGGCCGCCGTGCTCTTCTTGGACTCGAAAATCGCCTTCTTTCGGCGTCTTCAAAATGGCGTGGCTGTAGCGACCGGCAAAGTAAAAAAGGGAATACTCACCGGTCGACTGGATCTGGGAAAGAAACGGCTGGATCATCAACGGTTGGTCGCCGTACGCTCGCGTGGCGGAAACGATCGAGGCCTCGTCGTCCGCAGCAAACACGACAATGCCGTCTGAATTTGCGCCGACCAATGGCTTGGCAACTAAATGATCTGACGAAACATCCGCGAAGAGACTGCGAGCTGATTCCTCGTTTAGCAGGTCGAGCCAACGAGTCGGGATGATCGGCACTCCTCGCTCACCGAGTTCGCGGAGATAGGTCTTGTTGAAATTCCAGTGGCAGATGTCCAGCGGATTGAACAGTCTCGCTGCCGAACTTTCGATCTCTGAGAGAACGGTCAGGAACGCATCGGGCGAATCTTGGTAGTCCCAAGTCGACCGGATCACGACCGCGTCATACTCGGACCAATCAACCTCTCTTCGACTCCAAGCAATCTCTTCAACCGACCATCCGAGTCGAGCGAGCGGCTCAAACGTGAGATGATCGTAAGCGAAGAAACCGTCCAGCTTCTCAATCGTCAAAAACACGCACCGTTTGTTTTCCATTGCAAACTTGCCACGGGATCTTGTCACTGAAAGACCATCTTTGCCGCCTTCTTTGAGGAATCGACGATCGATAAGTGACGTTTACCTCTCGGGAGCGAGCGGTTGTAGAGAATTGACTACGCTCCGGCGACTGTGGCAATGACAAAAATAACGCCCACGATAAGAATGCTGATAAGGACAGCCACCAGAAGAACAAAGCCGAATGAGAATCGATTCTTTACATGCGGCGTTTGCTTTACGGCTTCTCTGTAGCGATCAGAGAAGATAACGCTCGCATTTCTGTTGCACAGAACATAGAGGAAGAGAGCATTGATCAGCGTCCCGAACGGTATCGCTAACAAGCCGATCACTGAGATGATGATAGCCAAAGTTCTTGGCGTATTCTCAAAACGCCTCAAGCCCCTGCCGGTATAAAAAGATCCAAATCCGAAAGCGCCGTAAGCGACTCCAAATAGCGTCACAAGCACAGCTCCCTCATCACCCTGGAAAATTGCAAACACGCTACTGATCGTGAAGAGCGTTGCTCCCAACATTGCCATTACGCCGCCGAACATGTGCAGCAGGCCTATCGTTCGGATCGACGTTTCTTGGCGTAGATGTTTCCGTCGAAGTGTCTCGTAGGTTCCTCCCGAGGATGTATCGCCGGTACTCAGCGTGGGCTGGTAAGGATTCTGCTTCGCCGAGGCCGCCGCAGTCGGGAACTTGGCTGCCCCCTTCGGCATCTTTGGGACGTTGGCATCTACGAAGGGGTTTGCCTGTGGCTGCCCTCCCGCGGGAAAGCTGCTTGGCAGATTGCTGAAGTCCAGGTTGGGCCCCGGAGCGGCTGGCGTGCGGGCAGCCGTTGTGCCTGCGGTTGGGGTCGTTGCTTGGGGACTCTCACCCGGAACCCTCAAAACCTTGTCGCACTTGGGGCAACGAACCTGCTTGCCCGCCGCACCGCTGGGTGCCTTCAGCGTCTGCCCACACGGACAGCGAAGTGTTGTTGCGGTCGCCGAGTTCCCCGACGTTTCGGGAACCTTTAGGACAGCGTCACACTTGGGACACCTGACCTGCTTACCTGCCAGCTCCGGACGAACGGCCAGCGTGGTTCCACAACTGCAGACAATTTGGTTCGACATACTTGGAAAAATGCGGCGAAGAAAATGAAGTCCATTCCGAAAGTGTATTCGCACGCGGGGAGTGTGACTGCAGTGAACCGGGTGATGCACAGATAAGGACCACTTCGCCCGCCAGCATGCCACCTAACGGGGAAAATTCGATCAAAGCCGGCAGATCAAGAGTTCCCGTTCATAGACCGTTTCGGGCGGCAGTCGGTCATGGAGATCGATGAACAGTTCTTCGTGACCCAACACTTCCGCTCGCCAGGCCGAACGATCGATCGTCTGCATTTCCTCGAACTTCTCTTTGGAAAAATCGAGCCCCTTCCATTCGATGTCTTCGTAAACGGGTAGCCATCCGATCGGAGACTCCTTGGCGACCGCACCGCCCCGAACACGATCGATGATCCACTTCAGAACTCGTAAGTTTTCGCCGAAGCCGGGCCAGATGAACTCGCCGTCTTCGCCCTTGCGGAACCAGTTCACGTGAAAGATACGCGGCGTATCGGTGAGTGAACGTTGCATGCGAATCCAGTGACGGAAGTAATCGCCCATGTGGTAGCCACAGAAGGGCAACATCGCCATCGGGTCACGACGAACTTCTCCGACCTTCCCCGCGGCGGCGGCGGTTCGTTCGGAACCGACCGTCGCGCCAATGTAAACGCCCGCACTCCAATTGAATGCCTGGTAGACGAGCGGCATCGTTTTTGCGCGGCGACCGCCGAAGATGATCGCGCTGATCGGTACTCCTTCTGGAGCTTCCCAATCTGGATCGATCGTGGGGCATTGGCTTGCCGGCGCCGTGAATCGTGAATTCGGATGCGCCGCCTTCGCGCCTGTCTGCTCTGCGATCTCCGGAGTCCATTTGTTGCCTCGCCAGTCGATGCATTCCTCGGGCGGTTCCTCCGTCATTCCTTCCCACCAAACGCCGCCTTCGGGTGTCAGTGCGACATTGGTGAAGATGGTGTTGCGTGAGAGGGTCGCCATTGCATTGGGGTTCGTTTTCGCAGACGTACCTGGGGCAACACCGAAGAAGCCTGCTTCCGGGTTGATGGCGCGAAGCCCGCCCGTCTCATCAGGCTTGATCCAAGCGATGTCGTCGCCCACCGTCCAAACCTTCCAGTCCTTAAAGCCTTCGGGCGGAATCAGCATGGCAAAGTTTGTCTTCCCGCAAGCCGACGGAAAAGCAGCACTGACGTAGGTCTTTTCGCCCTGCGGGTCTTCCACGCCCAAAATCAGCATGTGTTCCGCCATCCAACCTTCGTCACGTGCGATGTTCGATGCGATGCGAAGCGCGAAACACTTCTTGCCAAGCAGCGCGTTCCCGCCGTAGCCCGAGCCGTAAGACCAAATCTGACGCGTCTCGGGAAAATGTACGATGTACTTTTCATCGTTGCAGGGCCACGGCACATCATCTTGCCCCGGTTCCAACGGAGCGCCGACGGAGTGCATGCACGGCACGACGCGTTTCTCATCTTTATCGATTTCGGCCAACACGGGCAGCCCGATCCTGGCCATGATTCTCATGTTCACGACCACGTAGGGCGAGTCCGTCAGCTGGACACCGATTTGTGACATCGGCGAGCCGACGGGGCCCATGCTGAAGGGCAACACGTACATCGTTCGGCCGTGCATCGAGCCGCGGAACAGGTCCTTCAGCTTTCGCCGCATCTTAAACGGGTCTTCCCAATTATTCGTCGGACCGGCCGCGTCTTTGGAGAGTGAACAGATAAACGTTCGGTCTTCGACCCTCGCAACATCATTGGGATCTGAGCGTGAGAGAAAGCACCCGGGCCAGAGTTCCTCGTTCAGTTTGATGAACGTGCCGCTATCAACCATGTCGGCACAGAGCGCGTCGTACTCTTGCTGTGATCCGTCGACCCAGTGAATCGAAGCCGGTTCGGTCAATTCCACCATCTTCTCGATCCAACGCAGCAAGTGATTGTTCTCGCTGAGCGGTTTCGAGGGGTCACGCCCCCATTTCGACTCCAGGGATTGCGTGTCCGAGCTTGGATCTGCTTGCTGAGTGTCCATCGATGCCGGTGACTGGGGGTTGAGACAATTGAAACCAGTAAAATTTGCTATTGAAATCGCGATTGTAGCGGCCTACTCGTTTCTCGGAATGTGGCAAAAAAATGCCAAAGAACGGAAGCATTGGCGGCGGTAACCGCAGTCTGCCGTGTGACGTTGAAAAGAACGCTTTCCGCCCCTGACGATTCGGCCACGTGCATTGGCAAACCATTGCTCGAACCGAATGACGACAACGAAATGAACGCCGCCTACGAACGGCATCATCTGTCAATCAAGAGCCACTCCGCATCGAATTCGAAGCGTTGGGATGACGTCTTTGAGCCAGCAGGCATCGAACCTGTGCAAAGGTGCATCGGCTTTGATTTATCCGTCACGCACTACGAATCTTTCTCTATACATCCGTCACGTGAATTGCTCGGCGATGTTGGGAGTCAGCTAGCTCGATGGTGCTGGACGTGCGATTTATTTTGCCTAATCGTCATTCTTTCGCGTTGACTTCACGGGTGCATTCGGCCACGACTTAAAGGCCATCACCAAAGCTGGTTGACATCTCTTCTTGCTCGTTTGACTCGTTGATCACTTCATCGCTGACACGGCATATCCATCCCACAAAACCGGCCGGCCACTTTTTCGCTTCCTTGTCGATTCAACCAATTCAACAAAAAGGATTGTGATGCGTTCTATTGCAAAAGAAGCAAGTCGGACTTTCATTTCATTCGCGAACCGAGCCCGACGGAGTCGGACTGAATCCCGAGCTAAAGCCACTCGATACAAATCGCAGAAACGTGTCCGCCTATTGGAGACCTTGGAATCACGACAACTGCTGGCGGCTGATTCGTTCTTTTCACTAACTGAAGCAATCGAGTTCAACGGCTCGACGAATGATCACGTCGAAATTCCTCACAGCCAAGATTTCGCACTCGCCGAAGGCACTTACGCCTTGACGTTTAGCGTGGAAGACACCGATGGCCGGCAAACGTTGCTCAGCAAAGACCATCGCAATTACCAAGACGGCGGTCACCTAACCGCTTGGGTCAACGGCGATCGAGTCGAAGTTCGCTACCAAAGCGACAGCAAAAGCGAAACCGTGCGTTCCGCAGCCGGATCGGTCATCGCAGGTGAAGATCATCACGTCGCGATCACCTTCGGCGAAGAAGGCCTACGTCTCTATGTCGACGGACGGACCGCCGATGGTGAGATCGAATTTGATCAAGGCATGCAGCTCAATACGAACAGCCTAATCTTGGGAGCCAGCGCGGTGAGGCGCGACGGCGACCGCCCGAACCTTCGTGACGCGTTGGAAGGAACGATCGAGGCATTCGATGTTTATCCAAGTCAACTATCACCTTTTGAGATCGCCGATCTTGTCGGAGTGAATCTCGGAGGACTTGAGACTCCGGCCGAGATCGACGGAGTACTCGTAGGCACTGATGCGGGTGAGTCTCTCAGCGGGTCGAACGTCAATGGCAGCTATGGCGATGATGAGATCGACGGCACCTCGGAAGACGACGTGCTCGATGGCGGCCACGGTGAAGACATCATCCGCGGTGGCGAAGGTGATGACCTGCTGATCAGCCGATCATCACCTTCGCCACCGCGGATGATGTCTTCACCGTGGCCGCCATCGAGCACGTCGTCTTCCGAGGTGCCGTCGATCTCATCATCGCCATAGCTGCCATTGACGTTCGACCCGCTGAGAGACTCACCC
>JBCCOI010000127.1:0-14300 GCA_039025515.1 Planctomycetota bacterium
CGAGAACAGGGAATGGTCGAATTCGAATTTGATTGTCGATCTTTGGATCTCCTGCGAGAAGCGATTCGGTGGAAACGCCAACAATATCGCCGCACAAACATTCTCGATCTCTTTGTCCCCGAATGGACTCGCAGCCTCTTGGAAGAGTTGTGCTCAAATCCAGGATGTGAAACATCCGAAATGCGAGGAGTACTCTCGGTCTTGAAGGCCGGCGGCAAAGTCGTCGCAATGCACGTCGGGCTTCTCGAGAAAGGCCTGCTTCACTACTGGTTTCCATCTTACAACCCCAGTTTTGCACGATACTCACCCGGCACGGGGCTCTTCCGCGAGATACTCGGGTCGGCGTCTGAGAACGACTTGCATTGTATCGATATGGGTTATGGAGAGCAGCCGTACAAGTTAAAGCAGACAGATTCGCTGGACTCTGTGTCACAAGGATGCTTCACGGGGAACATCGTCTATCGACATTGGAGATGTGCGAGCAACCACGCCAGTTCGCTACTGCGTAGGCTTCCGGGCAAAGAACCGATCAAACGCGTGTATCGACGATTGCTTCCCAATGCCGGGATCACGATCTTAGATTAAGTCGCCCGAAGAAGTATTTGCCATGTGGCCCGCGAAACAAACGTCATCTGACACTCGCAGTTGCAATCGACGACGTTGGCTGGCAACGACCGCGGCGGTGACTTCGTTGTCGTTAGTCGGCTGCCCACTTTCTGTGCCTAGCAGCGAAGACAAAGGACAAGGATCGTCCTCGGGAGAAGCAACTTCTGCAAAGAATACATCCGGTGTCAGCCGTAAGCGTTCGGGCGGAACTGATTTCTCATCATTGATCTCAAGAGTGGAAAAAGTACTTGAGCGTGAGAAGTCGAGCAGAGGGCTATCAACATCCATGCATGGTGCTTGGCAGATCTTCCATGGCATCCTCGCTTTCGGCCGTGATTTTGCAGTCGACACGCTATCGCAAACCGAATCGGCACTCGAGTATTTTGGGGCGGGTGGAATTTGCGCAGGCTTTCAACCAATCCTCGGTGATGTCTTCAACGACCGCTCAGCCCCGAGCGGTCGAGGAATCCGCGTCGACCTTCAGCCCGATTCCAAAGTTGGCCAAGGCCATCGTGATCAATGGCTCGCGGTCATTGCACAAGCGGGAGTGTCACTGAAGACGCCGTGGGTCGTCTCCGGAATTGAATTAACCGTAGCAGATTGGCTCCGTCAGGCTGAATGGGATGTCCCGATGAATTACGAGGGAGAATTCAGCTGGACGCTTATCCCCTTATCTACCTTTCGTCCGACAGACCATCGCTGGGTCGCCCGCGACGGGCAAACGTGGAGCACGGCAGAGCTACTCTCTTTCGAGTGCGAATCCGAACTTGCCGAAAGTGCTTGCGGCGGCACCCATCGGTTGATCGGAATCGCAACTGCCGTCAATCGGCGGCGTCGTGAAAACAAAGAAATCACAGGCCCGTGGCGCACCGCAGTAGAAAAGATCCGGCAGTCGATCGAGCTATCACGCGTGAACCAAAATCCGGATGGCTCGTACAGCACGGCTTACATGCATCGTTCCGGATGGTGCCGTGATCTCGGGGAAATACTTGGGACTACCGGGCACGTTTTGGAGTTCTTAGCAATCGCTGGCGACCGGGAACTTTTGAGATCGGAATGGGTCCGCCGAAGCGTCAGCCAACTCTGCGATGTCCTCGACCAATGTCAGGGCGTCGATCTGGAGTGTGGTGTTCTGTACCACGCCTTGCACGGCCTCGTCGAATATCAACGTCGAGCTTCACAGTAATCGCGACCTCGTCCTACCCCGCGCGACGCCCGCTCGTAAAGCCCGATCGAAAAGTATGTCAGCTACTTTTTACGACGCTTGCGATCCGCCCCCTGTGGAACCACTTTGACAGCGTCGTCTGGAATCGGAGTATCGTCGCTTGTTCGAAGAGGCAGATCGTCCGGGAGGTGCTTCAAGCGTACATCTTTGCATTGAATTTTCATCGGCGGACCGACGTGCACTTGAACGGCCAAAACACCTTCGAGTGACCGTCCTTTCGAATCCAAGTCGACGACATCGGCCGTCATCAAATCGTCGATCCAATGTTGATGATGATTGCCACGAACAAGCACGCGGTATTCATGCCATTGATCGGGCGCGAATGACTTCGTGGGCATCGTGTCAATGACCCAGGGCTGGCCATGAATATCGATGACAACCTTTTGACCCGTCCGCGCCAGAATCCTCCGGCCTTTTTCGTCGTACAACATCCCGTTATAGCCAGGCACATCCGCGACGACGTCACACTGATAGCCGGTAACAATATCTATCCCCAGATCCGGCCGGCTAAGCCCCCGATACTGGAGGCCACTGTTTCCACCCTTGCTTACTTTCACTTGGACTCGAAGTTCGAAATTGCGAACAGTCGTCGGTTCGTAGGAGAGAAACCGATTCAGCTTAACCGTTCCGTCCGTTATTCCGGTGATTGCGCCGTCTTGGACGGACCAGTACTTGGGATCTCCCGTCCATCCCCGAAGCGATTTGCCGTCGAAGATCTTTTCAAAACCTTCGTTATCCAAAAGTGAGCCGGCCGCCTTGGGGTAAGGCACGGTGGAACGGACAAATTCTCCCTTGAATGGATCGATCGGACCACCAAGAGCTTTGACTCGTGATGCAGTACGATTGCGCATGCTTTGCAGAACGTCCCTATGGTCGGGATCATCAACCAAGTTAATTAGCTCATCCGGATCGTTTTTCAAGTCGTGGAGAAACTCCACGTCGTTGTCGAAGTAGTGGGCGTACTTGAAGCGGTCACTGCGGATGCCTTCGAACGCCGGAATCCGATTCCGAACCGCAAAGTGTTCGTGAAATGAGTCACTACGCCAATCACCAACGGACTCCCCGGACTCAGCAGCATCTAAGACGGGCACGAGACTACGCCCCTGATAACGTTCCGGCAGGTCGACGCCACCCCAATCAAGGAAGGTCGCTGGAAGATCCACATTCAAGGCGATCTCGTCGACGACTTTCCCCGGATTCTTGGCGCGCGGATCGTAGACGATCAGTGGAACGCGAAGCGACTCTTCAAAATGAGACCACTTGCCTGCGAGTCCACGGTTGCCCATGTGATATCCATTGTCCGCCGAGTAGACGATGATGGTGTTGTCCGCAATGCCGTTCTCTTCAAGAACACCGAGAAGGCGAGCGATGCCTTGGTCAATCCCCGTCGCCATGCGGTAGTAAGCGCGCATGTTCTGCTGATATTTTGATTCCGAGTTCCACCGCCAGAAAAAGCGTTGCCGATTGATCGTCGTGCGTAGACATTCCGGAAGCGCATCAAAGATTGCCGGATCACTTAGACGAGGCGGTTCAAAGGTGATGTCCTCATAGAAAGCATCAGCCGTCCGTGGCCAAGGAAAGTGACCAATCCCGGGCCGGCGATCTTTGTCTTCGGCATGGCAAGCATTGAACCAGAGGTTAAGGGAGAAGGGCTTACCCTTTGGCTGAGACTCAATAAACTCGATTCCCCGATCGATGATCAGCTCAGTCTCGTGACGCAGCGTTCCATCGGGCATCCGTTTGTAGTAGGGGTTTCTTCCGATCGCCTCAAATTCGTCAAAGTGATCCTGCGGGCGATAACCCTTCGGCATCTTTGCGTGCCACTTGCCAAAGTAGCCCGTTCGATAGCCTCGTTGGCGGAGTAAATCACTGAATAACTCGTTGACCACATCGGGGCGAGCAAGCTCTGGATTCGCCGACGTTCCATAGCTGCGTCCAAACATGCCGGTCAGAATCGTCGTTCGGCTGACCCAACAAATCGAATGGCTGACAAACATGTTGTCGAATCGCACACCACGCTCCGCGAGTGAATCGATCGTTGGCGTTTGAACGACCTGATTTCCATAGCAACCGAGTGAACTTGATGTCTGATCATCCGCGAAAAAGAAAATGATGTTTGGTGAACGATCATCTGCGAGTCCATGGCCGCAGAGGAGCACGGCGAGTGTGAAAAGGCAGCTTCGAAAGGAGGGCATCATTTAGTCGTCACTCAAACAGCAAATCGAAAAACTAGAACGCCCGCGGGGAAAAGGTCGGGCTGTGAGAGAGTTTAGCCGAGACGAATACCTGTCGCGGATGTGGAGTAATTGGTGTAATTTCCCACGACTTATTGATGCCATCGATCCCCGAGGACGAAGTACACGATGTGTACATCCGCGAACCCCTTAATTCGGGGGGATGGGCTGTTAGGTTGGTGAAACCGCGAGATACTGGGTGATGTTGTCGGGCGTGAAGACGCCATGCCGTCCACGTTTGATGTGCCGAAATTTGGTGGCGTTTCCTATGGAACGTCCTTCTGGGCAAAGCGTCGCGAAGGGTGATCTTCGCGAATACGGTCACCGAAACAGGAAAGGGAATGATCACAACGCCAGGGGGCGAATCCTCTTGGCGGGTCATTCTTCAACAGGTCAAGCGTTTATGTTCAGACTATTGGTCGTCGATGACCATGAAGCGATCCGGTCCGGACTCTCAAGTTGCCTCGACGGTTTGGATGTCGAGATGTGCGCGACCGCGGGCGGTACCGAGGAGGTCGTGCGGACCGTAACGGAGAATGAGATCGATGTGGTGCTGCTTGACATTCAGCTAAAGGAAGAGGACGGGCTGTCGCTTTTGATCCGACTGCGCTCCGAGTTCCCGGAGCTGAGAATCGTCCTCTTTTCTGCGTTTGACTATCACGTGTACGTCGCCCGCGCTGCGGCGAACGGAGCCGATGACTTCGTTTTGAAGTCGGATCCGATCACGCGGTTCCATCAGGTACTCAAGTACGTCCATCAGAACGGAAGTCCGATTCCCGGAGGGCGACTGGATCGCGTCATCCGATTGCTTCGACAAACCTCTTCCAACGACAAACTCCCTACGGATGTTTCACTGACACAACGCGAGACTCAGGTTCTACGTCACGTAGCTTTCGGGCTAAGCAACCGAGAGATCGCCACTTCGCTCGGAATCAGCGTTGAGACAGTCAAGGAGCACGTCCAGAATGTGCTGAGAAAATCTGGATCGAAAGATCGTACCGATGCGGCCGTGAAAGCCGTCCGCTTTGGCTTAACGGACTAGCCAAGATTTCGTTTCGTCGGCCGCCAGCAAACGGCAAGGATTTTCACAGCGCAATCGAGCGTTCAAGCCAAGATCTTGTGCACGACCGAAGCCGGCTCCACGCCGGTCAGTCTCTGATCCAGCCCCTGAAACTTGTAGGTGAGGCGAGTGTGGTCGAAACCCAGTTGATGAAGGATGGTGGCATGAAGATCGCGGACGTGCACTGCGTCTTGGGTGACGTTAAACCCGAATTCGTCACTCTCACCGAGTGTCATCCCGGGCTTCATACCGCCTCCGGCCATCCACATCGTAAACGCATTGGGATGGTGATCCCGACCGTCGTTTCCGCCGCCCTGGACCATTGGTGTGCGTCCGAACTCGCCACCCCAGATCACCAAAGTTTCCTCCAGCATCCCCCGCCGCTTGAGGTCTTGTACCAAGGCGGCACAGGCTTGGTCCGTATCGTTGCAGTTGGTCTTCAATCCTCCCACCAGATTCCCGTGCTGGTCCCAAGCTTCATGGAAGAGCTGGACAAACCTTGTACCGCGTTCCACTAAACGCCGAGCCAAGAGGCAGTTTTTGGCGAAAGAAGGCTTTTCCGCGTCGATTCCATAGAGGTCGAGCGTCTCTTGAGTCTCCGCCTTTACATCCATCAACTCGGGTGCTGACGCCTGCATTCGATATGCCATTTCATAGGAATTGATCCTCGTCGCAATCTCGGGATCGCCGGTGAGTGCAAGCTGCTCTTGATTCAGCGCCGTGATCGCATCGAGTGAATCCCGTTGTGCACGGCGATCCATACCAGGAGGGTTCGAGAGATACAGTACGGGGTCTCCGACGCTCCGCAGTTGGACACCTGAGTAGACGGTCGGAAGAAAACCGCTTCCCCAGTTGCTGTTGCCGCCGCTCGGCCCCTTGCGACCGCTGCTGAACACGACGAATCCCGGAAGGTCGCTTGACTCGCTGCCAAGACCGTAGAGCGTCCACGACCCAAGGCTTGGCTTGCCGAAAAGCTGGGATCCCGTGTTCATCAAAATCTGCGCCGGTGCGTGATTGAAAGCATCGGTGGTCATCGATTTGATGATCGTCAGGTCATCCGCAATCCTGGCCGTATGCGGCAACAACTCGCTGATTTCGGCCGCACATTGACCGTGTTTTGAAAACTTAAACTTCGGGCCGAGCAGCTTGGACTGCGGATTGATGAACGCGGCTCGGTATCCTTCAAGCAACTCCGCGGGAGGTAGTTTGCCGTTAAAACGTTTCAGCTCCGGCTTGTAGTCAAAGAGCTCAAGGTGACTTGGTGCTCCGGCCATGAACAGGAAAATGACGTTCTTTACTTTCGCCGGAAAGTGGGGCGTTCGAACTCGAAGAGGATCCGTTGCGGACCGCTTCGTAGCGACGCAATCAGCGGACATCAACTGTGTGGCTGCGACCGCCCCCAAACCGACACCGCAATCACGCAAGAACCAGCGACGAGAAACAGACATCGACATAAGAACCATCCAAACTATTGACGTGTGATCGTTTCGTCCAAGTTCATGAGCACTCGGCACACCAGCGTCCAGGCAGCCAACGCATCGTCATCGATACCTTCCGTGTCCAAATGCGAAGCAGCCGAAAGTATCTCATTTGCATCCAGGGACTTCGCAGCTAGACGATTCATCTGCTTGTCGAGATACTCCAGTAAGATGGACGACTCACGATCCGTGGGAGGGCGAGCGACACAGTGAAGATATGCCGAACGCAAAGTTGCCAGTGAATCTTCGCTCGAAGGCTCACGCAAAAGTTTCGCCGCCAATGCAGTGGAACATTCCAGGAACACGGGCTCATTGAGTGCCGTCAGTGCCTGCATGGGCGTGTTCGATCGAGATCGTTTCACGCAGGACAGGTTGCCCGAAACGGCATCGAAATTCTCCAGCATCGGGTAGGGGACACTCCGAAAACGAAACGTATACAGGGCTCGCCGATAGCGGCTTTCATCACTCGCTTCGTTCCAGACTTTTGGGCCGTAACTGACCGGTGGCATAAACAGAAACGCGGGTGCCGGCGGATAGACGCTCGGACCGCCTACTTTTGGGCTTAGCAGACCGCTAGAAGCGAGCGAGATGTCTCGGACCGTCTCCGCCGATACACGGAACCTTGCTCCCCTCGCGAGGAGTCGGTTGTAGGGGTCACGCTCGGCAAGTTCCTTTGTAAGTGCGGAGGATTGTTGGTAGGTCGCCGAATTGACAATGAGTCGATGAAGGTGTTTGAGGCTCCAACCATTCTCCATCAGCTCGATCGCCAAGAAATCGAGAAGGTCTGGGTGAGATGGTGGAGTACTCTGCGTACCGAAGTCGTCGCTCGTTTCAACGAGGCCCACGCCAAAGTACTCTTGCCAAATACGGTTGACGATGGAGCGAGCGGTCGTGGGCGACTGTGGAGATGCGAGCCATCGCGCGAATCTCAGCCGCGCCGGCTCACCCGACTCGTCGTCCATCGGGTGCAAGAACTCCGGTACGTGAGGTTGGACTTCGTGTTTCAAACTCAGAAATTCACCGCGGTCGAGGACGTGAGTCTGGCGGGGATTTTGACGTTCTTGGAGAGTCAATTGGGTCGTGCCCATCGGGTGGGATTCCCAGGCTGCATCGATCCGTTGATTGATCTCGCTAACCCGCCGCCTCGTCGCCGGCCTCAAATCGACGAAACCCTTCGACTGCGTGAGTTGCACTCGCCAATAGTCGAAGACGGTGTCGAGATCGTCTTTCGTCCAGTCCGAACGTGGCCGACTCAAGACATCTCGGACGGCGATCGGAAGCGGAGTCTTCGGAACCTCGTCACCGGTGATGGCGACGCGGAATCGCCCAATATTGAACGTTTGGTTATCGTCACTGTTCCACCCGCCATGGCGTTGAGCGAGAAAGACGCTGACAACCGCATGCTGGTCAGCCGGGATCTCAATGGGTTCCGCTAGTTCGAACCAAGCGACTTGATCGGTGTTTGCCAACGGCGAATCCACCTCATTGGTCCACGCCGTCTTCTCGTTCTCATCAATCGCGAACTCGACACCTCCGACGACACGCTTGGATTTCTTTCGATTGTCGTAGCGAGTTTTCAGATCGGATGTTTCGGGCGAGCGGTCTGCTGCGGCTCGAGCAAACTTGATCGGAATCTTCTTCGAAAGATCTCCCGACAACTGAACGGTCGCCGAAAACTCGCTCAATGCCCAAGTGCCATCGACGCTTCGTCCCGGACCGCTCCTTGGTAAATTTGCATGCCGAATCAACTCCAATTGAAACCCGGTCATTCGGTTTCCTGTAAAAACGCCCGTCCCTTCCGGTTTGAAGTTCGTCGGAGCGTAGCTTTGACAAAGGTAGGAGCCGTCCGCTTGAGGAAGAAACTTTGATCCACCCAAAGACGTATCGAGGAAATCAAGTTTCATCGTCTGCCATGACGGTTGCGGTTTGCTAACGACGTGGTCCACCCAAGTCAACAGACGATCTTCCCAGTCCGGAATCAGCTCGCGAAATTCGGACTTCAAGCTTGCGATCTGTGAAAGAACTCGATCGCGTTCACGCTGCTCGTCATCGGTGTAAACGCTGATGATCGCGTCATGCGTATCGTTGAGGCATGCCAACATGCCGTAGTACTCATCATGCTGGATCGGATCGTACTTGTGAGTGTGGCATTGGGCACATTGAATCGTCATCCCCAAAACTGCCTTTCCGACCGCATCCATCCGATCAAACATGGCTTCCATGCGAAACTGCTCTGGGTCGGCGCCACCCTCTTCGTTGACCATGGAATTGCGAAGAAATCCCGTGGCAACATGGTCGTCTTGCGTAGCGTCAGGCAGCAAGTCTCCCGCGACTTGTCTCACAATGAAATCGTCGTAGGGTCGGTCTCGGTTGAGCGAATCAATGACCCAGTCTCGGTAGAACCAAGCAGATCGGGGTTTGTCTTTTTCATACCCATCGGAGTCGGCGTAGCGAGCGGCATCCAACCAAACGCGTCCCCATCGCTCACCGAAATGTTCGGACTGTAGGAGCTCTTCGACCAACTCGCGATAACCAACGTCAGCCTGTGTCGACATTTTTGATTGAAAACGTTCGACATCCTCGGGGCGCGGCGGCAATCCGATCAAGTCGAGATAGAGGCGGCGGATTAGCGCGTGATTGGTCGCTCTGGGCGACGGCCGCAGTTGTTCTCGTTGCAGCTTTCTGGCAACGAAAGAATCAATCGGATTGCGAACCCAAGCGTCAAACTCGGTCGACGGCACGCTAGACCGTTGAGGCTTTTCAAACGCCCAATGCTTGGCATAGGCCGCACCCTGACTTATCCATCGACGCAAGAGTTCGATTTGGTCCTTCGAAAGCTTCTTTCCTGTCTCCGGTGGGGGCATCACCAAATCTGGATCTGTCTCGACGATTCGCGCGATCAGTTCACTCGCATCAGCATCGCCCGGCGACAGCACGTAGTTTGCTTCGCCAGCGTCATCGAGTCTCAAATCGGCGGCGCGAGATTCTTCATCGGGGCCGTGGCATTGAAAACAAGTATCGGCGAGCAACGGGCGAATCTGAGTCGCAAAATCCACTTCTGGAGCGATTGATGATCTTCTCGCTGTCTCGTCGTGCCCGACAGAATCGTCAGCGTGCGTCATTGTCTGAAGCACACACAGCGGGCAAACAAAGCCGACGAGAACGATCAATGATGGGAGGGAACGCCTCATAAAACAGCAAACGTCTGAGATTGAGTTGCGATCATCGTGGTGTGCCCTGGTGCTTCGAATCAATCTGACTTGGGGTTCACGCTACTTGAGCCGATGGGCGATAGCCCCGGTTTTTTGCTGTCACTTGCTCGAGATTGTAACCGTAAATGCTCAGGTCTCGCGACAAAATTAGCGGGACTCCGCGTCGGCATCTTCGGAGAGACCCTTTTCGGTCAAACAAAGCCCGACCCGCTGATAAATCGCATTGAACTCCCTGACGAAGTCTGCTTTCAGTTCCTCAGGTAGGCGAACCGGACCGATTGGTCGCTCTCGCGAGATGGTTCCTTCGACGTGTGGTGGTCGTCGAATGCTGCTGCTCATGAGTTTCCGCTGCGTGGCTGGGTTGATGGCTCAGAGGCTGAGAAGTGCTCGATGCAACGAACGCAACGATTGATCACTGATCATTACTCGGGTTGGCCTCGATACATCGCGCCGGGATGTGGAAATCCGAGTTGCTTGTCGACTTGGTTGTAGAGGTCCAATCCGAGCTGATAGCGTCTTAAGTTGATGGCGGCCAAAGCAGTTGAGTCATCGACGCGACGAAATGACTGTGCACCGACATGTGGACTGATCATTACCCGAGGATCATCCCACAGCGGACTTTCCGGCGAAAGCGGTTCCACCTCCGTCACGTCCAAGCCCGCTCCCGAAAGATGACCATTTGACAGTGCTTCACACAAGGCGGACTCAATAACCACCGATCCCCTCGCCACATTGATCAAATAGGCACTACGCCGCATCTTTGCAATGCGCTGGTCGTCGAACAGCCCCTTCGTGTTTGCATTGAGGGGCAGGGTCAAAATGACGATATCAGATTCAGAAAGAAGTCGATCGAGCTCGTCGTGCGGTAGCAGCTGATCCACCGATGCCGGGCAATTGACGGGGTGGTAATCGGTCGCAATGACGCGAACCTCCCACGGCGCTAGAACATTCGCAAGAAACCTGCCATTGCCGCCCAGTCCAACGATCCCGATCGTCTTTCCCCTCAAATCATCGGTGGGCAATCGAACAAATTCGCGTTTCGCTTCCGCGCGAAAGAATCTTGGTGCACCGCGAAGCAAGCCGAAAAGCAGCGAACACGTTTGCTCCGCCACCTGTGGCGCGAACAAACCGGATGCACTACTCACAACGATCTTGTCACTCTCAATCACACCCGGCACCAAACAGTGGTCCAACCCCGCCGCAGAGGATTGGATCCAGCGAAGCCTGCCCGCCTCAAGCACCTTGTCCCAATTGACAGGAACTTTCGCATGTCCGATGAAGATCTCTGCCGTCGGCAGCAGTTCATCGATGCGTTGCTGCCCGGCATTGATGATCTCGGCCTTGGGCGCGGCAGCTTGCAACTGTGCGACGTGCCGCTTATTGACGGGATAGCAAAGAACGATGCGCATCAAGTCGACTCGGTCAATTTCTTTGGTGGACGGAATTCGTCACGTCCACGCGATCATTCGGGTCGCAGCAACGGAAACAAAATCACGTCACGGATGGACTTCTGTCCGGTCAAGATCATCACCAATCGATCGATGCCGATACCCAGTCCGCCGGCCGGTGGCATTGCGTACCTGAGTGCTCGAATAAAGTCGTGGTCCATCTTCGCCATCGATTCTTCTTCATCCAATCCTTCCAACTGCGTCTCAAAGAGTTTTTGCTGCAGGTCGGGATCGTTAAGTTCCGTGTAAGCGTTGGCGAGCTCCATGCCACTGATAAAGAGTTCGAATCGTTCCGCGATTTCCGAGTTGTCTCGTTTACGTTTCGTGAGCGGACAGATGCTGGCAGGGTAATCGATGACGAAAACAGGTCCTTCCAGAGTGTCTTCGACCTTCTCCTCGAAGATCTCATTGCGAACGACATCGGGGTGTTTCCCCGCAACTTCCAATCCCAGTGATGCCGCATGGGCCAGGATCGCTTCGTCATCAGTCGCATCGACGCCGGTGGCGCCGGTCAGCAAATCGAGATAAGTCGCTCGCTTGAATGGCGGTGTGAAGTCGATCGTATTGCCGTTGAATTCACGCTGATTGCCACCGCCGATCGAATCAATGGCATTGCAAATAACGCTTTCGGTCAAATCCATCATCGAGCGATAGTCGCCGTAAGCTTGATAGACTTCCAGCATCGTGAACTCTGGGTTGTGACGAGGACTCAGCCCCTCGTTCCGATAAACCCGTCCGAGTTCGTACACTCTTTCCATGCCACCAACCATCAGACGCTTCAAATGCAACTCCAACGCGATCCGCATCGTGAGTTGCATATCGAGCGCGTTGTGATGAGTTTCGAAAGGACGTGCGGCCGCGCCACCAGCGACCGTATGCAGCGTCGGTCCTTCGACTTCGCAGAAACCTTGCCCATCGAGCGTTGAACGGATCGACTTAATGATCTTCGTGCGGTTCAAGAAGGTTTCGATGGTCCCGTCATTGAACGCGAGATCCGCGTAACGCATCCGTTGTTTCAAATCCAAATTCGTTAGGCCGGCGTGTTTTTCGGGAGGTGGCTCAAGCATCTTTGACAAAACGACGAGGTCTTCGGCGAAGACAGTCAGTTCACCCGTGTTGGTTCGTCCCAATCGCCCTTCGACACCCACCAAATCACCCAGGTCAAAGAGCTTCGCAAGCGCAAAGTCATCGTCGCCGACCTGTTTCTTTCCGATGAAGATCTGGATCGCGCCCGTCCAATCCTTGACGTTCAGAAAGATCAGTTTCCCGGCCGTACGCGACAGCATGATGCGTCCCGCGACCCGAACCTGCGGCCCGATTTCTTCGCCGGGACCGTTGTCCGATTTCCACTGCCGATAATCGACTTCGTCAGACTCGACATCTGGCAGAGGCAACAGTGAACCATCGGCCTTTTGAAATTGAATCTCGCCCGCAATCGACCGACACGTTCCCATCAATGTTCGATCGTCGAATCGAGATCCGAACGGATCGATACCCAGCTCGATCAACTGCTCGAGTTTCTTACGGCGTGCGGCGCGTGGGTCCGGAATTCCACCAACACCACCGTTCGATTCGGGAGTCTCATTCATCTTTGAAATCACGGCGAGAACATTCGACGGAGAACGAAACACTGGATTGTTGGGATCGGCTCTCGTTTGACAAGCCGACGCCTTACCGACAACTATAAGAGGCCTGTCCCTGAACCCGTTCCCGATCTAAACTCTCTCATCGCTTGAGGGGTCGCGGAGATCAGCGAACCGACGGCGGTTCAGGAGGATAAGCGAATTGGCTAGCAGACTGATTCGAAATCAGTTGCCGGGTAACCGGTTGCGGGTTCGAGTCCCGTGTCCTCCGCTATAATCGAAACTCCGAGTGATTGATGGTCACTTGGAGTTTCTTGTTGGTCGAGGCTGCTGCCGACGCATCCTCTGCGGTCAGGCGTTGTTTTCGGGCGAGTTATTGTGATGCCGAAGATTCAAATCATGTTGTTCGCGGGCGTGCGGGATGCTTCCGGAAACTCAGTCGCTGAGATCGATTTTATCGGCAAGTCCGCCGGCGACTTGATCGAGCAACTTGCATGCGACATTCCGGTTTCTGCGGACTTGATCCGAAACAGCCGACTCGCGGTCAACGGGAACTTCGTGGGAAGTGATGCGATTCTTGACGATTTCTCATCCGAACTCGCACTGATCCCGCCGGTGAGCGGAGGCTGATCGTACAGCTAACGCCGATGCCTTGCTGGCGCATTTTGAATTTGAAATGAACACGATCAAGCTTGTTCGCGAACCGATCGATCCGTCCGACTGGGCCGGATGTTTGGACGGTGCAGACTGCGGAGCCCAGCTATGGTTTTCAGGCGTGACACGACAGAAGACGTTTGGTGATGACGGAAGACTCATCGTCACGCGTACGTTGTACTACGAAGCCTACGAAACGATGGCGCTCAAACAGCTCGAAGAGTTGGCTCTCGTCTCGGCACAGAGTTTCAACTTGGTTCGCACGGTGATTATTCATCGCTTGGGCGAGGTCCCACTGGGACAATCAAGTGTCCTGGTCGGTGGCGCGAGCGCGCATCGCAGCAATGTGTTCGAAGCGATTCCCTGGATCATGGATCGGCTGAAGGCGGACGTGCCCATTTGGAAACGCGAAACGCTCGATGACTCATCGATGCATTGGGTGCACCCTTGAATCGACGCATCTATCTTGATCATGCAGCGACGTGGTGTCCAAAGCCAAACGTTGTACCTGACGCAATGCGAGACTACTCGGTTTCCAGTGAAGCCGCTGTCGGTAGAAGTGAAGCCGCTGTCGGTAGAGTTGCGTATCGTTCGAGTCGAAACGCAAGCGAATTGATTCGAAAACTGTGTACCGAAAGTGGAAACGGGGGACTCTCAAAGGCGTCGTCTGACAAAATCTCTCAGCGAAGACCCACCCGGTCTCATAGTGTCGACATTCTTGATGGATGACTCGCGGTGTGGCCTGCATCGCCGAGGACATCGTGTTTCCAAGTCGGCGGGTCGACGAAGCGTTCCGATCG